>CAZBFI010000011.1:6707-25861 GCA_964491165.1 uncultured Faecalibacterium sp.
GTTAATATATGTAAGAAATTTTTTTGTTACAGCTTTTATTTTGACCTTTTTCACATTCGGATTCGTTTGCTTTGCACTTGAAGAGCCGAGTCTCAGTGCGTCAAGCAGTATTCTTCTTGATGCCGACACAAAGGAAGTTCTTTTTGAAAAAAACGCAAATGAAAAACGCTCGATGGCAAGCACAACAAAGATTATGACGGCTTTGTTGGCTGTTGAGTCGGGCAGGCTCAATGATGTAGTATGCATCAATGAAAAGGTTTATATTGAGGGAACGGCAATCGGCTTTAATGTCGGAGATAAGCTCACCGTTGAAGCTTTATGCTATGGTATGCTGCTTGAATCCGGAAATGATGCTGCCGTGGTTATTGCAAATTATCTTGCCAAAAGCGAAGAGGCTTTCAGCGTTATGATGAATGAAAAAGCCGCTGAAATCGGAATGACGGGGACTAATTTTGTCACTGCCTCCGGTCTCGATGATGAAAACCATTACACGACGGCTTATGACATGGCTCTTTTGGGTGCTTATGCCGTAAAAAACGAAAGGTTCAGGGAAATATGCAGCACAAAAACTTATAAGGCTGAATTTGTCGAGCCGAAAATTTCAAGAACCTTTTCAAATCATAACAGATTGCTCAATTCCTGCGAGGGCGTTTTCGGTGTTAAGACCGGCTTTACCAAAAAAAGTGGAAGATGCCTTGTTTCTGCTTGCCAAAGAGACTCAAAGGTTTTGATTGCAGTCACGCTTAATGCGCCTGATGATTGGAATGACCACAAAAAGCTTTATGATTACGGATATTCTCTTTATGAAAAGGTTGAAACAAGCTTTGATATTCCGAAAAGTATAGCTGTATACGGTTCAGATAAAAAGCGGATAAAGATCAACTGCTTTTACGATGAACCGTTAAATGTAAAAAAAGGCACTGTCGTAAAGTATAAGCTGTGCCTTAATTCATATTTTTACGCTCCGATAGAAAAAGGAGATGTCGTCGGCTTTGTCGGGGTTTATTTTGACGGTGAGCTGTTTGAAAAAATCCCCGTTGTTGCTGACGAAAATGCCGATACGCTTAAAAACGCACTTGAAGAAAAGAAAGGCTTTTTTCAAAGATCGGTTGAATATATCAAAAGGCTTTTTAAATTGAAAAAAGAAAGGAACTAATTATGACAGACGGAAAAGTTAGGCTTCAAAAATTCCTTGCCGAATGCGGTGTTGCATCAAGAAGAAAGAGCGAAGAGCTGATTGAGCTTGGTAAGGTGAGAGTTAACGGCAATGTTGCCTCCATCGGTGACAAAATCAACCCGAAAAAAGATACGGTAACAGTCAGCGGAAAAAAAGTTATCAAGCAGCAGAGCTTTACTTATATTTTACTTCATAAGCCGAGAGGCTTCATCACCACAATGAGTGATGAGATGGACAGAAAGTGTGTTGCAGAGCTTATTAAGGATGTGCCGGCAAGAATTTATCCCGTCGGAAGACTTGACAGAGATTCGGAGGGTATGCTCCTTTTCACGAACGACGGAGAATTTGCCAATGCAATGACTCATCCGACAAAGCATGTTCCAAAAACTTATCGTGTTACTGTCCGCCCGTCGATTACCGAGGAGCAAATCACAAAGCTTGCAACCGGTGTGACTGTTGACGGAAGAATGACAGCACCGGCAGATGTGAGAGTCATCACTAAGCAGGAGGGCAGAGTTGTCCTTGAAATCATTCTTTATGAGGGAAGAAACAGACAGATAAGAAAAATGTGTGAGGAGGTCGGACTTGAGGTTGCAAGGCTTAAAAGAACGGCAATCGGTTCGATCAAGCTTGGAATGTTGAAAACAGGCGCTTACAGAGAGCTTACCGATGATGAGGTCAGGAAGCTTATGATTGCGGCGGGCATTGAAAGGAAAAAGAAATGATTTTTTTCAAGCCTGTATCCGAAAAGGATTCCCCCGAGGTGATTTTTGAGGCTCTGGAGAACGGTAATTGTGAGGGAAAGTGCCACCTTGTTATCGAAAATGACAAGGCAACGGTTGACTTTTTGACTTATAACACCGAAAAGCCTTATCTTGTCGAGGGACTTTTAAAAAGCGCTTACAATTACGCAGTGTATAAAAACTGCTACATGGGTTATTGCAAATGTGAAAACATCAGCAGTTTTCTTGACAAAATGAATTTTCAAAAAGATAACAGTATATATTTCAATGATATTCCCACAATTCTTCAAGGAAATTGCTGTAAATAATGTGATAATATTTGACAAAATTTGCAAAACAATATATAATTTATCAAATACAGTTATTTTCTGAAAGTTACTGATTTTTCAATTAACGGGAGGAACTTTAAATGATAAGAAGTATGACCGGCTTCGGAAGAGCACAGGACACAGTTGACGGCATCACGGTGACTGTTGAAATAAAGAGTGTCAATCACCGATATTTTGATTTTTCCTGCAGAGTGCCGAGAAATTACGGCTTTTTGGAAGAAAAGCTTAAAGCCTTTGTGCAGTCGAAGGTCACAAGGGGAAAAATCGAGTGTTATGTTCAGCTTGAAGCTCAGGAGGCAGAAGAGTGCATTGTCAAGGTGAATCATTCTCTTGCCAAGGGCTATATCGACGCTTTAAATGAAATTTCCGAAACCTACGGACTCGAAAATGATGTTTCTACCTCCGTTATTGCAAAAAATCATGATATTTTTTCCGTTCACAAAAGTGATGCTGATGAAAAGCTTATCTGGAACGCCGTAAGCACTGTTGCTCAGGCTGCGGTCGATTCATTCGTTTCAATGCGTGAAAAAGAGGGCGAAAAGCTTAAAGACGACATTCTTTCTCGCTGCGATATCATTCTCGATAATGTTGCTTTCATTGAAAAAAGATCTCCTCAGACAGTGCTTGAATATAACGCAAAGCTTCTTGAGAGAATGAAAAATGTTCTTGCCGATGTTCAGGTCGATGAACAGAGAATACTTACCGAGGCTGCGATTTATGCAGATAAAATCGCCATTGCAGAGGAGACTGTAAGGCTCAGAAGTCACATTGATCAAATGCACGATTTCATGAACAGTGAGGTTGCAATCGGAAGAAAGATGGATTTTCTTGTTCAGGAGTTTAACAGAGAAGCCAACACTATCGGATCAAAGGCTCAGGATGTTGAAATTGCCCGTAAGGTTATTGACATCAAGGCAGAGGTTGAAAAGATTCGTGAGCAGGTTCAGAATATTGAATAAATCGGAGTTAAAATCATGAAACTAATAAATATAGGATTCGGCAACATGATCAATGCACAACGGCTTGTGGCAATAGTAAGCCCCGATTCTGCACCGATAAAAAGGCTCATTCAGGAGTGTAAGGAAAGAGGGACTCTCATTGATGCCACACAGGGCAGACGAACAAGGGCTGTTATAATTATGGACAGTGATCATGTCATATTGACTTATCTTCAATGTGAGACCGTGGCAAACAGACTGGACAGCGAACAGGGAACAATTCTGGAGGACTGTAACGATGAACAATAAGGGACTTTTAGTTGTGGTTTCTGCTCCTTCGGGTTGCGGTAAGGATACAATAATAAGTGAGGTTTTGAAAAATCTCGGTGACGAAGCCACTTTATCGGTTTCGATGACAACAAGAGCAATACGACCCGGAGAAACCGAGGGCGTTAACTATTATTATGTTTCCGTTGACGAGTTTAAAAGGCATATAAGCTGCGGAGATATGCTTGAATATACAAGCTACGGTTCAAATTATTACGGAACACCGATAAAGCCTGTCAAGGACAAGCTCGGTGAGGGCAAAATCGTTTTTCTGATAATTGAGGTTGAAGGTGGAGAAAATGTCAAAAAGGTCTTCCCCGATGCCAAAAAGATTTTTATTATACCGCCTTCAATGAAAGAGCTTGAGAACCGTTTGAGAATCAGAGGAACGGATTCCGAGGAGTCAATCCGTGAACGGCTTAAAATTGCAAAAACAGAGCTTGAGCGAGCTGATGAATATGACTATGTGATTGAAAATTCAGTTCTCGAGAACGCTGTTGATGATGTAATGTCAATCATCAGGGCTCAACGCCTTGAAACAATCAATATGCAAAATAAAATAAGAGAGGTAATCAAAAATGCTTAATCCCGATTTGAGAGAATTACTTAAAAACAATGTCAGCCGTTATTCTCTTGTGACTGCGGTTGCAAAAAGAGCAAGAGAAATTTCGGAAACACCGGAGCTTTGCGAAAAGTGCGGCACCGAAAAGCCGGTTTCCTATGCACTTGAGGAGTTTCTCAGCGGTGAGCTTGAAATCAGTGAGCCTGAAGAGATAAGAAATATATAACTTTAAAGGGATGTGAATGATATGGAACAGTTTCTTGCAATGGTTGCAGTGGAAAATGTTGCATATCATTTTGACATTTTTTACGGTTATATTTTTGACCGTGAGCTTATGGCGTCGGTTGTTCCCGGTCAACGAGTGCTTGTGCCTTTCGGCAGAGGACGGAATGTGAAAAGGCAAGGTGTGGTTTTTGAAATTCGACCTTGTGACGACGCTTCAAAATATAAACCGATTGATTCGGTGCTTGACGAAAAGCCGATAATAACGGAAGAAATGCTTGAAATTGCAAAATTTCTCAAGCAAAGAACCTTTTGCACATTTTTCGAGGCGATAAAAATTCAGCTGCCAAGCGGATTGACATATAGAACGGCTGTCACATATTTTGCTGTTGTATCAAAAAAAGAGCCGGCACTCTCCGAAACCGAAAGAGAGCTTTATGAGCTTATGATGAAGCACGACGGATTTTGTGACAGAAAGGCTCTTTATGATTCTCTTGGGCTTGACCAAGCATGCAATGCGATGGAAAGTCTTGTCAGCAAGCAGCTTGTCATTAAAAATTACGATGCTTTCACAAAAATGGGCAACGCTACTCATAAAATGGCTTTTCTTGTGATGAGTACCGATGAAATAAATGAAAAGTTTCCCAAGCTTACAGCAAAGCAAAAAAGCGTCATTAAGGTTTTGGAGGATATCGGCAAGGCAGAGCTTAATGAAATTTGCTACTTCACCGGTGTCAATGCCTCGGTTGTGACAAACCTTTGTAAAAAAGGAATTGTCGATATAGTGCAAGAGGAATATTACAGAGTGCCTCGCACTCTTTCATCACCTGTTATGCAAAAAACTGAAATTGAGCTTACGGCAAAGCAGCAGAAAGCTTTTGACGATTTAAGCGAAAAGTATAAAAACGGCACAGGAGTTTCTCTTCTTTACGGAATCACCGGAAGCGGAAAGACATCTGTTTTTTTAAAGCTTATTGATCAGGTTATTTCCGACGGCAGACAGGTTATTGTCATGGTTCCGGAAATTTCACTCACACCGCAGATGATGAATATTTTCAAAGGCAGATACGGTGATGAGGTTGCGATTATTCATTCCGGACTCAGTGCAGGTGAAAGGCGTGACGAATATAAGCGAATAAGCGATAAAAAGGCACAGATTGTTGTCGGAACTCGTTCGGCAGTTTTTGCTCCGCTTGACAATATCGGGCTTATCGTTATTGACGAGGAGCAGGAGCATACCTATAAATCGGAGGCTTCACCGAGATATAACGCAAAAGATGTTGCAAAATTCAGAATCGTGAAGCATAATGCGCTTTTGCTTCTTTGTTCTGCAACACCGTCACTCACTTCTTTTATAAATGCAAAAACGGGTCGTTATTCTCTTGAGGTTCTCGATGAGAGATACGGTGATGCGGTTCTTCCTCAGGTTACGGTTGTTGACATGAAAGCCGAAAGAAAAAACGGCAATAAGTATAATATAAGCTCAGCCTTACTCGAAAAGCTCGAAAAAAATCTCAACGAAAACAGACAGTCGATTTTGCTTATCAACCGGAGAGGCTTTAACACCTTTGCTGCCTGCGACGAATGCGGAAGCGTTATCAACTGTCCGTCGTGCAGCATTTCCTTGACTTATCACAACGTAAATAACAGACTTATGTGTCATTATTGCGGTTTTTCAATGCCTTTTACAAGAACCTGTTCGGAATGCGGAAAGGAAAGCGTGCGTTATTCCGGCTACGGCACACAGAGAATCGAAAAGGAGCTTGAAGAGCTGTTGCCGCAAGCCCGTGTTATCAGACTTGATACGGATTCAACCTCTGCAAGATATTCATTTGAAAAAGCCATCAATGATTTCAGTTCCGGCAAATATGATATCATGCTCGGCACACAAATGGTTGCAAAAGGCTTGAACTTTGAAAATGTTACGCTTGTCGGTGTAATAAATGCTGACCAACAGCTCAATAACGACGACTTCAGAAGTGAGGAGAGAACCTTTAATCTTTTGACGCAGGTCGTCGGCCGTTCGGGGCGAGGAAAGTATAAAGGTGATGCCGTTATTCAAACACTTAATCCCGATAACAACATCATCAGGCTTGCCGAAAAGCAGGACTATCAAAGCTTTTATAACACGGAGATAGTCATAAGAAAAAGCATGATCTATCCACCGTTTTGTGACTTATGTGCTGTTAATTTCACAGGTGCGAACGAGGTTAAGGCACTCAATGCCTCAAAGGATTTTCTTTTGAAAATTCAAGAGAAAATCGCTGAGGAATATAAGAACGAAAAAATCATTGTTCTCGGCCCTATGCCACCGAGAATTTCAAAGGTAAATAATAAATTCAGATACAGATTGATAATTAAATGTAAAAATACAAAAAGCTTTCGGTCACTTATTTCCGACTTGCTTATAAGCTTCGGAAGTGATAAAAAATACGCTGACATTACGGTAAGCGTTGACATCAATCCCGAAAGCCTTGTTTAAAGGGGAGTATATACCATGGCAATAAGAAAAATTGTTACTTCGGAAGATCCGATTTTAAGAAAAACAAGCCGTCCTGTCGAACGCTTCAACGAAAAGCTTTGGCAACTGCTTGATGACATGAAAGAAACAATGTATAAATCCGAGGGCGTGGGACTTGCAGCAGTTCAGGTCGGTTTTTTGCGTCGTGCTGTTGTCATTGATGTCGGTGATGGTTATATCGAATTGCTCAATCCCGAAATCGTTGAATTTTCCGGTGAGGATATTTCTCAGGAGGGCTGTCTTTCTGTTCCGGGCGAGGTCGGTTATGTCAAACGCCCCGAATATGTAAAGGTCAAGGCTCAGAACAGAAACGGTGCATGGAAAATATATGAGGGTACGGGACTCAAAGCCCGTTGCTTCTGCCATGAAATCGACCACCTTGACGGAACACTTTATACAGATAAGGTTATTGATTCAGCCACGGCAGAGTCGCTCATTGAAATGAAAAAAGAAAAATAAGCGAGGTAAAGAGAATGAAAATAGCTTTTATGGGAACACCGGATTTTGCCGTCGATTGTTTAAAGGCTCTTTCAGAATCAAAGCATGAAATTGTCGGTGTCTTTTGTCAACCCGATAAGCCTGTCGGAAGAAAGCAGGAGCTTACAGCTCCCGAGGTCAAGGTCGAGGCACTCAAGCACGGCTTTGATGTCTATCAGCCTCAATCATTGAGAAACGGTGCAGGTGTTAAAATTCTTGAAAAAATTCAGCCGGAGCTTGTTGTCGTTGTCGCTTACGGAAAGCTTCTTCCAAAAGATTTTCTGACTTATCCTAAGTACGGCTGTGTCAATATTCATGCCTCCGTTCTCCCTAAGTACAGAGGTGCTTCTCCAATTCATTATGCCGTTTTAAACGGTGACAAGGTTACGGGTGTGACTGCTCAACAGATGGATGAGGGACTTGACACGGGCGATATTCTCAATGTCAAAACGATTGAAATCGGTGAAAATGACACAACGGAATATATGTACGAGGTGATGTCACCTTTGGCGGCAGAGGTTCTCATGGAAACTGTTGACATGATCGAAAAAGGAGAGCTTAAACCTGTTAAGCAGGACGAATCAAAGGCAAGCAAGGTCGGATTGCTCACAAAAGAGATGAGTCCGATTGATTGGAACAAATCGGCTTTTGAAATTCACAACAAAATCCGAGGTCTTTATTCATGGCCCGGAGCTTTAACAAAGCTTAATGGAAAAACTTTAAAAATTCACAAAAGCATTTTGAGTGATATAAACGGAAAAAATAAAGCCGGAGAGGTTATTGAAAACAAAGGAAAAATCATTGTAGCCTGCGGTGATAACCACTGCATTGAGCTTATTGAGGTTCAGCTTGAAGGAAAAAAGAGAATGGAGGCTTCGGTTTTTCTCAACGGCTATAACCTTCCGAAAGGTACAATTCTCGGCTGAAAGGATGTTTTTGTTTGATTTGGTATGATTATTATTATCTGATACTTGTCGTTCCCGCACTTATTATTTCCCTGCTTGCACAGCTTAATGTTAAAAACGTTTATGCAAGCATGGCAAAGGTGAAAAATTCCAAAAATCTTACCGGTGCCCAGGCGGCATTAAATGTTTTGTCTTATTACGGCATTCACAATGTTCGTGTGGAGGTGACGGGAGGCAAGCTTACCGACCATTATGATCCGAGAACGAATGTTATAAGGCTGTCACCGGAGGTTTATTCCGGCTCGTCGATTGCAAGTGTCGGAATAGCCTGTCATGAAGCGGGACACGCGGCACAGCACGCACAGAATTATGCCCCGATTAAAATCAGAAATTCGATTTTGCCTTTTGCCAATATCGGCTCTTCAATGGGCTTTACGATTGCAATAATCGGTTATTTTATGGGTCTTGATCTTATAGTAAACATCGGCATTATTCTTTTTGCGGCTGTTGTTCTTTTTCAGCTTGTTACACTGCCTGTTGAATTTAACGCAAGCTCAAGGGCATTGAAGGTCATCGGAGAAACGAATATGCTTTATGACGACGAGATACCGAAAGCAAGAAAGGTTTTAAGAGCAGCGGCAATGACTTATATCGCATCCTTGCTGGTTTCGATAATGTCACTGCTGAGGTTGATTTTAAGAACTAACAGAAAAAAATAAAGGAAAAGCTATGACAAATCCCAGAATAACAGCTTATGAAGCACTCAATAAAATTGAAAAGGAAGGGGCATATTCAAACCTTGCCCTTGACTTTTTGCTGTCAAAAACAGATGCAGACCGACGAGATAAGGCGTTTGCATCTAATTTATTTTACGGCGTTATCGAAAGAAAGCTCACCTTGGATTATCAGCTGAGACTGTATCTTTCAAAGCCCTTGAAAAAATTGAAGCCGGAGGTTTTGACCGTGCTTCGCTTAGGCACTTATCAGCTTCTTTTTATGGATAAGGTGCCAACATCTGCGGCAGTCAATGAAAGCGTGGATATTTGCAGAAAAAGCGGCAATTCTTATGCTTGCGGACTCGTTAATGCAGTTTTGAGAAAGGTTGCGAAAAACGGCTTGAAATTGCCTGATGATGAGGCTTCACTTGAATATTTATCGGTTTTGTATTCCTGTCCGGAATGGCTTGTTGAAAAATGGGTGAGGGAATACGGATATGAGGACACCGTCGGCATTTTAAAAAGCTGTGTGGGAAGCAGTGAGAATTACATAAAAGTCAACACCTGTAAGGTTGATGAGGACTGTTTAATTTCACTTCTTGAAGGTGAAAAGGTTGTCTGTGAAAAGACAGAATTTTCAGACTGCGTCAGGATTACTCTCGGCGGAAAATCCGTTGACAGCACACAGAGCTTTAAAAAAGGCTTGTTTCATGTTCAGGATATGGCTTGTCAGTTGTGCGTTAAGGCGTTGCAGGCTGAAAAGGGAGACAGAGTCTTTGACCTTTGTGCCGCACCAGGTGGAAAAAGCTATTCCATTGCACAGCAGATACAGGACATCGGTGAGGTGCTAAGCTTTGATATTCATGAGCATCGGGTTAAGCTGATTGAAAGCGGTGCAAAACGACTTTCTCTTTCATCTGTCAAAGCGATTAAAGGCGATGCAACCGTTTATAACGCTTCTTTAGGTCAAGCCGATGCGGTTTTATGCGATGTGCCTTGCTCCGGCTTGGGAATTATCGGAAAAAAGCCCGAGATCAAATATAAAAATCCACAAGAGCTTGAACAGCTTCCGCAGCTTCAGCTTGCAATTTTGAAAAATGCCTCAAGATATGTAAAAAAGGGCGGTAGAATAGTGTATTCGACCTGCACACTTTCAAAAAGCGAAAACGAAAATGTTTGTGAGCGTTTTCTCGAAAATAACACATCCTTCGTTTCTGTTAAACCCTTGCCGGAAATGTTCGACTGCAATTATATCACCTTCATGCCTCATAAGAACAGAACAGACGGCTTTTTTGTTGCATGCTTTGAAAGGATAAGATAAAACATGACAGATATAAAATCTTTAAGCCTCGATGAATTGAAGCTTGAAATGGAAAAAATAGGTGAGAAAAGCTTTAAGGCAAAGCAGATTTATTCCTGGCTTCATAAGCGTTATGCGCAATCCTTCGATGAAATGACGGATATTTCAAAAAATTTGAGGGAAAAATTGAAAAATTCCTATGATATTTATAATTGTAGTATTGAAAAAAAATTGGTTTCGATGTATGATAGTACAGTTAAATATTTGTTTAAATTGCATGACGGTGAGCTTATTGAAAGCGTCGTTATGAAATACAAATACGGATATACAATTTGTGTGTCGAGCCAAGTCGGTTGCAAGATGGGGTGCAGGTTTTGTGCTTCCGGAATTGCAGGTTTTGTCAGGAATCTTTCAGCTTCGGAAATTCTGTCTCAGGTTTATCAGGCACAGCATGACCTTGATATAAGAATTTCACATATTGTGATGATGGGCGTTGGCGAACCTCTTGATAACTTTGAGAATGTGATGAAGTTTCTTTCAATGATTTCAGATGAGAACGGCTTGAACATCGGTATGCGAAATATTTCTCTTTCAACCTGCGGTGTTGTCAGCGGAATATATAAGCTGCTTGAGAAAAAATTGCAGCTCACACTTTCTGTTTCACTTCACGCTCCGAATGATGAGCTACGCTCTAAGACTATGCCGGTCAACGACAGATGGGGCATTGATGAGCTGATGAAGGCTTGCCGTGATTACACAAAGCAAACTTCGAGAAGAATTTCATTTGAATATGCGATGATAAGCGGTGTCAATGACAGCGACGAATGTGCCGCACAGCTTGCCGCAAGGCTCAGGGGTATGCTTTGCCATGTCAATCTTATTCCGGTAAATTCGGTCAAGGAGAGAGATTATGTGAAAAGCAACGACGGCAGAATCAACAGATTCAAACAGCTTCTTGAGTCAAAAGGAATCAATGTTACGGTCAGAAGAACACTCGGAAGTGATATCAACGCTTCTTGCGGTCAATTACGCAGAGGCGAAAAATAATCAGGAAATTAACATCATAAGGAGACACATCGGATATGCGAATTATTGGTAACACAGATGTAGGCAGAACAAGAATTGCAAACGAAGATGCGTTTAAGTACGGTACATTTGACGACGGTACATCGTGGGCTGTTGTCTGTGACGGTATGGGAGGCGTTCACGGAGGAAAAATTGCAAGCTCAACTGCAATTAACATGGTAAGTCAGAAAATCCGAAAATGCTATAATCCGGCAATGAGCATTTCTTCAATTGAAAATCTCCTTTTGTCATCAATCACAACTGCCAACTGCATTGTTTTTGACAGGGGAGAGAGTGACAGCGAGCTTGAGGGAATGGGAACAACAATTGTTGCCGCAATCATCAAAAACAATGAAGCTTGCATTGCCCATGTCGGTGACAGCCGTGCATATCTGATCAGTGATGACAGCATCAAATTAGTGACAAAGGATCACTCTCTTGTTCAGGAAATGCTTGACATCGGTGAGATAACTCAGTCGGAGTTTGAGCATCATCCGATAAAAAACATCATCACAAGAGCAATTGGTGTTGATGAGAAAATTGAAATTGAGTTTGACATTATCGAATTTAACGATTCGGATTCGCTTATTCTCTGCTCTGACGGACTCAGCGGTCAGGTTGATAAGGACACAATGCTGAAAATTTATAAAGAAACTGAGTTTGACTCGCTTGCCGATAAATATATCGAGGTTGCAAACGACAACGGCGGTATTGACAATATAACCGTAGTAATTATGAAAGGATAAGGTATACTGTATATGGAATACTCAAACTATGTCGGAAAAAGAATAGACGGCAGATATGAGATAATGGAAGTTATTGGTATCGGCGGAATGGCTGTCGTTTATAAGGCATTCGATAACATGGAACAGCGTACTGTTGCAGTGAAAATACTTAAAGATGAGTTTTTGACAAATGAGGAGTTCAAACGCAGATTTAAAAATGAATCAAAAGCGTTTGCCGTTTTGTCACATGAAAACATCGTCAGGGTTTTTGATGTCGGCTTCGGTGATTCTCTCCAGTACATCGTCATGGAGTATATAGACGGAATCACTTTAAAGGAATATATTCAACAGCAGGGAAGAATTGATATAAGAGAAGCCATTTATTTCTTCTCGCAGATTCTCCGTGCACTTCAGCACGCACATGACAAGGGCATTGTGCATCGTGATATCAAGCCTCAAAACATTATGCTTCAATCCGACGGCACAATCAAGGTTACGGATTTCGGAATTGCACGCTTCAGCCGTGGCGAGACAAAGACCATGACAGATTGTGCAATCGGCTCAGTGCATTATATCAGTCCCGAACAGGCAAAGGGAAATGTAACCGATGCAAAAACAGACCTTTACGCTGCCGGAGTTGTCCTTTATGAGATGCTTACCGGAAGCTTACCGTTCCAATCCGATAATGCCGTTTCGGTTGCACTTATGCAGCTTCAGAAAGAACCGATTTTACCTCGTCAGCTTGTTCCGGAAATACCGATAGGTCTTGAGCAGATTATCATGAAGGCAATGCAAAAAAATGTTGTTGACAGATATCAGACCGCATCGGAAATGCTTTACGATATTGAAAGATTTAAGCAAAATCCGAACATTAAATTTAATTACGCATTCGCTTCAACAGGTGCGGAAAAATCAATGGAGAATGAAGCCGTTCAGGAAAAAATCGAGTCAGTGCCTTTGAAAGCACCTCAAAAGCCGAGACCGACACACAGACCGGCTCCTGAAAAGGCAGGAAATGAAAGCGTGAATACTTACAGCGAAACACAAGAAGATGCAAAGGCTAAGAAAAGGACTCTTATCATTCTCAGCGGTGTGCTTGTTGCTTTGATTGTTTTTGCAGTGGTTGCAGTGTCACTTTTAGCACCTAATAATAAAAATACAGTCGAAGCTCCCATGCTCGAGGGTCTTAATTATTACACCGATGTTGTCAATAATGCACAGTACATTAACTTTAACATAGTTCCGAGCTTCCGTTCCGAAAGCACAGAGGAAAACGGAAAAATTCTTGAGCAGGATCCGAAGGCAGGCAAGAAAATCGAATACGGCAGTCAAATCACGGTTTATATTGCCGGAACAGCTAAGGGCGTTACAATTCCCAAGGACATTATCGGCAAAAACTTCAATGCGGCTGAAAATGAGCTTAAAGCGCTCGGCTTTAATGTAACCATACTCAAGGAAAAAAATGAGAAGCTTGCAGTCGGTTCTGTTATAAGATCCGATCCCAAGGCAGGCGAGTCGGCACAGCAAGGCTCTGTCGTAACAATTTATGTTGCAACAAATGAAGATGTTGAACCTGTTGATGTTCCCGATCTTCTCGGTCTTACTGTCAGTCAGGCAAAGGCCGCTCTTGAAAAGGTCGGCTTGACACTTAACATTTCCGGCAGTGAGTACCGTAACAGCACAGTAACGGCAGGACTGATCATCGGTTATGAAAAGGTCGGTGAACAGGTGCTTCCCGGCACAAGCATTGCAGTTTATGTAAGTAACGGAAAGGGCGTTGAAACAAGCACATCTTCAACCTCAGAAACCTCAACAACTGCCACAACAACGGCAACAACTACGGCTACCACCACAACACAAGCACCGGAACCGTCAACAACCTATTATGAAGAGCCCGATGAGCCGGACGATCCGGACTATGAGGACGAAACAACCTTACCGGAGGTTACCGTAACTATTTATATCCCGACACAAGAGCAGGAACCAGAGGAAGATACAACCTATCCGCAGGAAGACACCGGCAGTGAAAGCTCCGGTGATGACTCCTCCGATTCCGAATAATTTATGGAAACAAAAGGTATAATTCTTAAAGGTATCGGCGGATTTTACTATGTCGAGACCGAGGAAGGTGTCTTTGAGTGTAAGGCAAAGGGTAAATTTCGCAAAGAACGCATTGTTCCTCTTGCAGGTGACCGTGTTGTCGTGACATTGCGTGAGTCACAGGAAAACACCATTGACAAGATTCTTGAAAGAAAAAATAAGCTTATACGCCCACCGGTTGCAAACCTTGATAAGCTTATGATAATCGTTTCGGTTGCTTCCCCCTTGCCGAATCCCTTGATTATCGACAAATTGACGGTGATTTCACAGCGTGTCAACATTCTTCCGGTAATCGTAATCACAAAAGCCGATTTGGACGAAGAAAAAGCAAAGGAGCTTTTTGAAATTTATTCCTCCACAGGATATAGCACTTATGTTTTTTCGAGTGTCGATAAGCGCAACATCAAAGAAATTTCATCGGAATTTAAAAATTGCATCACTGCTTTGACCGGTAACTCCGGTGCGGGAAAGTCAACACTTCTTAATTGCATTGACGGCAACCTCAACTTATCAACGGGTGAAATCAGCAACAAGCTCGGAAGAGGCAGGCACACTACTCGACAGGCTGAGATTTTCCATGTCGCCGATGGCTTGGTCATTGACTCGGCAGGATTTTCAAGCATTGAATTTTCCAAGGATAATCTTCTGCTTGCCTCGGAGCTTCAGCATTGCTTCAATGAGTTTGAAGAGCATATTCCGAATTGCAGATTCAACGGTTGCACTCACATCAACACAAAGGACTGTGCAGTGATTGAGGCTGTTGAAAAGGGGATTATCAGTCAGAGCAGATATGAAAGCTATATTTCAATTTATAATGAGCTGAAAGATATAAAAAGCTGGCAAATTTGAAACTTTTATTCACAAAAAGTCGCCTTATCCGTATAATGTTAATGATGACGGAGCAAACCGTTACGGAGTTTAACAGGAAGGTGATTTTTAATGGCACATCATCACGGATGCCCAAAAGGTTTGATTTTCACAGCCTTCGGTGCCGGTTTTCTTCTCGCACTTTGCTTCCCTGTAAAAATGATGATTTTTATCCTTGCGGTTATGTTAGTCATTTTAGGCTTGATATCATGTCAGAAGTGACATCTTTTAACGTCAGGAGGTATTCATTTTGAAGGTGGTAGTTGTAAGAAGTCCTAAGGCATTGAAAGGGTTATTGAAGCTCATCTTTAAAATTTAATGAGTTGAAAAAACGAATGATGAGACTGTCTCATTACGGCGGTGTACCGGATGTGACAGTCTCATTTCATTGAGAGGTTGTATAGCAATGGAAAAACACATTGAGGTTGAAAGAAGTATATACAAAAAATACAGAAAGAATATTTGGAAAAGATTCATTGCGGGAATCAATGAGTATCAGATGATAAAGCCGGGAGACAGAATAGCCGTTTGTATTTCGGGCGGAAAGGATTCCATGCTGCTTGCTAAGTGTATTCAGCATTTGCAAAAGCATAGTGACTTTCCCTTTGAGGCAAAATATCTTGTTCTTAACCCCGGATATTCCGATGATAATCTTGAAAAAATTAAGGAAAATGCAAAGCTTTTGAATATACCGATTGAGATTTTTGACGCAAAAATTTTTGATTATGTTGATGACATCGAAAATTCATCGTGTTATATGTGTGCCAGAATGAGAAGAGGCTATCTTTACAAGAACGCCAAGGCGATGGGCTGCAACAAAATCGCACTCGGTCATCATTTCGATGATGTGATTGAAACGGTGCTTTTAAGCATGATTTACGGCGCAGAGATAAAAACGATGATGCCTAAGCTTCACAGCACAAATTTTGAGGGCATGGAGCTTATAAGACCGCTTTACATGGTTCGTGAGGCTGATGTTATCGCATGGGCAAGGTATAACGGACTGAATTTTTTGCAATGTGCCTGCCATTTCACAAAAAAGAATGATGACACTTCAAATGAAGAAATGTCATCAAAACGCAAAGAAATGAAACAGTTGATCAGCACCTTCAGAAAAATCAATCCCAACATTGAAATGAATATTTTCAGAAGCGTTCATAATGTAAATCTTGAAACTGTAATCGGATACAGAAAGGGCGACTATAAGTATAACTTCCTTGATGATTATGACAAGGCTTAAATGAGCTTGTCCTTTGTATCGTCAAGATAATATTTGATATAAGCGTCGCAAATTTCATCAATTCGTCTCTCAAAAAAAGCATAAACAGCAGAAAGAGGGCAGGTTTCATAATTTTTAACATACCACTTGATAACACCGATGACCGAGCCTGCATAAAAATGCGAGAAAAGGTGAGCCTTGTAATCGGGGATACCGTCAAGAACCTGTGTCAGCTTTAAGGCACAAAAATCGGTTATAACATTTATCAGAGCAGTGTCAAATGAAAGAGAGTGCTTGTCCGAAAACACTGCGGCAAACAGCACCTTGTTTGAATCAATGAATGTGAAAAGAACCTTGACGAAGGACATGCAGCTTTCTTTGACATTTTCCGGAGAGGGAAAATCGAGAACCGGTGTCAGATCAACATCGGAAAGAAGCTGATTGACGCAAAAATTCAAAAATTCTGTTTTATCGTTAAAGTGCTTGTAAAAGGTTGCTCTGTGAACATCTGCCTTGTCGCAGATTTCGGAAATTGAAATTTCATCAAATGATTTTTCATTCAAAAGCTTCAAGAAGCTTTCTCTGAGTTGCTTATAGGTTCTTTTTACTCTGATGTCTATTTTTTTAGAATTTTCCATTTCAACACTCCTCATTGTTTTTCTTCACCTTCATAAATGTTTGCTTTAATGTCATCAACGATGTCTTTAAGCTTATTCAATTTAATCTTAGTATGTCTTTCAAGAAAAGGATTGTTGTAAAACAGTCTGTTTGAAAGGCTTTTTATTTTTTGTGAACGCTTTTCTTTTTTTGTCAATTTGTCAAAGCGATTTTCAAACTGCGTATACAAGTCCTCAAGCTGATGCTTAAATTCAACAACCTTATCGGATTGCTTATCCAAAGCCTCTTTAAAGACCGTATATTTGTCCTCAACATTTTCTTTTGCATCGTCAAAGTGTACATTGATTGTTTCGATGAACTTATTAAGCTTAACCTGAAGCTTTCTGATGTCGAGAGCTTTAATAAATGCATTGATTAAATCAATAACGAAAATGAACAAAACAGCAGCGAAAATATAAATCGTATAATCGCCGTTGATTTTGTCATAAAGCTTATCGACTGCCGGATGAATGACATTGACAAACACAACCGAGATAACACCCCAATATAAAGAGTGCTTCAAGCAAATTCTGCCGTTAATGTTGAGAAATTCGTATGTATAATCCCACCAGCGAGCAGCAAAGAGCTTTTCCATGAGAAAGCTTGTAATATATTCAACGATATCGCAAAAAATAATACCGAGAAGAAAGACGACAAGAGGCTTATCCTTGAAGGGATTATAAATCAGAAGGGTCATGATTATTGCCGCCGTTCCGTATATCGGACACATCGGGCCGGTGAGAAAGCCTCTGTTTATGAGCTTTTTTTCACCGATTGAACAGTATGTTGATTCGAGAACCCAACCTGCTGCACTGTAAAAGAAAAACAAAAGTGTATATTTAACAATAGAATCCATGCTTAAAGCTCCTTAATATCGTTGTAGAATTTGCTCTTATATTTTTTGCTCAGTGAGAATAATAATTCCCTCGTTGCACAGTATTTGTCGCAGAAAGTCACAACCAAGCCTTCTTTTGAGCTTGCGGGCTTGATTGTGAGGGGCCACATGTGGCATTTGATGATATCCTCTTCTTTTTTTGAAAGTGAGGGATAAAGTTCCCTTGCATTAAGGCAGGCATATTTCGGGTGTTTGTAGCCGTGAAGCTTATGCCAGCCTCCGGTTTCGCCGTCTCGCCAATCGTAATAAACAAGGTCGTGCATAACAGCGGCTCTTGCGGCTTTTTCGTAGTCGAGAGAAAGCTTTTTGCAAATCTTATAGGTTAAAAAGGCAACAGTGGTGATGTGCTGCAGTCTGTCAATTTCAAGGTGCTGTTCATATTGCTTTAAGCTTTGCACCTCATCGGAAAAATAGATTTCATCAACAGTGCTGAAAAATCCATCTGAGTTTTCAGGTGTTAATTTATAGCTTTTGCAGTAGTTATAGTATAACTTACTCATCAAATAAAACCTCCGGATTTGTTGAAATGTTCGAGTATAAACCGAGCAACACCGTCGTTGTCGTTTGAATCAATTATACCCGTTGCGATTGCTTTAAGCTCATCGGAAGCGTTTGAAACGGCATAACACTCGTCGGCAATTTCAAACAGAGGAATATCGTTGAGGTTATCACCGAAGGCAACGATTCTGTCTGCGCCGACAAGCCTTTTGATTTCCAAGGCAGCCAAGCCCTTTGAGGCTACAGAATTCATCGTTTCAAGGAAATTACAGTCTGTGTAATTATCGGCATAAAAGTGTGAAACAACATTTTCAAGCCTTGAAATCTCTTCATAAATTTTTTCCGTTTCCGATGCCTTATCGAGACTTACGATGTATATAAGCTCATCGTTTTGGTCTAATTTATAGCTGTCAACCTTGCGGAATTTCTTTAAAACCTTGTTTTTTCTGTCCGATATATATTTTTCCTGATGAATATTATCCAAGACGGTGTAGCGGATTTCCAGATATTCACCCTTGTTTATATAAATCATCGGATGCTTGTTATACTTAGCGTAAATCTCGAAAATGTTTTCGGCAACACTTTTATCTATGCGGTGGCAAATGATGTTGCTGTTCGTAGCCGTGTCGAAAACAACAACTCCGTTCATCAGTGCGATGGGCGTGTTAAGACCGATTCCGCTGAACATATCAAGCACCGTTGCTTTTGTTCTCGCAGTTGCAACGGAAAACAGACAGCCCTTGCCGATTAGCTCTTTAATAATAATTGACGAAGCTTTGGAAATTTCAGCATTGGAATTTAAAAAAGTTCCGTCAAGATCGGTTATATATAAAGTTTTCATGTTTTGACTTCCTACGTGAATTTTATAGACACATTATATCACTTTGAAGATAAAAAGACAACTGTATATG
>CAZBFI010000012.1:0-25425 GCA_964491165.1 uncultured Faecalibacterium sp.
ACGGATGACCGTATACCTGCTTCGGAAGCTCCTCACCCAAAGCCATAAGCATAATCGGCCAATAAATAGTGTGGAAGCGAACGATATCCTTACCGATAATATGAACATCGGCAGGCCAGTATTTTTTGTAAAGCTCGCTTGAGCCGTCTGGATCATAGCCAAGGGCAGTGATATAGTTTGAAAGTGCATCAATCCAGACATAAACGACATGCTTGTCATCAAAGGAAACGGGAATACCCCATTTGAATGAGGTTCTCGAAACGCAGAGATCCTGAAGACCGGGCTTGATGAAATTGTTCAGCATTTCCTTTTTTCTGCTTTCGGGATAAATGAAGTTTTCGTTGCTTTCAATATATTCCTCAAGCTGCTTCTGATATTTTGAAAGACGCAGGAAATAAGCTTCTTCCTTTGCTTTTTTTACTTCTCTGCCACAGTCGGGACATTTTCCGTCAACAAGCTGAGCTTCTGTCCAGAATGACTCACAGGGTGTGCAGTAAAGTCCTTCATATTCGCTTTTGTAGATATCGCCTTGATCGTAAAGCTTTTTGAATATTTTCTGAACCGTACGCTCATGATAGTCATCTGTCGTGCGTATAAATTTGTCATAGGTTGTGTTGAGTGTGTCGCATATAGCCTTAATTTCACCGGCTACATTGTCAACATATTCCTTCGGAGTGATTCCTGCACTTTTTGCATATTCTTCAATTTTCTGACCGTGCTCGTCAGTGCCTGTCAAAAAGAATACATCATAGCCGACAAGTCTTTTATAACGGGCAATGGCATCTGTCAAAACAATTTCATAGCTGTTGCCGATATGCGGTTTTCTTGAAGTATACGCAATGGCAGTTGTTATGTAAAATTTTTCTTTATTCATATTGAGTTCCTTTCTATAATAATATGTTATCGTTTATTTTACCAATATTACAGCCTCTTTGTCAAGAGATTTAACATATTCACGAATAATTTAAAACATGAGTGAATATACACTCACTAAAGCGTTCAAAACACACGGTATATTAACAATAACTTAATTAAATTAACAGTTGGTTTTAATATTTTTAACAATGATTTTAATTATAAAAAAATATTTAACTTTCACAAAAAAACTCGACTATTTTTAAATCTTATGGTAGAATAAGCACAATATGAGTTCAGTGTTGCATAGTTGCATTTGAGCTTAAAAAGGGAGAGATTTATTTGAAAGCTAACGAAAGCGTGAAGAATTACGCATCCTCTGTCAGAATGTATACTAATTACACTGTCAGAGAAATCAGAAAAATTTGTAAGAATATCGGCCCGAGAATCGCCGGCAGTGAACAAGAGCATGAAGCTCACAAGTACATTGCCGAAGAGATGAAAACCTGCTGTGATAAGGTTGACATTGAAGAATTCAAGCTGTCGCCCGAAGCTTTTATGAGCTGGGTCAGAATTGACGGAACACTTGTTATTCTTTCTGTTGTCTTTGCTTTTCTCAATCTTGCATGGGTTTCGGTCGCTTTAACAGCGGTTGCATTGGTTTGTCTTTTCTGCGAGTTCCTCATGTATTGGGAATTTTATGATTTCCTTTTCCCGAAGGCAACCTCGCACAATACCATCGGTGTCCGAAAGGCAAGCGGTGAAACAAAGCAGAGAATTGTTTTCTCAGGCCATGTCGATTCATCACACGAATGGACATATACACACCTTGGCGGTAAGGTTCTTTTGTTTGCCGTCGGTGGTTACGGTATAGCAAGCATGCTTTATGTTTTCGTTTCATCACTTTTGATTGCACTGAATGTTTTTTCACCCGAAGTGCAGGAAATTCTCAGATACATACAGCTGGCATGCATCCCCGGTGGTGTGCTTGTGCTGTTCTTCATTAACTTCAGAAGAACAGTTGAGGGTGCAAACGATAACCTTACCGGTACAATGTCTTCCGTTGCAATCATGAAGTATCTTGAAGATAATTCAATCCGCTTTGAAAACACAGAGGTTGTGGCACTTGCAGCAGGTTCGGAGGAATCCGGTTTGCGTGGTTCAAGAGCTTATACTAAGCGTCACCTTGATGAGCTTAAAGAAATACCGACAATTTTCATCGGACTTGAAACATTCAGAGATTATGACAGTATAGCAATTTATGAGCGTGACATGACCGGTACTGTCAAGATGGATTCAAGAGTATGCGCTCTTGTAAAGAAAGCCGGTGAGAACGCCGGATTGGATCTTCCTTACAGCTCGGTTTATGTCGGTGCTTCCGACGGCGCTGCTGTTCAAAAGCTCGGAGTTCCCGCTGTTACCCTTGCAGCCATGGATCCCGGCCCACCGAGATATTATCACACAAGAGGCGACACATCTGAAAATCTTGACATAAAAACAGTTGAAAAGTGTCTTGATATCGCTCTTAACACTCTCTTTATTTATGATGAAGAGGGCTTGAAGGAAAATTATTAAAATACGGCTTGTCCGTTTAAAATAAGGTTCAGCTTTTGCCGAGCCTTATTTTTTTTGCGTTAAAATAAGTGTTGTGCCGGAATTAAACACAAATCGACCCGAAGAATACAAAATTTGTTAAAATTTTGTGCATTTCAGTTGAAAATGTAAAGACGGTTTGTTATAATTAACTCAAATAAGGTTTAGGAGAAGAATATATGAAAAACGATGCAACAATTATCGCTCTTTCCGGTAAAGGGGGAGTCGGAAAAACCTCAATTTCAGCCGCTATTGTGAAGCTTCTTGTTGAAGCTTTTCCCGATAAAAAGATTCTTGCAATTGATGCCGATCCGGCTGTCGGTCTTTCAACCGCACTCGGAATTGAAGTCAAAAGCACGATTGATGACATTCGCAAGGAAATCGTTGCAACAGTTGAAGACGGAAACACAAAGGCTGCAATCGAGCTTCTCGGTGATGCGAGATATAAAATTTTCGATGCCCTTGTTGAAACAGATGGCTTTGCTTTCATCGCCGTGGGCAGACCGGAAAGTGCCGGCTGTTACTGCAAAATCAATTCTTATCTCAAAGAGGTCATAAGTCTTCTTTCATCTGATTTTGACTATGTTGTCATTGACGGTGAAGCAGGTGTTGAACAGATCAACCGTCGGGTTATGGAAAAGGTTACACACTTGCTGCTTATCACCGATGCGAGCAAGAAGGGAACTCAGGTTATCTCAACCATAAAGAGCGTTGCAGATGAGCTTGTCATGTACAAAAAAATCGGTGCGATTGTTAACAGAATCCCCGATGAAAGTGTAATTAAGCACATTGACACTAACGGCATTCCTGTTTTGTCTTACATTGAAAATGATAAAAATCTCGCTATTTATGATATCGAGGGCAAGGACATCACAAAGCTTCCCGATGATTCACGGGTAGTTGAGGGGGCGAGAAAAGCTCTCACTGAGCTTGAAATTTTATAAAGGAGGAGAAAATTTTGAAGGATTTAAAGCATCTTTACGAATTTGAAAAGCTTTTGTTGGATGCAAACAATGAGCTTGTGCAAAAGGCCAAAGCAGACGGAGGCATCGCTTTGGGGTATACTTGCTATCATGTTCCGGAAGTGCTTCTTAACTGCGGAAACTGTTTTTCCGTCAGACTCAGAGCGCCACGTACCGGTTCAATGGATATTGCAACCTATTACATGAGTAACTTTCTTTGCGGTTATTCAAAGGCGATACTTGAAAGAGCGATTGAGGGAGGCTTCAATTTCCTCGATGCACTTTTTTCTTCGGAAACCTGTTCCGAAATGAACAGAACGGCAGAGCATTTTGAGCTTTTGAAGCTTGTTGAAAATGACAAATTCTTTTTGACTTTCCTTGACATGCCGTTTAAAATCGAACCGCACACCGTTAAGCACTATGTGACTCAAACCCGTACTCACATTCTCGATAAGCTCAGCTCTGTTTACGGCATTGATACCTCCGACGAGGCTCTTTTAAAGGCTGTCGAGGAGCATAATGAGGTCTGCCGTCTTATGACGGAGATCGGTGATTACAGAAAGCAGGAAAATCCGAGGATAACGGGATATGAATACCACATTCTTAACCTTATCACTTACTGCTGCCCGAAATCACTCATTCTTCCGGCACTTCGTGAAACTGCCGAGGAGCTTAAAACAAGAGAACCCGATGCGAAAAAGAATTACAGAGCAAAAATTGTCGTCGTCGGTTCGGAAATGGACGATCCCGACTTCACCTCACTCATTGAGGACAGCGGTGCTTTGGTTGTTGCCGACAGATATTGCTTTGGTGCGTTGCCCGGACGACAGGAAATTGTTATTGAAGAAGGCAAGGATGTCCTTGAGCAAATTTGTATGCATTATCTTAAAACAAGTCAGTGTCCGAGATATATGAGTCATGAAAAGGTTCAGGAAAGACGGGACTTTGTCAAAAAGCTTGTTGATGAATATCATGCAGACGGTGTTCTTTATGAGCAGCTCAAATTCTGTGAGTATTGGGGATACGAAAGAGCATTGGCATCTTATGTCATGAGTAACGACTACGGTGTACCTACTGCCGCTGTTGACAGACAGTATACGGCTTCGGCTTCCGGTCAGCTTCGTACACGCGTTCAGGCTTTTGTTGAAAGCCTTGAAATCAAAAAGATTCAGAAGGAAAGGAAGGAGAAAGAAAATGGATAATTACGCAAAGCTTTACAAGGATCATACCGCTTTGCTCAAGCACAGAGAGTGGCGTGGCGTTAAGGACACCGCCTACGATTATTACCGTTGGCTTGTCACCTGGAAGGACATGATCAAAATGGTGCTTAAAGCTCCCGTTTCAACCGTTAAGGGACTTTGGAATTATCGCTGGATGGCATCGTATCTTGCAGCTCCTGCCTTTGTTGACAGACATTGTGCCGGCTTGAGAGACCCTCAGCTTCGCATGGCACACCTTCATTACAATATGATAGTTAAGCACACTACTAAGCTTATCAATATTTCATTTCGTGCAGATGAAAAAATCAATCCGAACAACAAGCTTTCAAAGAAGATTGTTCTGACTGATGAAATAGTTCCTAATGAAGTTTTCATGGGCTTCCCGAATCTTATTCCGATGCCACTTCAAACCGTGCCGATTTTCCTTTCCTCAATGGTTGACCAGCAAATAACTCCTCCTTACCTTGAGGTTACGGAAAGCTTCGGTGTTCCGGCTGATGTTTGCCCTCTTCCAAGTGCGGAGGCAGGTGTTGCGATTGATGATGATTATCCCAAGATGGGCTGCTGTATGATAGGAACGAATATGCCTTGTGACGGTTCAATCATGAACTCATCTTTCCTTGACAGAAGAATCAATCTTCCAACTCATTGCTTCGGTGTGCCACTTCGTTATGACGATGAGACAACTCAGGAATATGCCGTTGAAGAGATTAAGTCCTTGATTCGCTTTGTTGAAGAACAGACGGGCGAAAAGTTTGATTGGAATGCATATTTTGATGGAATAAAGGATTATAATAAGCAACTTGACTATGAGCGTCAAAAGTGGGATATCAACAAGACTCCCTATCCGCAGATGACAGGTGCTTGCTTCTGGTTATATAGAATTTTCTATTTCAATCTTTCGGGCGGTTCAAACAAGAAATTCCTTAAGGTTGACGAAAAGGTCAATAAGATCATGATGAAGGCCTACGAAAAGAAAACTCCGGTGTCAAAGGAAATGAGACACAGAGCGATAGTCTGGAGCTGTCCTGCAAACTATTACACAAGCTTTGCAAACTGGCTTGAAAACTGCTGGGGTGTCAATGTTATCATGGATATGGAAACGATGATTTCATATCTTGAGATTGACGAAAATGATAAGGAACAGTCAATAAAAGACCTCGCAAGAACTTATCAGCGTTCAATTATGCGTAAGCATACAAAGGGCGGTTACCGTCATGTTGTTGACGAGCTTTGGCGTATCGTTGAAGAGTACAATGCCGATACTGTCATTATGTATGATCAGATTTCATGTAAGGGTATGGACGGACTTAACGGTATTTTCGATGATCAGGCAAGAGAAAGAGGCGTGAATTTCATTTGGGTTCGTCAGGATCTTATGGATCCACGCACCATTTCACGAAGAGAGATGCGTGATCAGGTCAATAAGTATATGCAGACAGTCTTACAGGAAGAGCCGCTTGATGCATCTCTTGTGGATTTTGAAGATGATTTAGCTTGGTAAAAGGAGAGAGAAAAAATGAAATATTTCGGTGGATGTGATGTAGGCTCAACCTACACAAAATGTGTAATTCTTGATGAAAACGGCAAAATGGTTGCCAATGTAACAAACAGAAGTAAAATAAATCCGGTTGCAAGTGCCGAAATCGCTTTGAATGATGCGGTTGCTCAGGTTGACGGACTTTCCGATGCAAAGCAGCTTTCATACCTTATCGGTACAGGATACGGCAGAAACAAGGTTCCGTTTGCCGATGAAAACATTTCGGAAATCAGTTGTCATGCAATGGGTGTTCATGTCACCAATCCGGAGGTTAAAGCAATCATTGACATTGGCGGACAGGATGTTAAGGGCATTTCCATTGACACCGACGGAACTGTTAAAAACTTTGCCATGAACGATAAGTGTGCAGCCGGTACGGGCAGATTTTATGAAGCAATGGCAAATGCCTTTGAAATGACTCTTCCCGAATTTTCCAAGCTTTCACTTAATGCGAAAAATACAATTCCCATCACTGCTCAATGCACTGTTTTTGCCGAAAGTGAGGTTATTTCACTTGTAGGTGAAGGCAAGCCGATGGACGAGATTGCAGCCGGAATTCAGCTTGCAGTTGCAAAAAGATGCTTCGTTATGGCAAAAAAAGCAGGTGCAACCGATAGCATTACTCTTACAGGTGGTTGTGCAAAGAATGACGGACTGAAAAAGGCAATTGAAAAAGTGCTTAAAATCAAGGTTGTTGAGCTTTCAACGGATCCTCAGCTCATGGGTGCTTTGGGTGCGGCTGAGTATGCAAGACAGAAAGGACTTGCAAAGGTGAACTGATATGAGCGTTGTTTATACTGTACTTGCTGTTGTGTTTGGCTTTTTTGCATTAACCTTTTTGATTTATTGGTTTAATCTTGACATGAAGCTTATCAGAGCTGTATATGATTGGCTTTGGAAAAACCGTTATGATAAAATGAAGAGGGATAAGAAGCTGTAATGATTTTTTTCGACTCTTTAATTTCGGATTTTTTGAGCTTAACAGAAAAATTGCCAAAAAAAACATATCCGTGCTGTCAAAAAGCGTGGAACGATATCGGATACAGTCAGGTTATTTTGCAAAGGGACACTGCGTTTGAGCTTGACGGAACGGGCTTTAATCTTGTCACATCTTCTCCGGTTAAGGACGAGGTTATTGTCGTCGGTGAGGACTTGGACAAAATCACCTCCGAGAGAAAATTTGCAAGAATCTCACTTATACAGATTCAGGATGAAGCCGACGAACAAAAGGCTTATAACCTTATAAGGAAGATTGAGTATGTCAAATATCATTATTTTCCCGACGGTTATATGATAAGAACAACATCAAGATCACACAAGGAATCTGTCCGTGTTTCCAAAAAAGCTTTGAAGGAATCGGTGAATTTTCAAAAGCTTGGCTCTTTGCTTATTGAAAAATATAAAACAGTGTCGTCGGTCAAGGGCGTTACCGTGATTTATATAACTGACCCTAAGGCTGATTATTCTGCTATTGATGCACTCGGACAAAAAAATAACAGAATAACGGAAACACTCAACCATGTAATGAACAGCGTTAATTTTGATTGCGACACCTGTAATCTTAAAGCCGTTTGTGATGAGGTTGAGGGAATGAAAGAGCTGCATTTTAAATCTGTTGCGAAAAAAGAGGGTAAAGATGGATAAAAAAGAGATAATTTCATTTTTTGATTCATTAGCGCCATCTTGGGATAAGGGTGAAGACGGAAAAAATGCCGTTATTGATGAAATACTCGACAAAGCCTCAATAACAAGCGGTTGCCGAGTGTTAGACATTGCTTGCGGTACAGGGGTTCTGTTTCCTTACTACATTGACCGTGGAGCGATAGTCACCGGCGTTGACATTTCCTCGGGAATGGTTGAAATTGCCCGTGAAAAATTTCCCAATGTCGATATCATCTGTGCGGATGCGGAAAATACGGAGTTTTCGGGAGCTTATGACTGCGTGATGATTTATAACGCTTTCCCACATTTTATCTGTCCGGAAAAGCTGATAGAAAATCTTTCAAGGGCGCTGAAAAAGGGAGGCAGATTATCTGTTGCCCACGGCATGAGCAGGGAAAAAATCGAAAAATGCCACTTCGGTATCAGCGATAAGGTTTACAGACCGCTTTGCACAAAGGAAGAAACCGCAAGGCTGCTTTCTGGAATTTTTGATGTTGATGTAATGATTTCAGACGACAGAATGTATATGGTTTCCGGAATCAAAAAAGCTTAAATTTATTTTCAGCGTATGCTTTTCAGGTATACGCTGAATTTTTTTTGTCAAGCTGATAGATTTTTTCATAAGACTGTGTTATAATGTCGAAAGCAATATCGGATTACGGAGGTTAGAATATGGGTGAAATTTTTCTTTTTTCATTTAATGCGATTATGCCTATATTATTGTTGGTATTTCTCGGCTATTTTTTAAGAATGATACATTTTGCAGATGATGCATTTTTCAAAAAAGCCAATTCAATGGTCTTTAAAATATTTTTGCCGACACTCCTTTTTATCAATATTTATGACATTGAAAGTCTTGCGAGCCTTAATTTTACTGCTATCGCGTATTCAATGTTTGCGATTTTGTTAATCTATTTTTGCGGATATCTTCTGGCTCATTTGGTGACAAAGAAAAGAGAGCATCTCGGTGTGCTTACGCAATGCTCGTTTAGGTCCAATTACGCCATAATCGGTATACCTCTTGCCCTTTCCTTAGGTGGAGATAAGGCGGTTGCCTTTGCCTCTGTGCTTTCTGCCGTTGCCATTCCGCTTTTCAATATTCTTGCTGTAATCACACTTTCTCATTATTCCGCGGAGAAAAAGAAGAATGCAGTGAAGGACACCATTATCAGAACACTGAAAAATCCACTTATTATCGGCTCACTTCTCGGAATAGCAGTCTTTTTTATAAGGTCGCTTATACCCGTGAATGAGGCAGGCGTTCATGTTTTTACAATCAAAAACAATCTGCCGTTTTTATATCAGGCGATGAAAAATCTTGCCTCGGTAGCTTCACCTCTTGCACTTGTTGTGCTTGGTGCGAGGTTCGACTTCGGTGCTGTCGGAACGCTTAAAAAAGAAATCATCATCGGAACACTTATGAGGGTTATTATGGCACCGCTTATAGGTCTCGGCGGAGCAATACTTTTGAGTGAATTTTCGGGATTTGTAAGTTTCACATCGGTTGAGTTTCCTGCTTTTATATCTCTTTTTGCCACTCCTACCGCTGTTTCAAGTGCGGTTATGGTCGGTGAGATTGGAGGAGACGAGCAGCTGGCAGGTCAGCTTGTTGTTTGGACAAGCATTGTTTCCATGCTGACAATTTATGTGATAGTTTTCGCTATGAAAAGCTTTGCAATAATTTAAGGCGTTTTGCCTTTTATCAGGAGGATAAATATGAATTTAGACATAAAAAAAACTGCTGCCGCCGTTGCAGCAACAGCCGGTGTCGCATCAGTAACGGTTGCCGGCAAAAAAATTAAGGAGAAAACCTTTTGCCCTGTTTGTTCGGTTAAAAAGCTAATTAACAGTGTTAAAATCAGTCAATGCACCGAGGAAAATTATAATAACGGTGTTGCCTTGACTCCTCCGATGGGTTGGTCGAGCTGGAATCTTTTCAGACACAGAATCAACGAGAATCTCATTAAGGAAATTGCCGACGCATTAAGTGACAGCGGACTTGCAGAGTGCGGTTACAGATATGTTAACATCGATGACTGCTGGCAGGCATCAACCAGAGATGAAGAGGGCAGACTGCAATGCGACAGGGTTAATTTTCCGTCGGGAATCAAAAGCCTTGCCGAGTATGTTAACAGCAAGGGCATTAAGCTTGGAATATATTCCTCAAACGGCACATACACCTGTGAGGATTATCCGGCAAGCTTGAGAAATGAAAGGATTGATGCCGAAACCTTTGCACAGTGGGGCGTTGAATATTTCAAGTATGACTTTTGCCACAATGTTCCAATACCCACTCTTGCACCGAGAATTTCAGCTGTTTCCTTTGCCGATAAGGACAGCGGTGAGGTTTTTGCACATTTCACTTCAAAGGAAATGATTCTCAAAGGCATGGCGAGAATTGTTCCCGATGAAGCCGTTGAGGCAAAAAGCTACATTGACGGTCTCGATGCCGGAAACGGAAGCATTATTCTCAATGTCGAGGCAGAAAAAGACGGAGACTTTCTTATTCATATCGACATAAGAAAGGATGCGAGAAAAGAAAAGTTCATCATGGCAAGGGTCAATGGTGAAGCTGAATATCATATTTATTGTGTCAGCAGAAAGAATTGGACTCCCGAGGGTAAGCTGATGCAAATCATACACCTCAAAAAAGGTGAAAACACGGTTGAGCTTGTCAATCCCGTCGGTTCAAAAGCCGATTCAGCTGCAATTCAGTATAAGCTCATGGGTCAAGAGCTTAAAAAAGCAACAAGAGAGTATGCCGAAAAGCACGGCGTTGAAGAAAAGCCCATCGTTTATTCGATTTGCGAATGGGGTTACAGAAGACCTTGGAAATGGGGGGCTCAGGCAGGCAATTTGTGGAGAACGACTCCCGATATAATTGCAAATTGGGCTTCGGTTATCGGTATTTATGAGCATAATGTTCGACTCGCAAAATATGCCGGTCCGGGTGCGTGGAATGATCCCGATATGCTTGAGGTGGGTAACGGTGATTTAACCATTGATGAAAACATTGCACATTTCAGTCTTTGGTGCATGATGAACGCTCCTCTTATCCTTGGCAACGATGTCAGAAAATTTATCAAGGATGACGGAAGCGTTGACAAAGAAAGCAAGATTTATAAAATTCTCACCAATAAGACCATGATTGGCATCAATCAAGATGCCCTTGGTGTTCAGTGCAGAAGAATAAAGGCAGGCTTAGTTGATGTTTTGGCAAAGCCTCTTGAAAATTCAAGAGTCGCTGTCTGTGTCTTTAACAAGGGCAATAAGCAGACTCAAACAGTTGTTGATTTTTCAAAGCTTTTGAACGAAAGCTTCATTAATCTTCCCAAAAAGGATGGCTATAAGGTGACTGATGTCTGGGAAGAAAAGGAATACGGTAACATGATGAGCGTGTGTGCAACCACACCCAAGCATTCTGTAAAGGTTTATATAATCGAGTAAAGCGTAAAAGCAAGGCGAACAAAACAATAAGGGATTCTTTGACATATAAGTCGGAGAATCCCTTTAATAATTTTATTCTTTTTTCGTTTTTATGAGCTTAATAAGCTCATTTTTGCTGTTTTCACACTGTCCGTCAATCACTGCTTCAAGTAGATAATCCAGCGCCTTGCCGATTTCTTTTCCTTTAAAGCCCAATTCCAGCATATCATTTCCGTTCACGGCAAGATGATTTAAGCTAAAGCAAGAATCTTTTTCGATAATGCTTTTTGCAATTTCTTCAATGCGGTCAAAATGCTTGCTTCTGTCGAAAAACCTCGGATTTAAGGCGGCTGTATCGGCTCTTTTCAACCTGATAAGATCAAAGAACAAATCCTCACCTAAAGCGGCAAGCCGGCGTTTTATGATTTTTTCGTTTTCTTCAATCGGATTATCATGTGCCTTTATAAGCTTAATCACGGCTTCCTTTGTTTTGTTGTCGCAGCGAAGGTCATCAAGTCTTTTTTGGGCAATGACGGCACTCTTTTTCGCATGAGAATAAAAGTGCCCTACACCGTTTTCGTCCAAGGTGAAGCACGACGGCTTTGCGATGTCGTGAAAAAAAGCAGCAAGACGCAGATGCAACACGGGCGGAATGCTTTCAACAGCCGTTGCCGTATGCTCAAGGACATCGTAAATGTGATGAAAGTTGTGCTGATCAAAGCCTTGCATTTGTGTGATTTCCGGCACAATAAAGCGTAAAATGTCCGTATTTTCCATCAAAACAGCCTTGACATTTTTTCCACACAAAAGCTTTGAAAACTCCGAAAAGCATCTTTCCTTTGATATTTTTTCAATCAGGTGAGCGTGTTCGGACATGGCTTTTTTCGTGCTTTCTTCAATCTCGAAGCCGAGAACACTTGAAAACCTCAAGCCTCTGAGTATTCTTAATGCGTCTTCACAAAACCTTTGTGACGGCTCACCGACACAACGAATTATTTTTCTTTTGATGTCCTCTTGTCCGCCGAAGCAGTCGACAAATCCGTTTTTTGAGTTATAAGCGATGCTGTTTACAGTGAAATCCCTTCTTGAAAGGTCATCTTCTATGCTTGAAGAAAAGATAACCTTGTCGGGATGTCGGTTGTCACTGTATCCCAGCTCTTTTCTGTATGTAGTGATTTCAAAAGGCTCATTTTCGTAAATGACAGTTATCGTACCATGTTTAATGCCTGTTGGCACTGTCGTGCAGTTTGAGAAAACCGAAAGCACCTCATCGGTTGTTGCATTTGTTGTGATGTCGTAATCGTGAGCCTTAATGTCCATCAGAATGTCTCTTACGCAACCGCCGACTGCAAAGGCTTCAAAGCCGTTTTCTTGCAGCCTGTCAATGACGGCAGTTGCCCTTGTTGAAAGAATATCCATTATTTCACCTCGTTTTTCTTATTATACACCTACTTGTGAATTTTTTACAATACGGTTGAATTATAATCAGGTTTGTGATAGAATAATTTTAAATAAAAATATTTAAAGGCAGTGTAAAAATGGAAAAGGAATTAGGAACATTCAGAAAAACAGCTTTTGGCGGCTTTAACCGCAGAGATGTAATTGATTACATCGAAAAGATGAAAAATGAAACTTTTGAATATAAAATGCAGGTTGAAGAAACCGTGAGAAGCCTTAACGATAAGATCAATGAGCTTGAAAATGTGGCAAGACAACTGCAAAAAGGGGATTTTAACCGGGACTTTTCAATGAATGCCGGCTCTCTTGACAGCTTTTCTTTGGGAGATATCAAGACCTCAACAAAGCATCTCAAGGCAGTTGCCGATGAGCTTTGCAGAAGTCTCGGCAGCTTCATCGAAAGGCTTACTCAAAACGGATTGTGTGATGCTGAAAGCGCACCCTCAGACAGCTTTTTCAGCGTTACGGAAGAAACGGAAGACACTGTGGGCGAGATTCTCTCATTTTTCCATAATATCATTCCAAATAAGTCCAAAGCAGTTAAGGAAAAAAAGGAGATCGGCAGTGTCGATGAAATTCTCGATTGCCTCTTTTTCATGAATTGATTTGACAGCAAAAGCAAAAATTAAGAAACAGGTGATGAAATGAAAAAAATTTTAAAAAAGTCAACGGCTTATTTTTGCACGATTTTTTCCGTTTTAGCTTTGCTTTCTTTAAGTTTTTTTGCATACGCTGCCGAAAGTGATTTTGAAAAGTCAATTTCCGATTTTCCTGAAAGCTATAAGGTACATCTCAGAGCCTTACATGAGCAATACCCCTCTTGGAGCTTTGAGCCGTTTTTTACGGGGCTTGATTGGGAAACAGTGATTGATAATGAGCATGATGATTACGCATTGGTTTATGAAAGTGATGCCGCAAGGATTTTTAAAAGCTTGGATGCCGATGATTATGATGCCGAAAGTGACAGTTTTTACTATAAGGACGGTTCGTTTGTTGCTGCAAGCAGAACTGCCGTCGAATATTTTATGGATCCGAGAAACTTTCTTGATAAGGGCGGAATCTTTCAGTTTGAGCTTCTTAATTATACATCGTCTTACACCGTTGAAATGGTTGAGGCAGTGCTTTCGGGCTCTTTTATGCATAATTCAAAGATGACTTATGTCGATTCATCAGGAAAAAAATATACCGATACACTCACTTATGCACAGGCAATTTTCAATGCCGGAAAAGCTTATAACATCAACCCTTGCTTTATTGCTTCAAAAATTCTCAACGAGGTCGGCAGTAAGGGCAGTGAAAGTGTTTCCGGTACAAATGCTAAATATCCGGGAATATACAATTTTTACAACATCGGTGCGACCGACGGTGCAGGAGCAGTTGAAAGAGGCTTGTTATGGGCAAGGGGAGGAAATAGCGGTTCAACCTCTTATTCAAGACCGTGGAACACTCCTTATAAATCAATATTGGGCGGAGCCGAATTTCTTGCCGAAGAATATATAGCAGCAGGTCAGTATACGGGATATTTACAGCGTTTTAATGTTAACAAGGATTCCGACTATAATCTTTATACGCATCAGTATATGTCGAACCTTACAGGTGCGTTGTCTCAAGGGTATTCGATTTACGGCTCTTACAGAGACATGAAAATGCTCAACCTTGATTTGACTTTTTCAATTCCGATTTATGAGAACATGAGCGACACCGATAACAACGGCAGACTTGTCGGTGCAGAATCGACAGAGCAATACGGTGAAATCGGTGTTTCATATACGAGCGTTCGTCAAGGCCCTTCGATTGATCACAACAGAGTGACAGATGCTTACGGCAGTAATATTTACCTTGAGCGTGGCGATGAAGTTAAAATACTCGGCAAGGTTGACACCGACGCTTATTATTATGAGGAGATTCTCTCCGAGCCTTATTGGTATGAGGTGTCATTTAATTACGGTGGGAAAGCTTATAAAGGCTTTATTCCCGGCAACTACATAAATATCAAAACAGCAGTTCACACAGCACCGGGTGTTGCAGATATTTCATTTATCAAAAGCGACGGAGTGAAAAGTCATCTTGCATCGTCTGATCCGACGATGGTTAAAATTATAGATGATAACACGGTTGAGTTTTTGAAAAACGGAAAGGTCTCACTTTATATTTATGACTCTGTCGGTCATTTTGAAGAAATTCTTTTCAAGGTCGGAAATTACGCTTCGTATTATTCAAAGAACTTATCCGTTAATGTGTCGGGTAATTCGTTGAGTGCCTCGGTCGATAAGGTTGACAAGGCAATAAGCTGTGGATTTTCGGTCGGTGACATGAACGGCAATTTCAAAAAAGCAGTTTTTTCAACAGCAACCACCGCCACATTCAATAACCTTAGAAGCGGTACGGGGTACACTGTTTTTGCACAGAATTGCTTTGGAAAGTATGTTTATACCAAAGCAGTGTCAAAATCCGTTGTAACTAAGCCTCAAAAGGTACAAAAACTCGATTACAACAGCACACAGTCGGGCTCTTATGTTCTTTCGTGGCAAGGCGTTGAAAATGCAACGGGATATCAAGTGCTGTCTTATAACGAAAGCACCGGAAAAACAGCACAGGTTAAGCTTGTGCCTTTCGGCACTAATAGCTGTACGCTGACTTCCTCGCAGGCTAAAGCCGAAAACTTTACTGTCAGAGCCTACTGTCAGTATGAAAAAATCGTTTCCTTCGGTGACTATTCCCCTGTAATTTCCCTTTCCGATAAGCCGTCAGTTCCCTCAAATGTAAAAGTCAGCTCGGTTACGGCTTCGGGGTACCTACTTTCATGGAACGGCAATAAGAACAATGACGGATATGAGGTGTATGCCTGCCGCGACGGAGAAAGCAAATACAGCTTAGTCAAGGATACTGCACAAACGAGCTTGAATATAACGGGGCTTAGTAATGCAGATATCAGAGCTTACAGAATCAGAGCTTACAAAAACACTGCAAGCGGAAAGCTTTATTCGTCGGCAACCTCACCCGTTTATGCAATTACAGTTCCTGCCGTCACTTCAAAGCTTACTGTCAAAAACGGAAGCTATCGGGTGATTGCGCAGTGGAATGAGGTCAAGGGTGCAACGGGTTATAATTTGATTTACCGAAAAGCCGGTGGTGAGCTTAAAACAGTTTCGGTAAAAGCAACCTCATGTGAAATTAAAAACCTCGACTGCAACAGCACATATTACTTTGCCGTTTCGGCATTTATCAACCGTGATAAAACATCTGTAACCGGCAGTCGTACATCTGCCGTGACGGCTAAAACCTTGCCGGCAATTCCTCAAAATATTCAGCTTGTGTCTGCCGGCTGTGATTATATTGATATAAGGTGGTCTGCCGATAAGACCCTTGATGCTTACAGAGCCTATGCTTATGACTCGAACGGCAAGCTTATTTCAAGTAACACCGTGAAAAAGAGCAATGCCGACACCATGAGGCTCAGCTCCTTGCAGAGTATGACAGCTTACAGAGTCATTTTAAAGGGCTATAAGCTCATTGACGGAAAATATATCGCATCGGAAAAATCCGAAGTGCTGACTGTCAGAACAGCTTCACCGATTGTTAAAAACATCAAATCACTTAATGTTACCGACAAGAGCTTTCGTTTGTCGTGGGATAAATTAAGCGGTGCGACTGCTTATAAGGTTTATCTTCTCACGCAGGGCGGTGAAGAGCTGAAAGCGACTGTAACGGATAATTTCTGCGATGTTGATTTCATGCCCGAGTCAACAGTCGGTAGGTTTTATATTACCGCATTGTTTGAAAAAGACAGCACAACAGTTGAGGGTGACAAGTCCCAGGTGTTTACTGCCTCATGTCTTCCGTCACAGATTACAGGCATTACAGTCAAAGCTTCGAGTAATGCCGCAACTGTAATCTGGGATAAGGTTAACGATGCTTACTGTTACAGAGTTTATATTCTTAAAAACGGAAGCTATGTCTTGGAAAGCACCACTCAAAGTACAAGTGTGACAGTTAAAGGCTTAACCGACTGCACAACAAATTATGTCGCTGTCAGAGCTTATTTCAAAAACACAACCGGTGTTCTTACCGGTAAGCACACTGTCAAAAAGTTTTACACCTTGCCGTTAAGCGTTGAAAAGATTGTGCAAAGCAAAAAGACGGACACATCTTATACGCTCACATGGGAAGCTTCTTCAAAGAATGTCAACAGATATTATCTTTACCGTTATAATCAGCAAAAAAAATCCTTTGAGCTTCTCGGCTCAACGGCAAAAACAACCTGTACACTCAAGGATTTAACTCCGGGAACACAACAGCGTTATGCTGTCATTGCCGCTGTTGTGAAAGACGGAAAGAAGATCGTTTCTTCAAAGTATACCTATCATTATGATTGCGGCACTTATCTTTCAAAAACCGAAAATCTGCGTCAGGCTGCGGCAAGCGAAACGGCATTGAAAATTGCATGGGATGAGGTTGAGGGTGCAACGGCTTATAATGTTTACTGCTATGATTACAGTAAAAAAGCCTTCAAGCTTTTGGGAAGAACCGAGGCGACGACTGCAACGTTGAAAAAGCTTTCCTCCGGCACGGAATATGCTTTTCGTGTCAACGCCGTGAGGGAATTTGAGGGTGACAGCTTCATCGGTTACTATTCCGATGTGCTTTACGCTGCAACAAAGTAAGAGTTTTTCAAAATTAAGACAAAAAAATGAGTTATTTTCGTTTTTGTTCTTGACAAATCGGAGCTATATCTATATAATGTTATTCGTTAATATGAGGTGAGTTATGTTTATTGAACTTGATAATTTATTCAACGCAGGCATAAAATCAATTCCTCTTGATTATGAATTTGACTTTTCCTCCCATGAGTTTAACGGTGTGTTTCCATTCACAACGCCTGTTAAGCTTAAAGGTGAGATTACAAATTCAGCCGGAATTGTTACAGTAAAGGCAAAAATCAGTTTCACTCTTGAAATGAGCTGTGACAGATGTGCCGCTAATGTTAAGTTGCCTTTTGAGGTTGATATGGATCACGGCTTGGTTTCATCACTCAATAACGAAGAGAATGATGATTACATTCTTGTTGAGGACATGAAGCTTAATATAGACGAGCTTACATCAGAGGACATTTATCTTGCTTTGCCGAGCAAAATTCTTTGCAAAGATGATTGCAAGGGTGTTTGTGCAAAATGCGGAGCAGATTTAAATGAAGGTTCGTGTGATTGCAAAAAGGACATTGATCCCCGTTGGGAAGGGCTTTTTGATTGACGGACTGTTTAATTAGGTTATTTTAATTATTATAATAAGGAGGTGCTGGACGATGGCAGTACCAAAGAGAAGAGTATCAAAGGCAAGAAGAGATAAGAGACGTTCAAATGTATGGAAGCTTGACGCTCCCACACTCGTAAGATGCAAGCAGTGCGGTGCTTATACAGTTCCCCACAAGGTTTGTGCTGAATGTGGTTATTACAAGGGCAAGCAGGTTGTTGTTAAGGACGAGGACTAAGCCTTTGGAACTTTGAAAGGTAGAGAAGCATAACATTTGCTGCTCTACCTTTTTTATTGGAAATCGGTTGAGAGCTTTTGTTGAATTTTTGATTTCATTTTCAAGCTTTGGGAGTAAAATATATATGTCAGTTGTTATAAAAAGCGTTAAAAAATGGTCTGTTTCTTTTTTTAAGGGTATCAAAGCGGGCGATAAAATTGTTTCCGTTAACGGTAACGCCATAAATGACTTTCTTGATTATGATTTTTATATCAAGGATGAAAGGCTTTGCCTTGAAATTGACCGTGGCGGAAAAATCAAAAAAGTCAACATTAAAAAGGATGCGGATTCGGACATAGGCTTGGAATTTGAAAGTTACCTGATGGACAAGCAGAAGCGCTGTAAGAACAAGTGTATTTTCTGTTTTATCGACCAAAATCCAAAGGGAATGAGAGAGAGCATATATTTTAAAGATGACGATTCACGCTTGTCATTCCTTTTCGGCAATTATATCACTCTGACTAACCTTTCCGATAATGATATTGACAGAATAATAAAAATGCACATCAGTCCTGTCAACATCTCCGTTCACACAATGAATCCGGAACTAAGAGTGAAAATGATGAACAATAAAAAAGCCGGCAAGTGTCTGTCTTATATTTATAAGCTCGCTCAGGCAGGCATCAGCATTAACACTCAGCTTGTGCTTTGTCCCGGAATCAATGACGGTAAGGAGCTTGAATACAGCATAAGTGAGCTTGGAAAGCTTTATCCTGCCGTTCAAAGTATAGCCGCTGTTCCCGTCGGTGTAACGAAATATCGTGACGGACTTTTCCAAATGCCTGTTTATACAAAGGAAACAGCAGCTCAGGTTGTCGATATTATCAAAAATATGGGCGATGAATTCAAAGAAAAATACGGAACACGCCTTGTTTTCGCTTCAGACGAGTTTTATTTGAAAGCACAAAGAAGCATACCGTCGGCGGATTATTATGAATCCTATCCGCAGGTTGAAAACGGTGTGGGAATGTGGCGTGACTTTTCCGATGAAGCCGAAAACCTCATAAGCGAAATCGAGGTTGATACTTCATTTGAAAAAAGCGTGAGTCTTGCGACCGGCTCAGCGGCATTCGGCTTGATTGATGAGCTTGCCAAAAGACTGATGCTGATTTATCCTAAGCTTAAAATAAATGTTTATGAAATAAAAAACGACTTTTTCGGTCACAGTGTAACAGTTGCGGGACTCGTAACCGGTCAGGACCTTATTAAACAGCTCAAAGGCAAGGAGCTTTACGGCGAGCTGATTATTCCCGATGTTATGTTAAGAAGTGAGGGCGACCTTTTTCTTGACGGAGTTTCACTTGAAGATGTTGAAAGAGAGCTTGAGGTTAAGGTTAAAACAGTGTTTGAAAGCTCAAGCATCTTTTTGATAAAAAATATATTGGATTTAGATTAAGGGGGCGGTATTTATGTCAAGACCGATAGTTGCTATTGTAGGAAGACCCAATGTTGGAAAATCAACCCTTTTCAACAAGCTTATCGGTGAGCGTCTTTCCATTGTTGATGACACTCCCGGTGTAACAAGAGACAGAATTTACGGAGATTGCGAGTGGCTTAACAGGCATTTTCTTTTGATTGACACGGGCGGTATTGAGCCGGCAAGTGACGATATCATTTTAAAGCAAATGCACCGTCAGGCTCAGCTTGCCATTGACAGCGCTCAGGTTATTATTTTTGTTACCGATTTAAGAACAGGAGTTGTTGCAACCGATGCAGAGGTTGCCGCAATGCTTCAAAAAAGCGGAAAGCCGATTATTCTTTGCGTCAACAAGTGTGACAGTGTGGGCGAAACTCCGCTTGAGTTTTATGAATTTTATAATCTCGGCTTAGGAGATCCGATAGCCGTTTCTTCCGTGCATGGTCACGGAACAGGCGACCTTCTTGATGCGGTTATGGAATATCTTCCTCCCTCAAGTCAGGAAGAACAGGAGGAAAGCGTAATAAAGGTTGCTGTTATCGGCAAACCGAATGTTGGCAAATCCTCGCTCATCAATGCGATTTCAGGAGAAGAAAGAGCAATCGTTTCCAACATCGCAGGCACAACAAGAGATGCCACCGACACTTATGTTTCCAATGAATACGGTGATTTCATGTTCATTGATACGGCAGGACTTCGCAGAAAAAGTAAGGTTGAGGATCAAATTGAAAAATATTCAGTCATAAGAGCGAAAATGGCTGTCGAAAAAGCCTCGGTATGTGTTATAATGATAGATGCACTCGAGGGCTTCACCGAGCAGGATTCAAAGGTTGCAGGCATTGCTCATGAAATGGGAAAGGCTTGTATTATTGCCGTCAACAAATGGGATGCACTCGAAAAAGACGGCAAAACCATGGATTCTTACAGAAAGAAGCTTATGATTGATTTTTCTTTCATGTCCTATGCACCGATTATCTTCATTTCCGCAAAAACCGGTCAGAGACTTGACAGACTTTTTGAGCTTATTAAATTTGTTGATGAGCAAAACTCAATGAGAATATCAACCGGAAAGCTTAATGATGTTCTTGCCGCTGCAACAGCGAGAGTTCAGCCCCCGACAGATAAGGGTAAGAGACTTAAGATTTATTACATGACTCAGGCATCAACAAGACCGCCCACATTTGTTTGCTTTGTCAATGATAAGGAGCTTTTCCATTACAGCTATCAGCGTTATCTTGACAATCAGATAAGAGAAATTTTCGGCCTTGAAGGCACACCTACACGCTTTGTTATAAGAGAAAGAGATAAAAAATAATTTGAATTATTAAAGGGGTTTTTCTCTATGTTAAAATCGAAAAGCAGATTGCTTTCATCAGCAGATGAGAGCATGAACAAAAAGCGTTTTTTCCTTTTATACAGCTGTTTATTTGCAGTTGTTGCTTTAGCGGTCTTTTATCATTACATGCAGTACGGTATAACCTTTGTCCGTAACGGTGACGGTTATTATCAGCACTATACAGCGTTGGAATATTTGGGTAAATGGCTCAGAAAAATAGTATACACCTTGTTTTCCGAGCATAAGCTTGTTATTCCGAACTGGGACTTTTCAATCGGATTCGGCTCGGATATTGTCACAACCTTTAACTATTATGTTATAGGCGATCCATTGACACTTTTAAGTGTGCTTGTTCCGGTTAAGTATACTCCGTATCTTTATACCTTTCTTTGCATTTTAAGGTATTACCTTATCGGTTTATGCTTTTCACTTTACTGTTTTGAGAGAAAATACAACAATGTATTGGGAGTGCTTGTTTCCGCTTTCACTTATACTTTCTGCTCCTTTGCACTCTATGCCGGAACGATGCACCCGTACTTTATAAATCCAATGATTTATCTTCCGCTTATCCTCATAAGCGTTGAAAAGATTTTCAAAAACAAGAACCCGATTTATCTTTCACTGATTGTTTGCGTTGCAGAGGTAAGTAACTTCTACTTCTTTTATGTGGTGGTTATCGCAACGGTGGTTTATGTGCTTTTGAGACTTGTCGAAATTTACAAAAAAGATTTCAAGGCCATGATAGCTCCGCTTTTCAGGGTGGCAGTGTCTTCTGTGATTGGTGTTCTTCTCGGTGCGGTAATTTTCCTTCCGATAGTGCTGAAGCTTTTAGCCGACAGCAGAGTTGGTGTCGATTATGATTATTCTCTTTTCTATTCACTTAAATATTATCTCAGATTTCCTGCTCAGATGATCTCCCATAATTATAGGGGAGGTTGGACCCTTTTAGGTTACAGTGTTATCATTCTTTTTGCAGTTGCAACGCTCTTCACGGCAAGAAAAAGGCACACCTTCCTTAAAGTGTTCTTCCTTATAGGTCTCGGTGGCTTTGTTTCTCCGATTTTTGCAGGCTTTGCAAACGGTTTATCTTATCCGTGCAACCGTTGGGGCTTTGTATTTTCTTTCATTATTTCTTTTGTTGTTGCGGCAACATGGGAGGAGCTTTTCAGCATAAGAAATAAAAAAAGGCTTCTTTTGGTTGCAGTGCTTCCGGTTGTTTATACCGGTCTGTGCTTTCTTACCGACCAGACAATTAAAGAAAGAATGATTGTCAGCACTGTCAGTGTTGTCCTTATATGCGCAGGACTTCTTATCTGCGGGTTTGTATCCGCAAGCCGAAAAAAATCAAAGCTTATTTTTACATCGGCAGTTTCGCTGCTTTGCATTGCCTGTATTGTGACAAATGCACACTTTGTTTTCTTTGATGCCGATAAAAAATATTATTCAAAGGAATATATCAATAATTATTCCGCACTTGACAGTCTTAGTGTTAAGGAGGCTGCCGAAGCTGACGGACAGACTGAATTTTACCGTTTTTCAGGTGATGCTCTTTCAATCAACAATACCGTCAGAAACGGAATGAGCAACACTCAATATTATTGGAGTCTTTCCGATGAAAACATCTCGGATTTCCATGAGAGTATCAATATCAACGAAGCATATTATCAGTTTTATAACGGCTTTGACGATATTACCGCTTTAAACACACTTGCAAGTGTAAAGTATTTCTACAACTATCCTGAGGACAAAAACACGAATGTTCCTTACGGCTTTGTCGCAACGGAAACCGCAGATGTATACAGAAATGAGAAGGCTCTGCCTTTGGGCTATACCTATGACGGATACATCACAAGAGAGGAATACGATGCACTCGAAACCTCGCTCGACAAGCAGCAGGCTCTTCTTCAAGGTGCTGTCCTCGAAGACGGTGATACATATTCGAAAAAGGCTGAAACTGAATATGTGACAAAGGAGCTTAATAAGAAGCTTATCATAAAAAGTAAAGATGTTACTTATAAGGACAAGACCTTCGTTGTCACAAAGGAAAATTCCATGGTTTATTTCAAAATCAAGCCTCAGAAGAACAGTGAGCTTTACATAAGCTTAAAGGATATTTCTTATAAAGGCACCTCCTTATACAGTCTTTACGGTGACGATACGAGTGTTGACCCGAACAACATTTATACTATGGAGGATTTTGAAAAGCTCAGTGAGGACAAGCAGGAAGAAATCAAGCAAAACGATCTTTATTGGACAGAAAGCACAATGATACCCTTTGCCGTGGCGACTATTGAGTCGGACAAAACAATTATTTCCGGCAAGAAAATACAGTATTTCACTCCGAATTTCACATTCTACTGCAATAAGACCTCTTTCGATGCTAACCTCGGTTACAGTGAAGACGGCTGTGAGTATATTGCACTCAGATTCCCGTATATCGGCACATATTCCTTTAGTGACATTGCAATTTATTCTCAGGATATGGAGCTTTATGACAGGTGCGTTGACGAGCTTTCCAAGGAGACTCTTCATGATGTAAGCATCACAACCGATAAGGTGACGGGTAACATCAGCGTTGATTCAAGCAAGCTTCTCTGCCTTTCGATTCCTTATTCAAAGGGCTGGACTGCTTATGTTGACGGCGAACCGACAAAGCTTATGAAAGCAAATGTAATGTATATGGCACTTGAGGTTTCGGAGGGTGAGCATCAGATTGAGCTCAGATATCATACTCCGCACCTTAAAGCCGGAATAATTATTTCATTTTTCGGTTTCGTATTGATTTTTTCTTATGGATTATGGTATCATACAATGAGAAAGAAAAACCGAATTAAGTTTAAAGAAATAGATTTATAAAGGGGCGTTTAGCCATGACAATTAAACATTCCCTTGTTGTGCCTTGCTTTAACGAGGAGGGTAATGTCGAGAAATTCCTTGAGGTTACGAAAAAAGCTATGGCAGGGTATACGGATGACTATGAAATCATTTTCGTCAATGACGGAAGCCGTGATGAAACTCCGAAAAAGCTGAGAAAGATTTTTAACGAGAACAAAGATGTTAAAATCAAGGTTGTTAACTTTTCGAGAAATTTCGGAAAAGAGGCCGCAATGTATGCCGGCTTTACTCAAGCGGTGGGCGAGTATGTCACTGTCATTGATGCCGATTTACAGCAGGATCCCGCTTACGCAGTTCAAATGGGCAAGCTTCTCGATGAAAATCCTGACTGTGATATGGTAGCCGCTTTTCAGCAGGAACGCAAAGAAGGAAAATTTATAACGCTGTGCAAAACAATGTTTTATAAAGCTGTCAACAAGGTGACAGAGGTTGACTTTATAAGCGATGCAAGTGATTTCAGAACAATGAGACAGAGTGTTGTCAAAACAATTCTTTCATTGCCCGAATATCATCGCTTTTCCAAAGGCATTTTTTCATGGGTCGGCTACAACACAATCGCCATTCCCTATGAAGTTAAGCAGAGAGAAAGCGGTGAAACAAAGTGGAATTTCACAAAGCTTTTGAAATATGCTCTTGACGGTATCGTCGCTTACACTGATATGCCGTTGAAATTGCCGCTTTATGTAGGTGGCTTTATGGGAGCTTTTTCGGTTTTACAGCTTTTGATTTTTTTCTTAATCGACATCTTTTCCGAATATTCCAAGTGTGCTTACGGCTACCTTGCTTCACTTGTTTTGCTTGTGGGTGCAATTATTTGCGTTTTCCTCGGCATTATCGGATATTATCTCGGAAAGATACACACACAGGTCAAACAAAGACCGATTTTTATTGCAAAAGAGATTTTAAGCTATGAACAAAATTAAAGAATTGATTGTAAAATATAAAGAACTTATCGTATATGTTATTTTCGGCGGACTTACAACCGTTGTTAACCTTGTCGTTTTTGCTGCTTTTGGATGGATTCTCGGTGACGAAAGATATCTCATTTCAAACGCTATCGCTTGGTTTGCCGCTGTTGTTTTCGCTTATATAACAAACAAAATTTGGGTCTTTGAAAGCAAGAGCTGGGAAGCAAAGGTTCTGCTCAAGGAAATTCCCTCATTTTTTGCCGCAAGAGTTTTTTCGTTTTTTCTCGAAGAGGCAGGTCTTTATCTTTTTGTTGATCTGCTTTCATTCAATGAAATTTCATTGGGACTGTTCGGCTTTGAAATCGGCGGAGAGCTTATAGCAAAGGTCATTCTCGCTGTCGTGGTTGTTATTGTCAACTATGTCTTTTCAAAGCTTGTTATCTTCAAAAAGAAAAAGTAAAATTTTAAGGGGCTGTAAAAAAAGCGCAGACCGCATAAAACAATAAAATTAGCTTTCCGTCAGAGTGATTTGACGGAAGCTTTTTCTGTTGCCTTAAAGGAATAGACAAAACTGTCGTTTTGTGTTTTATGCTATAAACCAAATAAAACAATATAAATAATAGAAG
>CAZBFI010000013.1:0-24074 GCA_964491165.1 uncultured Faecalibacterium sp.
CCAGATGACTTCAACATAACGGTGAAAAACATCAAGGTTTCGGCAGGAGCAGGCTTCATTGTCGCTCTCACCGGTGAAATTATGACGATGCCGGGACTTCCCAAAATGCCTGCCGCAGAGAGAATAGATGTTGATCAAGACGGAAAAATCAGTGGCTTATTCTGATTTTTTCACGCAAAAGAAAGGATAAAAACAATGCTTGAAATTATAAATCACGGCGTTCATCTTGTTGACGGAAGAACGCTCATTGACGGAACAAAGCAAGAACAGGAAGCACAGCTTAATGCCATGGGTCTTTCACCGAGAACCGATCGTAACGGCACTCTTGCTTATTCTGTTTTGAATTCTCACAACACAAAAAAAGATGACGACAAGATGAGAATCAAGTTTGATGCTCTCATCTCTCACGATATCACCTATGTCGGCATTATTCAAACCGCAAGAGCAAGCGGACTCAAGGAGTTTCCCTTGCCCTATGCAATGACGAACTGCCACAACAGTCTTTGTGCCGTCGGCGGAACAATCAATGAAGATGACCATGTTTTCGGACTTTCAGCAGCAAAGAAATACGGTGGAATTTATGTTCCGGCAAATCAGGCGGTCATTCACCAGTATGCAAGGGAAATGATGTCCGGCTGCGGAAAGATGATTCTCGGCTCTGACAGTCATACCCGTTACGGTGCGTTAGGCACAATGGCAGTAGGCGAGGGTGGACCGGAGCTTGTTAAACAGCTTCTTGAAAACACATGGGATATAAATCCGCCTCAGGTTGTGCTTGTTTATCTTGAAAATGCGCCTAAGGCCGGTGTCGGTCCTCACGACGTGGCGATTGCACTTTGCGGTGCTGTTTTCAAGCAGGGTCTTGTCACAAACAAGGTGCTTGAATTTGTCGGCCCCGGTGTGAAAAATCTTTCAATGGATTTCAGAATCGGTATTGATGTCATGACAACCGAAACTGCCTGCCTTTCTTCAATCTGGGAAACCGATGAAAAGGTAAAGGAATATTTTGTAACTCACGGCAGACCCGATGAATACAAGCAAATGCTTCCCGAAAAGGTTGCATATTATGACATGGCAATTAAGGTTGACCTGAGCAAAATCGAAAGCATGATTGCTTTGCCCTTCCACCCCTCAAACGCCTACACCGTTCACGAGCTTCAGGCAAACCCCGAAATTCTTTACGATGTTGAAAAGGCTGCAAAGGCTCAATTCGGTGACAAGGTTGATTTCAGACTCAAGGACAAAATCAAAGACGGCAAGATTCTTGTTGATCAGGGTATTATCGCAGGCTGTGCAGGCGGTATGTTTGAAAACATCTGTGAGGCTGCCGCAATTCTTGACGGCAAGGACATCGGAGACGGTTATTTCAACCTTTCCGTTTATCCCTCAAGTGTGCCTGTTAATCTTGCACTTATCAAAAATGGTGTCCAAGGCAAGCTCCTTGAAGCCGGAGCAGTGTTTAAGCCCTGCTTCTGCGGTCCTTGCTTTGGTGCAGGAGATGTTCCTGCAAACAACGGCCTTTCAATAAGACACACAACGAGAAACTTCCCCAACAGAGAGGGCAGTAAGCCCGGCGACGGTCAGCTTGCTTCCGTTGCACTCATGGATAGCCGTTCGATTGCCGCAATAGCCTTGAACAAGGGTATTCTCACAGCTGCAACGGATGTTGAAATTCCGGAGCATAACGAGACTTACAAATTTGAAAAGGGCGTTTATGAAAAAAGAGTTTATCAAGGCTTCGGAAAGGCTCAACCGGATTATGAGCTGAAATTAGGCCCTAACATTACCGATTGGCCGAAAATGTATGCACTTGAGGACAACTTACTTTTAAAGCTTGCCGCAGTCATTCATGACGAGGTTACAACGACCGATGAGCTTATCCCGTCAGGCGAAACCTCAAGCTACCGTTCAAATCCGCTGAGACTTGCAGAATTTGCACTCTCTCGCCGTATCCCCGAATATGTCGGCAGAGCAAAGGCTGTTGCAAAGGAGGAAAGCAAGAGAAGAGAAAGCGAAAGTCAGGAGGTTCTTGACATTCTTTCAAAGGTTACAGACGATGCCGCACAAACGGCAAAGCATACGCAGTTCGGTTCTTGTATTTTTGCTTGCCGTCCCGGTGACGGAAGTGCAAGAGAGCAAGCAGCATCTTGCCAAAAGGTGCTTGGCGGTTTCGGCAACATTTGCTATGAATTTGCAACAAAGCGTTATCGCAGTAATTGCATTAACTGGGGCATTCTGCCGTTCACAATCGACAAGGCTTGCAGTTTTGACTATTCCGACGGTGATTATGTATATGTTCCAAACATCAGAGAGAAAATCAAAAACGGAATTGAGGAAATTCCGGCAAAGGTTATCACCCAAAATGGTGTTGAGGACATCACACTTTATGTCAAGGGTCTCACCGATGAGGAAAAGACAATCATACTTGAAGGCTGTCTGATGAATTATTACAAGGCACAGAAATAAAAAAGCTGCATAATTTCAGACTAAAAAAACAAAACGGACTTTTTTGAGGCTTGCGCCTAAAGAAAAGTCCGTTTCTTCTTGATGTTTTCATTAAGAGTGTTCCTGCGGTGAGGCTCGGGAGGCGAATGGCTGTGCGGTGGCACAGCCGCCGCTCGAAAAAATCGAGCGGGCTTTCAAGCAGAGCTTGAAAGCATTCGCCCCCGAGCGTAGCTTGCGGATTTCTTTGCGTTGGTTCGTTTTTTTATCTATGTCAAGCGTTTTTTATAGGGATTCGATTATCGGATTGATTTTTGTATAATAATGCATATCCCACAGCTTGCCGTATGAATAATAAGCTGCGAGGCGTATTCCGTTAAAATCGGCAACCTTTTTGTGAAGCTTCAGCGATGGTGTGTTGAAGCCGAATACCGCACCTGTTACACTTGCGTATCCGATTGAAAAAAGCTCATTGTAAAAAGCATTTATAACCTTTGTCCCTAAGCCCTTGTGCTGTAGCTTCGGGTCGATTCCGATTTCGATTTCAGCGTTTTTCCCGTTGGCATTATTACGCAAAATGTTAACATATCCGGAATAATCATTGCTTTCGTTCAGCAAAACATAGTTGAAATTATTCATTGCTTTGGAAATTCCGTAATTTCCGTTTCCTTTTTGTAATATGTATTTATCCTCTCCAAGCGGAACAGCAAAGCCACTTCTGTTTTGCATTGCACGAAGATGTGCATTTAATATTTTATTTGAATCAATTCCCGCATTTTCAAAAGAACTCGGAGAAAGCAATTTAAAGCCATTGTCCAATTCGAGCTGTTTGGAAATTTCTTTCTTTTGCGTTGTAAGAAGTGAGAGGGGAATTGATTTGTTTTTGATGACGACAGTGCCTTTTTCTTTTTTCATGCTTGGAATGTGTTGGAACATCAGCTTGGATTCAAGCTGATCGCCGTTGAGTGCAGCGAACGGAATTTCACCGTAGTAATTCATATCGGTGTTATTTATTATATCCAGCATATTATGGTTGCCGGCGTTTAACGATAAGGAAACATTGTGAATGTTTAATGCATGAGCATATTCAATATATTCGTTTATAAGTCCGACCAACTCCTCATTTGAAAGGCTACCGTTTAAGCTTTTATCTGTAAATAAACATAAATCGGCTCTTTTGTTTGATTCATTGAGGTTGCTCAAACCGATAATGCCGAAATCCTTGTCTTTGCTTTTTATGGTAAATTGCATTTGCAGCTCGGGAATATAATATTCCCTTGAAAGTCTTTCAAAAAGCTCATCTGATACCTCCGGTACTAAAAAATTACTTTTAAAGATAATTTTTTTCTCCGGACTGATCTTATTTTTTTTGACTTTTTCACAGGTGCTTGTTTTATAAATCAGTTCTTCAACTTGTGTTAAATTTAAAGCTTCAGATAAATACTTTTTAAATTCGACTAATATTTCATTCATGTTTTCCGGCTTTAAATCGGTGTTGACCTCGAATCTGATTGAAGTAATGCTCTGCCGTGCTTTAACATCAAACAAGCCGATATAACCGATATAACAGCCGTCGGAATCGGTTATTGCAGCTCTGTAAGCCGTAGGCATAGCTTTAAGTATATTATCTGCTTGTTCATTGGAAAGAACAGAATTGCTTTTTATTAACGCTTTTGACATATCCAAATAAGCATCAAAGCTTCCTATCATGTAGTTATTTGTTTGTAGCTTTACTATAAAATTTTCCCTCATATTTTAAAACCTCCTTAATTTTAATTTAAGCATCGGAAGCTTAGCCGACCTCGTCTCCCGTAAGCTATAACTCGTGAGCCATACTAATTTAATGGTACGAAGCTATTGTATTGTAAAAATATTAGTATGTCAAGAGTTTTAAGAAATATTTTAGTATAATTGTCTCACAATATTTATGGAAGTGGTAACATGAATCGAATTCGTGATTTAAGAGAGGACAGGGATTTACGGCAGATAGACCTTGCAAATGCTGTCGGTATTGATCAAAGAACCCTTTCAAATTATGAAACAGGCAAAACAAATCCCGATTCCTTTGCAATAATCAAGCTTGCGGATTTTTTCGGAGTCTCGGCAGATTATCTTATCGGAAGAACCAACGATAAGGCTGTAAGCACGCAGAATATAATCGCAAGACTCAATAAGCTTCAGGATGAAATCGACAGAATTCTCAACGATATAAAAAAACTTTAATTTTCACTTGATTTTTCGATAATAATGTTGTACTATCAACAAAAGGTGAAAAGGATGTGGGAAAAATGAAAAAATTAAAGCTGATTTTTACTCTTTGCGGTGTTACGGCTGTTGCTGCCGTTGTCGCTGTCGGTGCTGTTTACATGAACAGCCATAAGCTCAGGAATGTAAGCTATACTCTTCCCGACGGCTTTACTGTAACTGCGCATACAGGCTGTGAGGGTGAAAAGGATAACACTCTCGAAAGCATTAAGGCAGGCGCTGAGGCAGGGGCGGAAATTGTTGAAATTGACCTTAGTTTCAAGTCCGACGGAACTGCTGTTTTGAGCCATGACGACCCAGACACAAGGCCGATAAGCGAGGAAATGCCCTCACTTGACAGTGCGTTTTTGCTTTTGAGTACGCTTGAGGTTAAGATGAATGTTGATGTGAAATCGACATTGAATCTCTCGGCTGTCAGTGAGCTTGCAGAGAAATACGGCGTTGAAGATAAAATATTTTTCACCGGTGTCCGTCAGGAGTATGTTGAAGCTGTTAAGAGTGACGCAAAGGGCATAGCATATTATCTCAATGTCAGCGTTGACAAGGAGAGGAACACGGATCCGGCTTACCTTGCTGAAATCATAGGGCAGGTCAAAGACAGCGGAGCAATCGGAATAAACATGAGCTTCAAGGAGTGTTCAAAGGAGCTTGTGACAGCTTTCAGAAATGAGGGCTTGCTGGTTTCGGTTTGGACAGCGAAAAGTGAGAATGATATGTATCGTTGCTTGAGCTTTGAGCCGGATAATATCACAACAAGAAAGCCGTCGGCTTTAAAGAAAATTATCGAAGGTTGAATAGCACACCGCCCGATGCGTTGTGCCGACTTTCAGCAAAACAATACAAAAAAGCTTCCCATGAAAAAAATTTCATGGGAAGCTTATCTTATTTAATTTTCTTTTACCATTTGTTCTCAACATACTCGCAGAAAGCATACATATCTTTAATCTCAAGCTTTGTGCCGTCATCGAGGATAACATTTCCGTTCCATGAGCCGTGAACCTGATGCGTATGCATTCTCAGAACACCGAAATTCATGTCGGAATGGTGGTCAAAGGTGGGAGTCATGGAAAGGTTAAATCTGCCGTCCTCGGAAACGAATTTCCATTCGTCCATGAATTTATCGGGTTTCGGGAAAACCTCAACATCGACTGCACCGAATTTGTGAGCCTTGCCGTCGTAGAATAATGCGGTTTCGGTTGCATTTGTTTCGTCACCGATTGCCCAAGTGATTTCAAAGCCGAACAGATGCTTTTCACCGTTTTCGTCGGTGAGATATGTTGAGCCGTTGCCCCAATACCAGACCATTTTGTGAGGAGTGTTGACACGGCCCCAGTCGAGTGCGCAGAAAGCATTTTCCTTTTTAAATTCGTAAACATCGCCGCCGAATTTGTAATAGCCCTCACACGGCATACAGTTTTGCTTTGTTGTCATGAAATATTTTGTGTTGTCGCCCTCGAACGGAAGCACTGTTGTGATGTTTTCGAGTCCGGGCATGATGTCCATGTCAAATTTACATTCGACTGTTTTGTCCTTTAAGGGCATTTTGAAGTAAAGGCTTCTTGTTGTTTCCTTTGTGTCAAAGTCAAATTCTGCTTTGCCGATTTTGTGTGCAAAACGGTTGGGAACATCGCCCTTTTTGGGAGGAATATATTTTTTTCCGCCAAGGAAAAGCTGAGTTGCGTCAACGATAACCTCGCCTTTTCTCAGGTCGATGAGCTTTGCTGCAACATATCCGCCAACACCGATGTTTGCAAAGCTGAGCTGAACCATATAGTCACCGTTTGCAATCTGATAAAAATCCCATTCCTTTTTGCTTGTCGGTGAGCCTGATTTGACAAAATCTCTGTTGTAATCAAAAACATTGTGTCTTGCCCAGCCCTTTGCAACAAGAGTGCCGTCGGAGGCTAAAAGCGGAGTTTCCTCGGTGTATTCCGTCTGCTTTGACTTGCACTTCCAATTTTTATAGGTCTGGTATGTTCTTAATGTTTCCTTGCTCATATATATCATTCTCCTTTTGTAAATTGTATACTTATTTTGATTTTGTTGAAATATTTTTGACTATTATGTCCATAAATCATTATAACAGAAACTCTTTCTCTTTTCAATACCGATGAAAAAAGATTATCCGTTTTTTATTTAAAAAGGACCTTCTTTGGCTTAATGCCTAAAGAAAGTCCATGCTTTGCGTTTCTTTTGTTTTAAGCGTTTTTTCGGTGAGCTTAGTTGCTTTTGAAAACATCGGCAACCTCGCTGATTGTCATGAACGCCTTAGGGTCAATGCTGTGAACGATATTTCTCATCTTTGCAATCTGGAAACGGTTTACAACGAAATATATAACTGTCTTTTCCGTGTTGGAATAACCGCCCGTTGCTGAAATTTTCGTTGTTCCGCAGTCGAATGCGAAAATCAGCTGCTCACTTATCTCATCGGGCTTTTCGGTGATTATCATAACCTCCTTTGACCTGTCAAGACCCTCAACGACAAAGTCAACTGTTTTAAGCCCTGCGGCATAGGTCACGATTGAATAAAGCGGAAGAATCCAGCTTCCGAGAACGATTCCGCAAACTGTGTATAAAATGATGTTATAAATCATGACAAAGGTGCCGACAGTGATGTTGAGCTTTTTTGAAAAGATGACAGCCATGACCTCGATGCCGTCAATCGCACCACCGTAACGGATTGTCAGACCACTTCCCAAGCCGGAGATTATTCCGCCGAATAAGGCACAAAGCAAAAGATCCTCTCCTGCAAGCGGAGAAGCAAACGAGACATCGACGGGAAGCACATCGGTGATAAGCCAGGAGGCAAAAGAATAAATTCCGACGGCAAAAATCGAATATATCGTGAAAGAGATGCCTTGCTTTTTCAGTCCGAAAAGAAAAAGCGGAATGTTGAGAATCAAAAGGCAGATTGAAAGAGTGATATATTCCGGTGTAAGCTGTGAAATCAGAATCGATGTTCCCGAAATGCCACTGTCATAAAGCTTCACGGGAGCAAGGAAAATGTTGACTCCGAAAGCGTTTATGCAACCGGCGAAAAAAAGAAAAATGAAGTTTTTAAGCCTTAGTGTTTTAAGCTCGTTTAAAATCTGTCTGTTGTTTTTCATTGTAGCTCCTTTCGGTGTTTTTTTTAACAGATATATTATACATGAAAACAGTGTCAATTTTTTTTATAAAATGTAAATTCGATATAATAAATAATATTGCCCTGCCGAGTCTTATAAAGCAACCGGCACACAAAAAAGCTCCCTTTAAGCCTTAACGCCCAAAGGAAGCCTTTATTTTTTGGAAAGTCTTATCTTATTTTCGATGCTCTTCGATTGATTCTGTGACCTTTTTGTCGTTATAAAGCATGAAGAAGAGCAAGGAAAGGAGACTGAAGCCACCTGCGAAAATACCTGTGAGCTTAACACCCTCAAGTCCGACCGATTCGCCCGTGGCAGCACCGATTGCAAGAATGCTTGAAACACCCATCATTGCAACAGCCGATGCAATTTTTTCAATAAAGGTTTTAACAGCAGAGAAGATACCCTCACGGTTAACTCCCGTTTCAAGACTGTCTCTTTGAATAATATCCGAGATGACAGACTGAGGAAGAATATTTATTGCCGCAAACGGGAAAGCGACGATAACGCCCATTGCAAGTCCGATGTAAAGCTCATTGCCGGGAGCAAGTGCGGCAATCTTGTCGCCGAAATAAATCAAGCCGAAAACGACGGTGAAAACAACACTTGCCACAACCAACGGAAGCTTCTTGTTAAACCTGCGGCTGATTTTGATGATGACGGGGAAAAGACAGATTGCAACTGCGATTGCACAAAGCATAACAAGGAATGACTGTGATTCGGGAACATTGAGAAGCATTGTGATGTAATAGAGCATCGTGGTTTGGAAGAAAGCCATCGAAACACCGCTGAAAAGGTCACCGAGGCTGAAAATGACAAATTCCTTGTTTTTGAAAACCAGAGCGAAGGATTTGAACATCGACTCCTTAGGCTTAACATTGTCCTGAACATAATCCTTTTCGTTGAAGGCATACGCACTTAAAAGAAGGCAGATGATACCGATAACGGCAAACACTGTGAAAACGGTTCTCCATGCCCAAAGCGGAGACAGACCAGCATTTTTGAGCATATCGACAAACAAGGTTGCGGCATACATGAATGAGCTTGAGCCCATGAAGAAAACCGTGCTGATTCCGTAATAGCCGACTCTGACCTTGGCGTCGGGTATAATTTCAGGCACCAAAGCATTTCTCGGAATGAAGAAGAAGGTGTAAGCTGTGTAATATACCACAAGGAAGACAGCGACCCAAACAGCGTTCAAAAATGAGCCTTCCTTAAACGGTGCATAGAAAATCAGAAGCACCGACAGTGCATAAGGGATTGCGGCATAGCGAAGAAAAGGCATTCTTCTTCCGCTTTTGTGTGTGCATCTGTCCGACAGTGAAGCGACGATGGGATCGGTTACCGCATCAACGATTTTTCCCAAGGCAGTGACAAATGCCATGATGGTTATAAAGCCGAGAAATTTATTTTCCGGAAGAAGATGAGGCAAACCGCTTTTTACGGTCGGCTGGAAGAAATAAAGAAGATAGTTGCTTATCATACCGGTGAAAAGTCCTTTGGCAATATCCGCCAGACAGTAACGGTACATTTTTCTTTTCGGTAAAGCTTTAGACATTGAGATACCCCTTTCTTTTTATAGCCTTAGCTTTTAAATGACAATATTTGAGTATCATATCACAATTTGACTGACAATGCAACAAAATGTGACATAAAAAAACAAAAAGTCACAAAAACAAAGACCGGACAATAAAAGGGAGCTTTACAGAAAAGCCTGTAAAACTCCCTTGAATACTTAAAAAAGCAATATTGTTTTTGTCCGAGTGACAAAACGGCTTTAATTTCTCGCTTTGATTTGCGTTTTAACAATGTGTGCAATCGCTTTTGAGCCTTTGGTGACATATTCCTTTAAGTTGCCCATGAAGCCCGTCATAACGGGATTTTTGAGCTTGCTTTCGTTGATTCCGTCCTCCTTTGTCTTTTCAAAGGTAACATTGTCACCGGTGAAAATTTCAACTGCCTCATTTTCACCGCAGGACAGAACAGCTCCGTCGGAAAAAGCGAGAATTTCATCGAGTCGCTCATCCTCTTTAAGCTCTCCGCTGAAAGCATAAAGACTCAGAAGTGCCGTTTCACTGCAACCGTTATAAGCAGGAGCTATTGATTTTCCCTGTGCTGCAACGAGGTTGTAAACTCCGAGAATCTCTTCATTTGAACGGCTCGAATGGTGACGCTGGTTGCCGTAATAAGTGCCGAAGGGGTTCATGTGAACGGTTTTGTCCTCATCAAGTCGCATCGGGCAGTGAGCCATTGAGGAAAGAACCTGACGGCAGGAGGCAACAAGGAAGGTGTAATTTCCGTCGGAAAGTCCGACAAGACCGGCTGTGAGCTGATGGTTAAACGAGTCTATCTTTTTGTTTTTGCTGTCACATTCGGGGAAGCTCTGTGTTCTGAATGAGGAAATGTCACCCATGAAGTTACGCTTGATGACCTTGATGTCACCGTTCATTTTTGCGGTGAGCTGGAACGGAACGGCTTGAGTCCACTTCATGTCGGAATATCTGCCCAAGGCGGAATTTTCCGTTGAAATTGAGGTGGTTTCGGCAGTGTAAGGATAATTGACCTGAGTGCGAACGATGATACCGTTTGTGAAGGGTGTGGTGATGAAGTCGAAAACAAAGCCTCCTGCACGAATTTCATCGGGAAGATGAATTTCACCCTTAGTGCGAAGAATGCTGACCTGTCCCGAGGACTCGATAATTTCTTTTGAAGTGTTTTCAAAGGAGTAATCAACACCGTCATAGGTTATATAGCTTTTAAGAAAGCTGTCGTCACAGATTTTCTCGCCCTTGAGGTAAACCGAGGTGAGTTTTCCCTTGCCGTCAAAAAAGATTTCAAGCTCATCGGCGTTGATTCTTCCGTTTGCTTCAAAGCGTTTTTTTGACTTGCCCTGTTTAACGGTTATTTCATAGGTGTCACGGATGCTCTTGAATTTCAAAAGCAGGAACACACCTGAATCGTCATCGGTCGGAATCACAGCGTAATTCAAAAGCTCCTTGCCTTGAATGATGATGTTGTCATGCCGAAGTCCGTTTTTCAGCTTCACCTGTAAGCATTGGAGGGGTGATGCACTTGTGTTGTGGATTCTTATTCCCGCCTCCTTTGAAAGAGCATTAAGCTCACTTGTGATGATGCTTTCTTTTAAGGCGTCCGCTTTCTTTTCACGCTGAATGTTCAAAACGGGCGTTGCAAGTCCGAAATGAGTTGTTGAAAGCAGCAGAACTCTGTCCTTGAAGGAGGGAGCTTCACTGTCCTTTTTTGCAGTGACCTTAGCTGTCATTCTCGAACGCTCAACGGCTGTCCAGATTTTTCTGTTATAAGGCTTTTCAGCCCATGAGGCATAGCCGGTGAAGTTTCCGTCTGCCGTGTCATGAGTGAAGTCGATTTTTCCGAGTGGCTTGTGAGTTTTGATGTAATTTCCCGGTGTGTCGAAAACGATATAGGGCAAGTCGGCAACCTCTTTGACAAGACCGTGTATTCCGTCGGTGTTTGCTATGGCACTTCCGACAACGGGCAGGTCAAGGCTCTCCCAAAAGATTCCGTCGGCATCCATGTTGATGAAGATGAGAAGATCGTGATTGATTTCACCCTTTTCCTGTTTCAAATGAAGCTCCTTTACCCAAGCCCTGAGACAGCCTGCGTCGCAGACATCGGAGTTGCTGTAAGTCGGAATGACTGTTATGCTCTCTCCCTTATAGGTGTAAGTCAGAGGGTTAAAGGCAAGCTCATCGGGAAGTTGGGGAACGATGGTGCGAAATGCGTCAAAAGGCACACAAGAGTAATAAAGGCAAAGTGCTTCAACACCGAGCTTGTTATAAACCGAGACCTGAGAGGGTGTGAACATAACCTCTTGAGGACGAACAAGCATTGCACATTCACCGAAAATGTCCTTGAGTCCGCTTTTTTGTTCATTTGTGACGGCAAGCTCAATTGAGGCGGTAAGCTCCTCTTCATTCATTGCACCGAGAGCACCGTTTGAATAACCCATGATGATGTTTTCGTCGCCGTATTTTTTCACTCGCTCTTTCATTTTTTCAATGATATCGGGTGCAAATTCCGGCAGAATCTTTTCAAGGGAAAAGAAGTTTTCCGTGTCCCATGTACCCTTGACGGGAATGCCGTTTTTGTTGAATTCGGTGAGAATGTCGAGGGTTTTTCTGATTATTCTGATGTCCGAGCCGAAGCCGAGGTTGTCGTTTGTGTCACCTCTGTAAGAGTGATAGCAGTTGACATGAAAGCCGTAGGCAATATGAATTTTATGGCGCATGGTTTCCTCCTTGAAGCCTGAAAAGCATCAGTGATTTATTTGTTTTCGGCAGAGTTGATGGTCTTTCCGTAAACGACAAAGCGGTTGAAAAGAAACTCTGTTGAAAGGTTAATAAGCATTGTGAAAGCGAGAACGAGATATTCATTCCAGCCGATGTTTGTCAGCGAGATTCCCCACCAGATTGAAAGGGGAGTGAACACACAGTAATAGCCGAAAACCTTGAGCATTGCAACAGGCACATTGGCGGCTGATTTGAAGGTGAATTTGCGGTTGACGGTGAAGTTGAAAAGCACCGAAAGAAGAAGTGCCACAAAATAAAACGGGCCGTATTCATTTTCGATAAGGCTTTCGGGAATGAATGAAAAAATTTCCGTTCTTTTTGAAAGCTCATTCAAAAGTGTGAAGGTGACTGTTTGAATGATGCCTGCACCGGCAGAACAGAGAATGAATTTGACTGCCATGAAAAAGTTGTCTTTTTTTGAAATGTTTTCTTTACTCATAATTATCTTCCTTTGACTTTTTTTAAAATTATATACCCACCGGAAAATAATTTCAACTTACTTTAAAAACTTCGGAACTTTTGCCGAAAGTGAAGCGTAAGGATTGGTTAAAAAGCTTAAAAGAAGTCGGTGGGGGTTTACATTATTTTGAATTTGAGTTATAATTATTAGATAAATACATATTTGAAAGGCATTAAAAAAATGAAACATCTGCTTTTTTATTTCAAAAAGTATAAGCTTCAAAGCATATTGGCACCGCTTTTCAAGATGCTTGAGGCTTGCTTTGATCTGACCGTTCCTTTAATTGTTTCGCAGATTATCGACATTGGAATCAGGAACGGTGACAGAAATTACATAATTGTTCGCTTCTTGCTTCTTATTGCCATGGCGGTGCTTGGTCTTTTGAGCAGCTTTACCGCACAGTTTTTTGCCGCAAAGGCTGCAATCGGAACTGCGACGGGCTTAAGGCATGAGCTGATTGAAAAAATACAGTCCTTGTCCTTCAACGAGCTTGACGCAATCGGAAAAAGCACACTCATTACACGAATGACAAGCGACATAAATCTTGTGCAAAACGGCCTTAACATTTTCCTCAGACTTTTTATGAGAAGTCCGTTCATCGTTCTGGGTGCGACTGTTCTGGCTTTCACTGTTGATTCACAGCTTGCACTGATTTTCGTTGGCGTGATAGTTGTTTTGTTCTTCATCGTTTTCGGAATCATGTATGTGACAAATCCAATGCACAAAAGGGTTCAGAAAAACCTTGACTCACTCACACAGACGATAAAAGAAAACCTTAGCGGTGTCCGTGTTATCCGTGCCTTTTCACGCCAGAGGACACAAAAGGAAAGCTTTAAGCAGAATAATAACGAGCTTCTTTCTTCACAGCTGAAGGTGGGAAGAATCTCCGCGTTGCTCAATCCCTTGACATACGTGACTGTCAATGCGGCAATAATTCTTGTTTTGTGGTTTGGTGCAAAAAAGACGGATAATGCTTCGGTGCTTTCCGGTGACATCATCGCACTGATAAATTACATCGGTCAGATTCTCATTGAGCTTGTGAAGCTTGCAAACCTTATAACCATCATTGCGCGTTCAATGGCAAGCATGGATAGAGTCGGTCAGATTCTCGACACAAAAAGCTCAATGGAATTCGGAAAAGCCGAGGGTGGTGTTGATGAGCAGGAGATTCTTTGCTTTGACAATGTCAGCTTCACTTATAACGGGGCCGGTGATGCCTCGCTTTCGGACATCAGCTTTAAGGTGAAAAAGGGCGAAACAGTCGGAATAATCGGCGGAACGGGAAGCGGAAAATCCACACTTGTGCATCTTATAACAAGATTTTACGATGCCACCGAGGGCAGAGTGCTGCTCAAGGGAACGGATATCAGGCAGTGGAAAAACGAGATGCTCAGAAAATGTGTCGGCATTGTTGTGCAAAAGCCTTTGCTTTTTTCCGGCACTGTCAGAAGTAATCTTCTTTGGGGAAAGGCCGATGCAACCGAGCAGGAAATGTGGAAAGCACTTGAAAATGCACAGGCAAAGGATTTTGTCATGCAAAAGGAAAAGGGTCTTGACGAGATCGTTGAGCAGGGCGGTGTGAATTTTTCGGGCGGACAAAGGCAGAGACTCACCATTGCAAGAACGCTCATTTCAAACACGGATATACTCATTCTCGACGACAGCTCATCTGCACTCGATTTTGCAACCGATGCCGCTTTGAGAAAGGCTCTTTCAAGGCTTTCGGGTGATGTCACGGTGTTCATCGTCAGTCAGCGAACCTCATCAATTGCACATGCCGACAGGATTCTTGTGCTTGATGACGGACAGCTTGTCGGCAACGGCACACACGAGCAGCTTATTAAAGAATGTGAAATTTATCGTGAGATTCACGAAAGTCAGTTTAAAAAGGAGGCAGAGCAATGAAGAACAAAGCTTTGATCAAAAAAGTCCTGCTTCTTATTAAGCCTTACCGCTTTCTTCTTTTGCTGAGTCTTTTCTGCTCTGTTTTAAGCGTTTCGGCTCAGCTTATGATACCTTACTTTTCCGGCAATGCGATTGATTTTATGCTTGGAGAGGGTAAAACCGATTTCAAGGGCGTAATCACTGTCATTTGCATAATTGCAATAACAACCGTTGTCGCCTCTGCCGCACAGCATCTTTTTGCCGTCTGCAACAACAAAATCACTTACAGCGTTGTCAGAGACCTGAGAGAAAAGCTCAGCGAAAAAATACATTCGCTTCCTGTCTCTTACCTTGATGCACATCCGACAGGTGACCTTGTAAGCCGTATGGTTTCAGACATTGACACCTTTTCCGACGGCTTACTGATGGGCTTCACTCAGCTTTTCACGGGTGTTATTACCATCGTCGCAACCCTCGTTCTGATGCTTATTCTCAACGGTGCGGTTGCCCTTGCAGTGCTTTTTTTGACACCGATGTCGTTTTTTGTCGCCAAGTTCATAACCTCACGTACGCATGAATATTTTTCACAGCAGGCAAAAATCAGAGGTGAGCAGACCGCTTTGATAAATGAGCTTATCGAGGGTCAGAATGTTGTCAAAGCGTTCGGTCACGAAACCGAGAGCCTCAATGAGTTTGACGAAATCAACGGCAGACTCGAACACGCTTCACTTTTTGCAACCTTTTTTTCAAGCCTGACAAACCCCGGAACAAGACTTGTCAACAATATCGTCTATGCTGTGGTTGCACTTATCGGCTCGCTTTACGCTCTTTCCGGAGGTGTTACCGTGGGAAAGGTGAGCGTCTTTTTGAGCTATGCGAGTCAGTATGCAAAGCCGTTTAACGAAATCAGCGGAGTTATCACCGAGCTTCAAAATGCTTTGACCTGCGCAGAAAGAGTTTTTGATTTGCTCGCAGAGTCTGACATGACACCCGACCCCGAAAACGCTCTCGCACCCGAAATCAAGGGATGCGTTGAGCTGAAAAATGTCAGCTTTTCATATAATCCCGACCGACCGCTTATAACGGATTTTTCGTTGAAGGTTGAACCGGGAAGCCGTGTTGCGATTGTCGGCCCGACGGGCTGCGGAAAAACGACACTTATCAACCTGCTGATGAGATTTTACGATGTTGACAGCGGTGAAATTCTTGTCGATTCGGTGAACATCAAGGACATGACAAGAAGTGAGCTTCGTTCCCGTTACGGAATGGTTCTTCAGGATACATGGCTTTCAAATGCCACCGTGAGAGAAAACATCGCTTACGGAAAACCCGCCGCAACCGAGCAGCAGATAATTTCGGCTGCAAAATCAGCACACGCTCACTCGTTCATCAAGCGTTTGCCGAAGGGCTATGACACGGTGATAACAGGCTCCGGTGACAACCTTTCGGCAGGTCAGAAGCAGCTTTTGTGCATCGCAAGAGCAATGCTTTGCCTTCCGCAGATATTGATTCTCGATGAAGCGACCTCCTCGATTGACACAAGAACCGAAATGAAAATTCAGGACGCTTTCGGAAAGATGATGAAGGGCAGGACAAGCTTTATCGTTGCACACCGTCTTTCAACGATAAGAGAGGCTGATATTATCCTTGTCATGAATGACGGAAAGATTGTTGAACGGGGCAATCATGAAACTCTGTTGGCAGAAAACGGATTTTATGCGAAGCTTTATAACAGTCAGTTTGAAAGCTGAACGGCTGTTTAAGAGGCTCTTTTGGGCGAAAGCCTAAGAGGCTCGTCAAAACAAAAAAACAAGGGATTCTTTTTGAGCGTAAAGGCTTTGAAAGAATCCCTTTGATATTTAAATGTTATCTGCGGTAAACACTGTTGATTTCTTTGTAATAGTTCATGTCGATTGAGTCGAGAGCCTCCTGAGAAATTCTGAATGTCCAATTTTCCTCACAGGTGCCGGGGATGTTCATTCTCGCATCCTTACCGTATCCGCAAATGTCCTGAATGGCGACGATTGCCGTTGTTGCACTCGAGCGCCAGACGGCTTCAATCACGGCACGGCATGACGGACTGTAATATCCGCCCTCACCCCAATTATTCGAGCCGAAGCAGCAATATCTGAGTGCAAAGCTTCTTTCTCTTTCATTCGCATCCCAGAGCCAGCCCAAAATGGTGTTGTTGTCGTGAGTGCCGACATAGGCAACACAGTTTAACGGATAATTGTGGGGCAGGTGAGTGCTGTCTGAATCGGGGTCAAAGCCGAACTGTATAACTCTCATTCCGGGAAAGCCTGTGTCCTCAAGGAGCTTGACAACATCTTCACCGAACGTTCCGAGATCCTCTGCGACAATCGGCAAGTCGCCGAACTGCTTTTTAAACTCATCAAAAAGCTTCATCGACGGGCCTTTTCGCCATTCTCCGTTCTTGGCTGTTTTGCTGTCTGACGGGACTGCCCAATAAGATGCAAAGGCTCTGAAATGGTCAATTCTGACCCTGTCAAAAAGCTTGAGTGAATGAGCAAGTCTCTTTTTCCACCATGAAAAGCCGTTCTTTTCCATCTTTTCCCAGTCATAAAGAGGGTTGCCCCAAAGCTGTCCGTCTTGTGAAAAATAATCGGGAGGGACACCGGCAACAAAGGCAGGCGCAAGACTCTTTTCATTGAGCTGAAACTCGCCTCTGTTTGCCCAAAGGTCAACACTGTCACGGCTGACATAAATCGGCATATCACCCATAAGCTCAATGCCGAGACTGTTGGCATATTCCTTCAAGGCTCTGAACTGAGTGAAAAAGACATATTGAGTGAAAATATAAAAGTCGATTTGCTCGCTGTGTCTGTCCTTGAGCTTTAAAGCGTTTTCGTATCTGACATATTCACTGTCCCATTCCCACCACGGCTTTGATGAGAAACTTTCCTTGAGTGCCATGTAGTATGCGTAGGCGAACACCCACTCGTTCTGCTTGGCAAAGAGAGCGACAAGCTCCTTTGTTTCCTCATTGAGACGGCTGTGAGCCTTGCGAAGCGTCATAAGTCTCTTCTCGTAGGCAAATTTATGGCTTGCGATATATTTTGAGCCGTCGTATTCGTTTTCTTTAAGCTCGCTTTCGCTGATAAGTCCGCTTTCAAAAAGAGCAACGGGATCTATAAGTGCTATGTTTCCGGCAAAAGCACTGCTGGAGCAATAAGGAGAACCACTCATATCGACGGGATTAAGAGGGAGGGTCTGCCAAAGAGTGAAGCCCATTGCCTTGAGCTTGTCGGCAAATGCCCTTGCCTGCTTTCCCATTGTTCCGATGCCGTATTCTCCCGACAGGCTTGAAATATGCATCAGAACACCGGCACATCTTTTGTTGTTCATGTTTTCACTTCCGTTTGTGTTTTTGAAAGCTATTATACATTTATATCGGCAAGGTTGCAATAGATAAACGGGAAAATATCCGAAATTCTTAAAAGGAAACTCTTGCTTGTTGACAGACACTTAAAAATATGCTATAATCCGTGCAATATATAAATACCCCTGTGAAGCCTTCTGGATTTCATTAAACTGAAGGTGAAGGGAACTCTGGAGAATCCCATGGCTTTTGCCGATGGGTGCCGAAGGTGTAAGGCGTAAGCTGAATCTCTCAGGCAAAAGGATAGAGTCAATATTTATGCATAAAAGTGTTCCTTTGTGCATATTGATTTTCCGGAGTTGCTGTTTATATAGCAACTTATTTTTTTGGCGGAAACAACCGCAAAGGAGGACAAAATGGACATTTTACTCAAATTTGTGCAGACAGTCAACATGTATCTTTCGGATTATATTCTGATTGTGCTTTTGATCGGAACGGGTATTTATTTCACCTTAAAAACTCGTTTCGTTCAGGTGCGTTGCTTCAAAAGCGGACTAAGTCAGGTTTTCGGTGGCTTATCCTTTAAAAAGAAGCACGGCGCACAAGGGCTTAATTCCTTTCAGGCTCTTGCAACAGCCGTTGCGGCTCAGGTCGGAACAGGTAACATCGTCGGTGCTTGCGGAGCAATTCTCACCGGTGGTCCCGGTGCGATTTTCTGGATGTGGATTATCGCATTTTTCGGCATGGCAACGATTTATGCTGAGGCGGTTCTTGCTCAGGAAACAAAGGAGCTTCAGCCCGACGGAACCTTTGCAGGCGGCCCCGTTTATTACATAAAAAGAGCCTTCAAGGGCAAATTCGGCACTTTTCTTGCAAGGTTCTTTGCCGTTTCGGCAGTGCTTGCCTTAGGCTTCATGGGGGCAATGGTTCAGTCAAACTCAATCGGTGAAGCCTGTCAAACGGCTTTTTCCGTTCCGAGCTGGCTTGTCGGAATAATAATCGTGATAGCATCGGGCTTGATTTTCATCGGCGGTGCAAAAAGAATTTCATCTGTTACGGAAAAGATGGTTCCGGTTATGGCAATACTTTACATTGTCGGCGGACTTGTTGTGATTGTCGTAAGGGCAAAATATCTCCCCGAAACCCTTGCGATGATTTTTAAATTCGCTTTCCGTCCCGATGCAATCATCGGCGGCAGTATCGGTTACGCCTTAAAAACAGCTGTCAGTCAGGGCGCAAAGAGAGGACTTTTTTCAAATGAGGCAGGTATGGGTTCAACTCCCCATGCTCACGCTCTTGCCGATGTTAAAAAGCCTCACGATCAGGGTGTTGCGGCAATGATAGGTGTTTTCATTGACACCTTTGTTGTTTTGACCATGACGGGTCTTGTTGTTGTTTCAACGCTTTATGCCGGAAACGGAATCCTTGCACAAGGAAACGACGGCTCAATCGGAAAAAGCAGCATGGCAATGCTCGCTTTCGGCAAGGTCATGGGTGACAAGGGTGCGGAAATCTTTGTTGCTGCTTGCTTGCTGTTCTTTGCGTTTTCAACGATAATAAGCTGGAACTACTTTGGAAAAATCAACTTTGAAAAGCTTTTCGGAAAGAAGTATCTTCCCGTTTATTATGCCGTGTCGCTCGTTTTCATCTTTTTAGGCTCAATCGCTTCAAACGAGCTTGTGTGGGAGTGTACGGATATGTTCAATCAGCTTATGGTCATTCCGAATGTTATTGCCATCGTTGCCTTAGGCTCGGTTGTTGCAAGGTCGGCAGCAAAGAGCGAGAAAAAAGAGATTAAAAAGTGAATAGATAAAATAAAACTCCGGACTGAAGGAACAGCCCGGAGTTTTACAGATATTAGAGAATCAGAAGTTATCTTTTTGAAACAGTTGAAGAAAATCTGTTGCAACTGTGAGCTAATGATACACCACAATGAGACAAAAATAAAGGTTTTTGTTGCATTCTTAATTTTTTTTAATAATTCGTTGCAACCGTTTTTATGTTCAAAAAGATGTGCGTCGGCTTTAAACAGTGCCGACCTTTTTAATAAGGTTTTTGTAGATGCTTGCAAAGCAGATGAGCGTAACTGCAAGGGAGGCAACCTCTGCAATCGGGAATGCCAACCAGACATAGTTGAGAATACCTGTTTTTGAAAGCAGGTAGGCAACCGGAAGAAGCACAACAAGCTGTCTTGCAAAGGAAACTATCATGGAATAATAGCTCTTTCCGAGAGACTGAAAGCATGCACCGAAGTTGATGTTGATTGCCGCAAAAATAAAGCTTGTGCTGATGTATTTTAAGGCAGGGACACCGATGCCGAGCATATCATCGCTTGCCTTGAAGAGCATGAGCATCTGTTCGGGAATGAGCCACATCATGACAGTGCCGATTGCCATAATAACAATGGCAATGATGCATGAAAAACGGATTGTTTTTGTGATTCTGTCACGCTTTTTTGCTCCGTAGTTAAAGGCGATAATCGGAATGATGCCGTTGTTAAGACCGAAAACGGGCATGAAGACAAATGACTGAAGCTTGAAATAAACTCCGAAAACAGCGGCGGCGGTTGAGCTGAAGGTGAGAAGAATCTTATTGAGCAGATAAGTCATCAATGAGCCGATTGCAACCATGACAATTGACGGTACACCGATTTTGTAAATTTCGGCAATGATTTTGCCGTTGGGCTTGAAGGACTTGAATGAAAGGTGGATATCCTTGTTGAGAGTCTTGTTGAGAATCAAGCCCATGAAGAATGAGCAAAACTGTCCGATAACCGTTGCAACGGCAGCACCCTTTGCCTCAAGTCTGGGGAACGGGCCGATTCCGAGGATCAGAAGCGGATCGAGGATAATGTTGATTATTGCACCGGTGAGCTGAGTGAACATTGAAAGAGTTGTTTTGCCGGTTGCCTGCATGAGTCTTTCGGTTGTCACCTGACCGAAAATGCCCAGAGAAAGACCGGTTACGACCGACAGATAATCAACACCGTATTGATAAATTGCAGTGTCCTTTTCAACCTGACCGGCAAAGAAAATTTGTGTGCCGAAAAGACCGAAAAGAAGAAATGCAAGGCCGCTTAAAATTGCGAGGAACATACCGTTTGCGGCAATTTTGTTTGCTTTTTCGTAATCCTTAGCTCCGAGTGAGCGTGATAAAAGAGCGTTGATACCGACTCCCGTACCCGTGGCAACGCCGATCATAAGATTTTGCACGGGGTAGGCAAGGGAAACTGCCGTGAGTGCATCCTCACAGACCTGTGAGACGAAAATGCTGTCAACAACATTGTAAAGAGCCTGAACAAGCATGGAAATCATCATCGGAAGGCTCATTGTTATTATAAGCTTGTTGATTGACATTGTACCCATTTTATTTTCTTTTGTCACTTTTTTATACCTCCTTATTTTTGAAACGCTTTATTATAACATAACAGATTTTTTATTGCCATACCTTTTTCAAAAAAGTTTTATTGAATTTGCTTATAATATCAGGCTTAGTTTTGTTGAAAATGTACGACAGGTTCGTTTAATTTGAAAAAAACAGCTCTGATTATTTATGCATTATGCTGAAAATATTTAACTTTTATTATTTCCTTTAACTTTTTTTGGGTTTTTGCTATAATATGGTTGATTATTTTACAGGAGGAATTTGTATGAAAAAAATCAAAAAAGCACTCGCACTGCTTTTGAGCGTACTGCTGATTTTTTCCGCCTCATCTGTTGCCATAAGCGCAAACAACGATCTTGGCGAAAAGAAATCGGAGCTTAGCTTTGCAGTGCTGTCCGACCCTCATTATTATCCCGATAGCCTCACCGGTGACAACTGTCAGGCTTGGAACGATTACTGTGACATTAACAGCAAGCTTTACCGTCAGTCCGAGCAGATTGTAAGGACTGCACTCGACACTATGCTTTTAAGAAATCCCGATTTAAAATATGTTTTTGTCCCCGGAGATCTTACAAAGGACAGTGAATATGAGGCTCACGCAGAGCTTGCCGCAATCTTCCTTGAATACGAAGAAAAATATGACATTGACTTCATTGTCATTAACGGTAACCATGACATCAACTCTCCCAGAGCAAACACCTTTGAAAACGGTGTTAAGGAATACGGCAGACCGATCACGGTTACACAGTTCCGTGAGGTTTATGCCGATTTGGGCTACGACCTTGCATTCGAGGAATATGCCAAGGTCGGTGACAATGTCCCCGGTCAGCTTTCATACGCTGTTGATCTTGATGAGGATTACAGACTCATCGTTGTTGACAGCTGTATTTACGGCTTTGACGAGCCTCTTTATAAGACAGACGGTATGGTTAGCGAAGAGCTTATGACATGGATCAAGAAAATGGCAGACGGAGCAACCTCCACAGGCAGAATTCCGATGATCATGATTCACCACGGACTTGCCGCCCACATGGAAACAGAGCCGTCAATCACCTTTGCTTTCCCGCTTGCAGATTACATGGACAGAGCTGAAAAGTTCGCTTCATGGGGCATTCATTATGCTTTCTCAGGCCATCTTCACACCGATGACACAGCTTGTGTTATCAACGATGACGGTGAGGTTCTTTATGACATCGAGACTGCATCTGTCACAAGCTATCCCAATACATACCGTGAAATCACACTTTCGGCTTATGCAAACGGTGAAAGTGAAATTGAGATTGACTCGATTGACTTTGACGAACGCAAGAACTTTGTTTTCGACAATGTTACTTATGACAACAGCACTTATAAATACAAGGCATTCTCACTCGCTTACGGCGGTGCAACAAGCGAGGACGGAAATCCCGACTGTATGGAATTTCTCATGGCTGTCATCAAGGGATACCTCGGCGGTGTTCTTGATGATATCAAGGAAAGCGGAAGCATAAACGAATATCTCAAGGGACTCAACATTGACCTTGAAAAAATTCTGGGTGACCTGCTTTCACCTTATATCGGTGACGGTATTGCCGTCGGTGGCTACAACATTTTCAGCGTTGATAATCTGATGTGGTTCATCGAGGATCTTTTAGGTCAGGTTTACGATCTTTACATTGCAGACCCCGATGCCCTTTACACTGTTCTCGCATCGGCTGTTGACAAGCTTGTCAATTATCAGGTTTCAACACTTCCCTGCACAAAGTTTATTGATACTTACGGCTTTGGCGATGCCGAAAAGCCGGGTACACTCAACGATGCCGTTTTGTCAACACTTGTTTATTGGGCAGGCGGTAACGAAGATATCAGTGACGACGGATTTATGCAGTCTGTAATTGAGAATTTCGATAAGGGCGACGCTTTCCACGGCTTGTTTGATGTTCTTGTTGACACTCTTTTGCACGATGTTATCGAGGATAGTATTCTCGCTAAGCTTGAAATCAGAGTCGACAAGCTCTTTGCCGACGATGAAATTTCAAAGCACATGGGTGAGGGTATCAACTATCTTTTATATCATGTTCTGCGTGGCGACTTTACTTATATGAATCTCGTCAACACAATTTTTGCTTTGGAAATTCTTCCGTATAAGGATATTTATGATACTCTTGATCAGCTTCTTATGAAGAAGTATCTTACAGACAGTCAGTTTGAATCTCTCGGAATTTTCACCGCTTATGTTCTCAGCGACTTTGCAACGGATAACAATCCGGCCTTTAAGGGTGATTTCAGCGTGAAGTATAATTCGCTTCCGGTTGAAGTACCCGTTACAAGAGAGAACTACCGTTTGCCGACGATGGTAAGCGTAACTCTCGGTGACAGCAAAAATGAAAGTGCAAGCATCAGCTGGTTCTCAAAGTCAACTGTCGGCGGTGACATAGAGATATATAAGGCTGACAGCGAGCCTGAATTCAAGGGCATAGCAAATCAGGACATTGAGGTTGACTCACAGACAGTTACCCGTTCATATCCCGGTATTGATGTCGGTGTATTCGGACTGTTTACATACGAGTTCAAGATGAACAGACACGCTGTTAAGCTTGACGGACTCGATAAGGGTGCAACATATTATTACCGTGTCGGTGATGCCGAAAGAGGCTGGTGGAGTGAGACAGGCTCTTTCACCGTTGCAGACGGCAGCAATAAGGTTACCTTCCTTCACATGACCGATCCTCAGTCACAGAATGAAAGACAGTATAATCGTGCATGGGCAAAGGTTCTCGAAAGTGCCTTTGAAGAATATCCCGATGCAGACTTCATCGTCAACAGCGGTGACCTTGTTGACCACGGTGACAATCAGAAGCACTGGG
>CAZBFI010000014.1:0-23928 GCA_964491165.1 uncultured Faecalibacterium sp.
AGTTTCTACTGTTTATATATATATAAATACCAACTCGGAGGAAAAATTAAACAATGAAATTACCCAAAATAGATATGACTCCCGCCAAAGGAGTAAAATACCCTGAAACAACAATGTTCGGTGTCATTGCCGAATCGGCAAAAAGAGTTCCCAATGCACCGGCACTCGACTTCATGGGAAAAATCACAACCTTTGCACAGTTAAAGGAAAAAATCGAGCTTGTCGCAGGTGCTTTCCTGAATCACGGAATCAAAAAGGGTGACAGAGTCACTATCTGTATGCCGAACACACCGCAAGCCGTTATCTGCCTTTACGCTCTCAGCCGCATCGGTGCAGTCGCCAACATGGTGCATCCGCTTTCTTCAAAGAAAAATATCACCTTTTACCTCGATTATTCCGACAGCAAGATGATTCTTACCCTTGATCAGTTTTATGAAAAGGTCAAGTCGGCAGTCGGTGAAAGCAAAACCAATGCGGATATCCTCGTTGCAAGAATACAGGATGAGCTTCCTGCTTTGAAGTCGGTGGCTTATAAATATTTCAAAAACAGGGATAACTTAAAATATCCGACAGACAGAAAAAAGGATCTTCTCTGGTCGGATTTCATCAAAACAGGTCACGGTGTCAAGCTTCCGCAGGTTGAATTTGACAAAAACAACTGTGCCGCAATTTTGTATTCCGGAGGAACAAGCGGTACACCTAAGGGCATTATGCTTTCCGATTATAACTTTAATGCCTTGGGCGTTCAGATTGCCGAAATCGCAGGCTGTAAGCTCGACTACGGCTGTAAATTCCTTTCGGTTATGCCGATTTTCCACGGCTTCGGTCTCGGAATCGGTATTCACACCGTTCTTCAAAACGGCGCTATGTGTATTCTTATTCCGCAGTTCACAAAGGAAAGCTATGCAAAGGCTGTTTTGAAAAACAAGCCCAATTTCATCGCAGGTGTTCCGACACTCTTTGAAGCCTTGCTGAAGGTCGATCTTTTTGACAAAAAGGATCTTTCCTTCCTTATCGGTGTTTTCAGCGGAGGAGATTCTCTCAGTCCGGAGCTTAAAAAGAGAGCAGATAAATTCTTCCGTGAGCATAATTCGAGTGTTCAGATCCGTGAGGGCTACGGTCTTACGGAATGCGTTACCGCTTCATGCGTAACCCCGAATGACAGAGCAAAGGTCGGCAGCATCGGTCTTCCGCTTCGTGACATGGAATACAAAGCAGTTGAGCCGGGAACCTTCAACGAGGTTGCCACCGGAGAAAAGGGTGAGCTTATCATCTCAGGCCCTACCGTCATGCTCGGCTACATTGACGCACCCGAGGAAAACGCAAAAACCTTACGCACCGACGAAAACGGAAAAACCTGGATGTTCACCGGTGACATGGGATATATCGATGAGGACGGCTTTGTATATTTCAAGCAAAGAATCAAGCGTCTCATCGTCACAAGCGGTTATAATGTATATCCGACACACATCGAAAACATTCTCGACAAGCACCCCGATGTTGATTACAGCTGTGTAATCGGTGTCAAGGACAGCTATAAAATGCAAAAGGTAAGAGCTTATATCGTTCTCAAGGACAAAGAAAAGGCAAACGAGCAGACAAAGAAAAGCATCCTCGAATATTGCAAGGAATATCTCGATGTCTTTGAAAGACCGAAGGAAATCATCTTCAAGGATGAGCTGCCGAAAACACTTGTGGGTAAGGTTGCTTACCATACACTTGAAGAAGAAGCCGAAAAGGAGCTGAATGTTCAATGACAAGCAAGGAAAGACGCAAGGTCAGAAAGGGTTATCTTTTCAACTGCTTCACCGTTAAGACTATTTTCGCAGTGCTGAAAAACAAGGTAATCAAGGAAAACAATGTTCATCTCGATTACCACAAGCCCAAGCATAAAACCTTTATCCTCATCTCAAACCACACCGATGCAATGGATCCCGGCTTTGAGATGGAATCACTCGGAAAATATGTCCGTTATGTTGCAAGTGATCATACCGCACGAATGAAGCTCGGCTGGGTCTTTAAATATATCGGTGGTGTTATCATCAAATACAGAGACAAGCCCTCATCGGTTCTGACAAATGAAATTCTCCGCAATGTTCAGGCAGGAATACCCGTCGGACTTCATGCCGAGGGTGCAATGAGCATCAACGGACAGACAGGCTTCATCTCAGAGCATACGGGTCAGCTTGTCAAGGATTCCGGTGTCGCTCTTATAACATACAGATTTGTCGGCGGATATCTTCGTAATCCTCGCTGGGCAAACTCAAAAAGAAGTGGCCCAATCATCGGCCATTTTGTCAACGAATATTCCCCCGAACAGCTCAAAGAGATGTCCGTGCAGGAAATCACAGAGATAATAAGACGAGACACCTATGTCAATGCCTATGAGGAACAGCGTAAGCAGACATACAGCTATGACGGTGAAAATCTCGCCCAGTGCGTTGAAAGAATACTTTATTTGTGTCCGAAATGCCACGATGTCGGTAAGCTTCACAGCAAGGGCAACTTCCTTGAATGTGACTGCGGATACAAAACAGAGATGAAAAGCGACGGCTTCTTCCACGAATGCTCACAGGAAATTGTTTTTGACAATGTTCTTGATTGGGATTTATGGCAAAGAGAGGTCTGGAAAGAAAGAGTTCTCGGCTGCAAGGAAAACGAGCTTATCTTCTCAGAGGACAAGCAGATTGTCAAGAAAATTGACGGTGAACAGGAGCAGCTTCTCGGTGAAAACGCAACCATAAGCCTTTATCCAGAAAAGCTCGTCATCGGCAACCTTGACGGTGAAACAAAAGAGCTTGTCATGCAAATGTCAAAAATCAAACAGCTTTCTCTTGCCGGTAAGGACTCAATCCTCGTCGTCGATGACAAGATTTTCCTTGACATCGGAACACAGATTCCCCGTTCCTCAACAAAATATATCGCCGCATGGAGATATCTGACGGGCAGAGAATACAAATAAAAAAAGCAAAGGACTTCTTTCGGGCGTGAAAGCTTAAAGGAAGTCCTTGTAATTTTATCGAATTTTTTTAACAAGCTATTTATTTTTATCTCTTTTGATGTTATAATCATCAAAAAACAGACAGTCAGGAGTGTTTGTATGTCAATAATGAAGCTTACCCGTTACCTTACTGCTTTACTCATGATAGTGGTGAACCTTTTTAACTATACCTTCAACGATTACGCTTACCCTGCCGTAAGCACCGACGGAGCGTATCTTTTCTGCTATTTTGTCGGCAATGAAGCCGATGAGCAGACAATTCACCTTGCAATAAGCACCGACGGCTATAATTTCGAGGCACTCAACGATAATAAGCCAATCATCACTCAAACTCAAGGCACCGGCTGTGTCCGTGACCCTTATATTTTTCAGGCTGTTGACGAAAACGGCAAGGCTTGCTATTACATCGTCGCAACCGACATGAATGCGCTTGAGGGCTGGACCTCAAATCACAGAATAATTTTCTGGAAGTCCTACGACCTTATAAATTGGGAAGATGAATATCTGCTTGACATGCGTGATTTTGAGGGCTTTGAAAACTGCAACAGAGCATGGGCACCGCAGGTTATATGGGATGAAGCTCAAGGAAAATATATGCTTTACCTTGCTCTTTCGGAATATGACGATCCCGAAACACCGGAAAATGAGGACATCGCACAGCATTATTATCTTTACACCTCGGATTTCAAAAGCTTCACTCAGCCCGAATACCTCTACGGCAGAAGAACCGAGGTTGTCACAACCGATAACGGCTCTGTTATAAACGGTGTGCAGTGCATTGACGGCGACATGATATACAATGAAAAAGACGGCTGTTATTATCTTTATTTCAAAGAGGATCTGACACAGAAGATTGCCTATGTCAAGTCAAAAAGCGCAACAGGCCCGTTTGAAGAGCCTTACACCGTATGCTCACTTAACTGGTGGGGTGTTGAGGGAAGCACAATGTACAGAATCACGGGAACTAACGCATGGATGATGATAATGGACGAATACGGCGAGGGTACCTTCTTTGCACAGATGACAAGAGATTTCAAAAACTTCCGTCAGGTTCAGCGTTCAAAATATTCACTCAACCATCTTAATCCCCGTCACGGCTCTGTCATGGCAATCAGTGAAGAGCAATACTATTGCCTTGCAGATACATTCGGTGTTCAAAAGCTTGATAAGTAAGCAGTGTCACTTATGAAAAAGGCTATATTTCTTATTTGTTACAATAATATCACACCGGTAACAAAATTGTAATTGAGAAATATATTGAAATATGTCTTTTTTTGTGATAACATCGTTTCTGTGATAGATACTTATATTTGTATTTATCTGTTTTTCATTTTAAAAAAAATCGGAAAAGAAAAGAAGATTGTTCGTCGGTCTTCTTTTCTTTTTTTTTGAGCTGTCTTTCCGCTTGATATCTCAATTCGAGATTTTTTGTTGAAAAAAGCACGAAAAAAAGGTATACTTAGCACAATTATTTAAAAAAGAAAGGACGATAATATGGCTCAGCAAGCTCAAAAGAATCGTATCGTTTGGTTGGATTTTTTGCGTGTTATAGCAACCTTCGGCGTTCCTATGGCTCATCTTTGCTCAAACTGTTGGAATATAACAGCCGGAGTTCACTCATCGGATTATATCACTTTAAATGTTTACAGCGGTATGACACGCTGGGTTGTGTCTTGCTTCGTGATGATAAGCGGTGTCTTTTTCCTTAATCCCGACAGACCTTGCGACCCAAAGAAGATTTTCAAGAAAAATGTCATGCGTATGGCTTATGCGTTCCTCTTCTGGTCATTCCTTTATGCACTGCAATGGACACTCTTTCGCCCTCATGCACAAAATGAGGTTATTCAGCCGTTCAGCAAAAAGTTTTTTGTCAATGAGCTGATTACCGGAGAGTATCATATGTGGTATCTTTATATGATTGCCATGTTATACCTCTTGACTCCCCTCATCCGTGTTTTTTCCGACAACGCAACAAAAAAACAGCTTCAGGCTTTCATTGCTCTCTCCTTCATTTTTTCACATTTCATCCCCATGCTTCTGGAACTGCCCTTTATCAAGCAATTCACCTTTGACGATATATACGAGGATCTCTGCCTCGCATTCATCAGTGGATATGTCGGTGTGTACATTGCCGGTCAGTACATGGTACGCTATCCGTTCAAAAAGAAAACACGGCTGATCTTATACGCCTGCGGTGTCCTTGGCTATCTGGTAACTGTTCTTGGCAACATTTACATTTCATTTGAAAAGGGCAAGCCGACAAAGAGCCTGATCGGTGCAGACCTTGCAAACAATGTCATTATAGCCTATGCAATTTTCACATTCTTCCAGCATGTTGTTTCAAAAATCAACTTCCGTGAAAAATTCGTCAAGATAATAAGCTGGCTGTCAAAATACTCCTTCGGTGCTTTCCTTTGCCATGTTTTTGTGATGAGAGCATTCCAATATTTCGGCATACAGGTTATCCATTTCAGCCCTGCACACGCAACGGTTGACCTGAGCGCCTTGCCTTATATCAAGATAAATCCCATCATCGGCACTCCCGTTCTCACGATTCTGGTCATCATCGGTTCTTTTGCTGTCTCATGGGCAGTTTCCAAAATCCCCAAAATCGGTAAATATGTAATCTGATTAAAAAAAGTCGCAGTTAACCTTTCGGGTATCACAGCATACCCGAAAATGCTGTGACTTTCTTTTTTAAGTGCAGAAAAAAATATTTCTCTTTCATTATATTGCATTTTTCTTTTAAGTTATCTTTTAAAATCATGATGTATATGCTATAATTACTAAATAAGGAAGGGACAAACAATGTCTGAGTATAAATTGGCTCTTTCTTTTATAAAGTCTTCAGCAGTGAAAACAAACATCATTAAGCATAAAGTAGGTAAATTATGGAATTAGTATGGACATTATCAAGATTTATTTTGCCGGTAATTACTGTGGTAATTCTCGTCAAATGCATTATGACCCTTATGCTGGGTCATCCGAAAGAAAAAATCTACGGCTATATTATTGATATGAGCAGTGGAAACAGATATGCACTCAACATGTGGGAAACCTCTGTCGGCAGGAGCAAAAGCTGTGATGTTGTGCTTCCTTATGACTCCGTTGCAAGATCCCATGCCGTTATCACAAGAAGAATCGACGGCTGGTATGTTCACGATCTTCTCACAAGAGCCGCATTAAAAGTTAACGGTCAAAGCGTTGAAAACAAAATGCTTATAAAAAACGGTGACATTATAGATTTCGGCAAAAACCGTTTTCGTTTTGAAATCATCAACGACCCTGTTCAGACTGTCGGCCGTAAGACCAAAAGAGGCAAAAATGCTCCGCCGCAAAAGAGAAAGAATGTCTCAACGCCTCAAAGCAAGGCAGCAAATCAAAAAAATCCTCAAAGAAAATCAGCCCCGCCTCAAAGCAAGCAATCCTTATATGACAGCAGCTATAAGCCGCAGCTGAATTTTGAAAAGAAGACTCCCGTTGTGCCGCCTCAATATAACGGCTCACGAAACAGCTTTGTCATTGAAACGGGAACAAGGCAAGCACCGAAAAAGAAAATGAAAAAACAACCCCGTGTTGTCAACAAGGACACCGGAGAGGTATTCATTCTTTGCGGGAACGAGGTAAGCATCGGTTCTTCGAGAAAAAGTGACATTCGTCTCCACTCTGCCGAAAAGCTTCACAGCCTGCTTGTTCTTTATGAGGACGGCTGGGCAATCGAGCGTGAAAAAGGAAAAACATATCTTAACGGTCATGAGGTAAAAAGTCCTCAGCTTCTCTTTGACGGCGACATAATCGCCGTTGCTGACGAAAGACTGCACTATTATGAATAAAGGAGGAAAAAGAGATGAAAAAAGGTTCGGTTCTGTCAACCCGTGACAGAATAAGAAAAAAGTATAAATATGTTGACAGCAGCTTCATTCTTTTTCTGATCACGATTTTTCAAATTGTGACTTTTATTCCCGTCATGTTCACCGACGGAAAGTTTTATATGCAGTCGTCTGTCATGGCTTTTTCATATATTGCTTTTGAATGGATATACATCATCTTCATGCAGTATGTTGCAAAAAAGGTGAATTTTGAGCTTGAGCTTATTGCCTTTTTCCTTAGCGGAATAGGTCTTTGTCTGACTGAAAGCGTTTCAAGGGGAAGCATGCTCATGCAGCTTTTGACAATCGTTATCGGTGTCGTCGTTTATGATGTTCTGCTGTGGTTTATCAAGGATGTCAAGAGGGTCATGTTCATCAGAATGCCCCTTGCGATTTTCACCGTTGTGTTTTTTGTCGGCTGTTTTTTGTTCATTCGGCTTACGGGAAATGAAATCAACGGCGCTTACAACTGGATAACCTTAGGCTCGATTTCATTTCAGCCCTCGGAGCTTGTGAAAATCGCCTTTGTCTTTGTTGGTGCGGCAACTCTCGACAAAATGCTCACCTCAAAAAACATTTATCTTTTCATTCTTTTTGCAATGAGCTGTATCGGTGTGCTGTTTTTGATGAAGGACTTCGGAACGGCTTTGATTTTCTTTTTCACCTTCATCGTCATCGCCTTCATGCGTTCGGGCGACATCCGTTCAATCGCCTTCATCTGTGTCGGTGCTCTCATCGGTGCATTTCTCATTCTTTATTTCCGCCCTCATGTTGCAGCTCGCTTTGCAACCTACCGTCATGTCTGGGACGACCCTTATGACACAGGATATCAGCAGACGAGGCTTCTCATTTACGCTGTCAGCGGAGGCTTACAGGGACTCGGAATCGGCAACGGAAGACTGCGTGATGTTTACGCAAGCACCACCGACCTTGTTTTCGGAATGCTTTGCGAGGAGCTTGGAATCATCATCGCCTTTGCTGTTGTCATCACCTTTGCGGTGATTCTCATCTACTCTGTCAAATGCTCAAAAAGTGCTCCCTCAACATTTTATTCCATCTCTGCCGCAGCGGCAGCCTCCATGCTTCTTTTTCAGACAAGCCTCAACATCTTCGGTGTAACGGATATTCTTCCCCTCACCGGTGTTACTCTGCCCTTTATAAGTCAGGGTGGTTCAAGCATGATTTGCTGTTGGGCGCTTTTCGCTTTCATAAAAGCGGCAGATATCCGTGCTTATCCGAATTTATATAAAACAGCATAAAAGGAGGCAACAAAATAAATGAAAAACACAACAAAAAGAGTTTATATTGTTCTTCTGCTTGTAGCTGCTTTCTTTGCAGGTCTCGGTTTTATGCTCTATTCATTCATCACCGACGGGCCGACATGGGTTGCCGACCGTGGAAATGAACACATTTATTCCGACGGAAGTCTGACTGTTGCCGGAACAATATATGACAGACAGGGTGTACCTCTTATCTCGACAGTTGACGGAGAAAGAATATATAACGACGATGAAGCGATAAGACGCTCGACTCTCCATGTTATCGGTGACTCGTCAGGCTTCATCTCAACGGGTATTCAGACTCTTTACAGATCAAACCTTGTGGGATACAACTTTGCAAACGGAATTTACGGCATTCTCTCCTCGGATACAGGCTGTGACATTCACCTGACGCTCGATGCCGATGTTTCAGCAGCCGCCTATGAAGCAATGGACGGAGACAAAGGCACTGTTGTTTTGTATAATTACAAGACCGGTCAGACTATATGCATGATATCCTCACCGAATTACGATCCGTTGGACAAGCCCGATGATATTGACGAAAACCCCAACGGTGAATATGACGGAATATATCTCAACAGAGCAATTTCCGGTGTTTTCACCCCCGGCTCAACCTTTAAGGTTGTCACTGCGATTGCCGCAATCGAAAACATACCCGATATCTATACACGCACATTTAACTGCACGGGAAAATATACAACCGGAACCGGCAAGGGCGACGGTGATGTAATTTGCCACAGTGTTCATGACACTGTCACCTTTGAGCAGGGACTTAATTATTCGTGCAATGTTGTTTTCGGCACGCTCGCAAACGAAATCGGTGCTCAGAAGCTTACCGAAACTGTCAGAAAATTAGGCTTTGGCGCAAATGTCACAATAAGCAAGGCAGATGCCGTAAGAAGCACCTTCGATGTCAGCTCAAGCACAAGGCTCGATCTCGGCTGGGCAGGCATCGGACAGTACACAACCCTTGTCAACCCCTGCCAGATGCTCATGCTCATGGGAGGAATCGCAAACTCCGGCACTGCCGTTATCCCTTATCTTGTTGAGGATTCGTCGGAGCTTATTGATGTCAAGGGAAAGATAAACACGGATTTTGTCCTGTCACCCGAAACGGCAAGTGCAATCAAGAAGCTTCTAAGGTCAAATGTTGAAAATTATTACGGTGATGAGCAATTCCCCGACCTTGAAATGTGCGGAAAAACCGGAACAGCAGAGGTCACCACTGGAGATGACCACGCATGGTTTGTCGGCTTTTCACAAAGGAGCGATTTCCCTTATGCCGTTGTTGTTTGCCTTGAAAACGGTGGTTCGGGATATGACAATGCAATTCCCGTTGCCAATGCGGTAATGCAGGCACTTAAAGATGATTAAAAGTGAGGAAAACCAAATGAGTGATACAATAGCAGCTCTTTCAACGCCTTTAGCACCTGGTGGAATCGGTGTCATAAGAATATCGGGTGACAAAGCAATCGAAATTGCCTCCCGTGTTTTTGATGCCACCTCCGGAAAAAAGCTCACAGAGCTTAAAGGCTACACGGCGGCACACGGCAGAGTATATGAAAACGGTGAATTTCTTGACGAGTGCGTTGCACTTGTTTTCCGTTCCCCGAAAAGCTACACAGGAGAGGACACCGTTGAGCTTTCCTGTCACGGAGGTGTGCTTGTTTCAAGCCGTGTCCTCAGATGTGTTCTTAATGCCGGTGCAAGACCTGCCGACGCAGGCGAATTCACAAAAAGAGCTTTTCTCAACGGAAAAATGGACTTGTCCGAGGCAGAGGCTGTAATGAGCCTCATCGGTGCAAAGGGTGAAAGCGGAATGAAAGCCGCACTCACGGCACTCGACGGTGCATTAAGCAAAAAGATCGATTCATTTTGTCAGCTTCTCATTGCCGATTCGGCAAACATGGCAGCTTGGGTGGATTATCCCGACGATGAAATTCCGGAGCTTGACTTTGCCGTTCTTAAAGAAAATCTCAAAAAGGTTTATGAGGGACTTGAGGAGCTGCTCGGAAAATTCGATGCAGGAAAGGCTATCACGGGTGGTGTTGACACTGCCATCGTCGGTAAGCCAAATGTTGGAAAATCCGCTTTGATGAATATGCTTTCGGGCTTCAAGCGTTCCATTGTCACCGACATTGCCGGAACAACAAGAGACATTGTTGAGGAGACTGTCCGTGTTGGAAATGTTCTTCTCAAGCTTGCCGACACTGCCGGCATAAGAGAAAGCTGTGACACTGTTGAAAGCATCGGAGTTGAAATGGCAAAGGAGAGAATCGAAAACGCAGGTCTCATTCTTGCCGTTTTCGATGTTTCAAGGCCTCTTGACGAGGGCGACGAGGAAATTCTCAGCCTTTGCAAGAACAGAGCCGTAATCGGTGTTATCAACAAAACCGATCTCGAATACAGTGCCGATGTTGAAAAAATCAAGACTTACTTAAATGAGGTTGTTTTCATCAGCGCATTGAACGGTGACGGAGAAAACGAGCTTTCAGCCGCAATTGAAAGAACACTTCAAACAGACAAAATCGACACCTCTCAGGCAATGCTCACAACAGAAAGGCAAAAGCTGGGCGCACAAAACGCTCTTTGCTCAATCAAAGAGGCAATCGAAGCAATAGACAACGGAATGACCATGGACGCAGTCAATGTCTGCATTGATTCGGCAATAGAATATCTTCTGGAGCTTAGCGGAAAGAAGGCAAAGCAGGCTGTTGTTGATGAGGTCTTTTCAAGATTCTGCGTGGGTAAGTGAGGAAAAACGATGAAAAAAACAGCAGTTGTTACCGGTTCTGCCGGTGGTATCGGAGAGGCAATTTGTCGCTGTCTTGCAAATGACGGATATAATCTTATAATGCACTGCAACAAGAGCAGAACCAAGGCTGAGCTTATTGCGCGGGAAATCACCGAAAAGTACGGTGTTACGGTTTCCTGTGTTCAGCAGGATCTTTCTAAGGCTTCGGGAGGAAAGGCACTGGGAAAAAAGATTCTCGCTTTGACCGACAGAGTCGATCTTCTTGTCAACAATGCCGGAGTTTCACTTGTGGGAGTTTTTCAGTGCATTGACAGTCAAAGTGTTCAAGGCTTGCTGAATGTGAATCTCAGCAACGCAATGGAGCTTACGGCAGAGCTTTTGTCCCCGATGATAAGACAGCAAAGCGGAAGCATTATTAACATTTCTTCCGTCTGGGGCGTGGTTGGTGGCTCCTGCGAGGTGCATTACAGTGCGAGCAAGGCAGGACTTATCGGCTTCACAAAGGCACTGGCAAAGGAGGTCGGTGCAAGCGGAATCAGAGTGAACTGTGTTGCACCCGGCTTCATTGAAACAGAAATGAACAGCTGCTTTGATGAAGAGACAGTCAACGGTGTGATTGAAGAAACTCCCCTTTGCCGAGTCGGAAAGCCCTGTGATGTTGCAAAGCTTGTCAGCTTTCTTGCAAGCGACAGTGCAAGCTTCATCACCGGTCAGGTTATCGGAGTTGACGGTGGCTTAGGTGTATAATATCCGGACTTTTTCTTAAAAGGCTTGACAAGTTCATGCAGGTTAACTATAATGAAGTTAATCTGTATGAACTTTTTATTTGAGGTAAATTATGGACAAATATTTTCACGCAAATGCAGTACTTTCGATTTTCTCTAAAAATTATATGGAGCTAAAAAAAGGCTTACCGATTCGTCCGAGTGAGATGGGAGTGCTGAACATCATTACAGAAACCGACGGAATGCATACTCCCATGATGCTCGCAGATATGCTCGGTGTGTCAAAGCCGATGATCACTGCACACCTTAGCTCCCTCAGGGAAAAGGGATATATAATCAAAAAAACTTGCTCGCAGGACAAACGTGCATATTACATTTTGCCAACCGACAAAGCAAAGGCTCTGGTTGAAAGTGCAAAAATTGATTTGAACGAAAAGCTCGAAAAGCTTATCAAAGGCATGGGACAGGAGGAATTTGACACTCTCGTTCGCCTTGCAGAGCTTGCAAACAGCATTTCAGGAAAAAAAGGAGAATGAATTATGGATCTCAACGACAAAATTTGGAACCCTTGGCACGGCTGTCACAAATGCTCCGAGGGTTGTCAGAACTGCTACGCTTATTTTCTCGACAAGCGCTATGGCAGAGACACCAACGAGGTTGTGAAAAACAAGTCCGACTTTAATCTGCCCGTCAAAAAGGACAAAAACGGCAATCCAAAATTGCCGAGTGGCTCTTTCGTGCGTGTCTGTATGGCGAGTGACTTTTTCATTGAGGAGGCTGACGCTTTGCGTGATGAGGCATGGGCTTTCATTCGTCGCCGTCCAGATGTGACTTTTTCGCTTTTGACAAAGCGTGCAGAACGCATTAAGGATTGCTTGCCGTCGGATTGGGGAGACGGCTGGGATAATGTTTCCTTTTCCGTTTCGTGCGAAAATCAGCAACGCTTACAGCAGCGTATGCCTTACCTGCTTGAGCTTCCCGCAAAGCATCGTTGGGTCAGCTTAAAGCCTTTCATCGGTGAGGTGGATATTACACCCTACCTTGAAACCGGCAAAATTGAAACAGTGCTTGCCGGTGGTGAAAACTATCTTGGCTCAAGACCTCTGCATTATGAGTGGGTCAAAAAGGTTTACGATGCCTGCGTGAAAAACGATGTGCAGTTCATCTTCGGTCAGACGGGAAACATTTTCATCAAGGACGGCAAGGAATATAAAATCCGTAACCGTACAGAGCAGATGGTACAGGCATTGAAAAGCGGCTTGAATCATCCGCAAAAGGATATTGAAGCTGAGGTTGCCGCAATTTATGAGCGTAAGGCTGCGATGAAATCGGCAATGGAAGCAAAACGCAAACCTAAGCAGGAAGAAAAGCTTCACTGCTGATTTTTCCCTTTCACCTATCTAAATATTTTCAACATAAAGGAGAAATGAATATGTATAAAGCATCTGAAAAACGCTATGACAGCATGGTGTATAACCGTCTTGGAAACAGTGGATTAAAATTACCTGCGGTTTCCCTCGGACTTTGGCACAACTTCGGCAACGCATGCAGCTTTGAGAATATGCGTCAGCTTTGCACGACCGCCTTTGACAACGGCATCACACACTTTGACCTTGCAAACAACTACGGGCCTCCGGAGGGAGCTGCCGAAATTAACTTCGGACGGATACTCAAGGAGGATCTGGGTGCTTACCGTGACGAGCTTATTATCAGCACAAAATCGGGATATTGGATGTGGCCCGGCCCTTACGGTGAATGGGGCAGCCGTAAACAGCTTTTGAGCAGTCTGGATCAGAGTCTCAAACGCATGGGTCTTGATTATGTGGACATTTTTTACAGTCACAGACCCGACCCCGACACTCCCTTGGAGGAAACAATGGGTGCATTGGCAACTGCCGTACAGTCGGGAAAAGCACTTTATGTCGGACTTTCAAATTATGACGGCGCTCGCATGAAGCAGGCAGCGGAAATTCTCACCGAGCTGCGTGTTCCGTTTGTCATCAACCAGAACTGCTATTCCATTTTTGACCGCACAGTTGAAAACAACGGCTTAAAGGAGACCTCGGCAAAGCTCAACAAGGGCGTTATCGCTTACTGTCCCCTTGCACAAGGCTTGCTGACGGATCGTTATTTAAAGGGTGTTCCCACCGACAGCAGAATCAAAACCGACGGACGCTACCTGAACGAAGGCTCACTGACAAAGGAAAAGCTTGAAAAAATCCGTCAACTCAACGAGCTTGCCTGTCAGCGTAATCAGAGCTTGGCACAGATGTCACTGAGCTGGATTTTGAGAGACGGAATCGTCAGCAGTGTGCTTATCGGTGCTTCAAAGCCTCAGCAGATTTTGGACAACATCAAGGCGACGGAAAAAACGGACTTTACCGACGACGAGCTGAGATTGATTGACAGCATCAGCCTTTAAGAAAAGAAGAAAATCCCCGAAGGAGCATTTTAACGATTTGTCTCCTACGGGGATTTATTTTATAACTGTTGAGTCACACTTATTACGCTGAGCTTTTTTTCGTCAACCTTGAATTTCACCTCATAACCGCCGAATTTCATTCCGTATATCCTTTCGGGATCGTTATGATATGACGGTCTTGGATCGGCTTGCAGGACAGCTCTTAAAGCATCTCTCTTTTCATTTTCAACAATATCAAGCAGTGACTGTGGAAAATCAACCTCAAGCCTTCTTTCTTCAAGGCATTGAGTGAAGCCGGCGACCGCATCGGGAATACTGTCGGCATAAGGCAGATAAGGCTTGACATCGTAAATCGGAGTGCCGTCGAGGATATCAACTCCGCTGACATGAAGCACAACACCGTATTTTTCCGTTATCTCGACCTTTTCGAGCTTGACGGCAGAAAGTCCGACATTGTTTGGTCTGAATGGTGAGCGTGTTGCAAAAACACCCATTCGCCTGTTTCCACCCAAAAGCGGAGGTCTGACCGTTGCCGACCAACTGTCACGCACTGCCTCGGAAAAGCTCCACAAAATCCAGATGTGCGAAAAATCCTCCAAGCCTCGAAAAGCATCGGGTGTGCTGTATTCCTTTTCAAAAAATATTTTTCCACAGCTTTGCTTAACAAGTCCGCTTTGTCTCGGTATGCCGAATTTTTCCTTGAAATCCGTTTCAATGTGTCCGATAACCTTCATTTTTTACTTTCTCCCTTTTCTTGACGATAAAGTCGATAGCTGTAAAAAGTCGGAAGAAGCACGAGCAAGAACACGATAATGCCGAAGATGTATACATTTTCCAAAAACGAGGTCATAAGCATGGCGAGTCCGCCGACAACCCACAGCTTACCGGTGAAATTATGCGTTTTGTTCCAATTTTCACTGCTTTCCAATGTCCACGGCAGTCTGATTCCAAAGGTATAACTCTTCCTGCTTTTAGGAAGATAATTTCCTATCAGCAGAAAAATCATGCCCATGAAAGCGATGACAATCAAGCTCACCGAGATTTTCTTTCCCAAAGCGTTCGGATAAATGACCACTGTTAAAAGCAAGCTTGTTGCCGACTCAAAAAACAGAGTCGGCTTTGATTTTTCACGCCTTACGCTTTAAGCTAAAGGCATTAAGATTTAAGTATAATTCCGAGAGCGAAAACCTGTGCCTTGTCCGGCATGGCATTGAGAAGCTTCAAAAGAGGATTGTGGTTGATGTTATAGACGAACTTGGGCTTTTTATCCTCGATTGCACAAAGGGCAAGGTCGGCAATTTTTTCCGCAGGAACATGGCGGGATTCCACACTGTCAACGATTTTGTGGAATTTTTTCGCATTGCAGGAATAAAGCTTTGTGTTTTCCGTGAAGCGATCAAGTGCCACATTCGACGCATTAAGCAAGCCTGTTTTTACAGCTCCCGGTCTGATGATTGAAACAGGTATTCCGAGAAGCTGTGTTTCCTGCCTCAAGGAAAATGCGTATTTCTCCAAGGCCGCCTTTGTTATTGCGTAAATTCCGGTGAACGGAAGCGGGTCGAGGGGAGCAAGCTCGCTTGAGGTTATAACTATCCTGCTGCCCGTGAAAAGCATCGGCTTGAAAATTTTGTTAATTCGGTAAACACCGAAAAGGTTGACATTGAAAATTTTAAGAAAACGCTTTTCATCCATTTCAATCAAGGAATCCATGTCGTAAACTCCGGCAGTATGTATAATGGCATAAAGCTCGCTTGTTTCTTCACTGATTTTTGCAAAAACAGCTTCAACGGATTCAGTATTGGTGACATCACAGTTGAAAAAGCTGACATTGCCGAAATCCTCGCCACTGTTATAATCAATGCCGAAAACACGGTAGCCCTTTTCATTCAAAAGCTTGCATATTGCCATTCCCATTCCACCGGTCGCACCGGTAACAAGAACATTTTTCATTTTTAAAGCCTCACTTTTTTATATTATGTTGTGTTTTTTGACAGCCTGCTTGATTGCTTCAAAGGTTTCAGAGGAAATGATATGCTCGATTTTACACGCATCCCCGGCGGCATTCTCTCTCGAAACGCCGATTGCAACAAGGCATTCGGTGAGAATGGTGTGCCTTTCGTAAAGGTCTGTTGCAATTTTTTTGCCCGGAGGAAGAAGAACGATTTTTCCGTCTCCCAAAACATCAATATATCCGTTTTCCCTCAGGTTCTTCATTGCTATGCTGACACTCGGCTTTGAAAAGCCAAGCTCATTTGCAATGTCTATTGAACGGCAATAGCCCTTGCTGTTAGTGATCATGTAAATAGTTTCAAGATAGTTTTCCGCTGATTGTTGAATTTTCATGGCGGCCCTCCTGATTTTATTTTCGTTGTCTTATATCCTTTCCGCAGAAAGCGAGGGGAAGACTGTTTCCGAAAAGCCTTGACGCTATTCTCTGAGTATACTTTTCGTACATTTCATCCATTTCAAGATTTGTGCTGATAATCGTCGGCAAGCCCTTCAAAAGTCTTGTGTTCAAAACATCGTGAAGAGCCGAAACGGTGAATTGAGTGACAAACTCAACACCGAGGTCGTCGATGATGAGAAGATCGGCAGAGGTGATTGAGTCCTTTTCGCTTTCATCGGCTGTTTTTCTTCCGAAATGCTCCCTTTCGAGCTTTTCCATGATGGTCTGAATGCTTGCGTAATAAACACCGTAGCCACGCTCAATGACGACATTTGCAATTGCAAGGGACAGATGTGTTTTTCCGAGTCCTGTTCCGCCGTACATGATGAGCCACTGTGCCTTTTTGGTGAAATTTTCCGCATAGGACTTGCAGAAATTGAAAACGCTTGTCATGTGTTCCCTTTGATTGACGCCTAAGACGGGATCGATAACATCGGGGTAATAGCTAAGAGAAAACCTTTCAAAAGTTGAATTTTTAAGCGGTGTTGTCTTTCCGAGAAGAAGCTTTGCCTGATTGACAACCTCTCTTTTTTGACACTCGCAGAAATATCCGTTATGTGAGCCGGTGTCCTTACATTTCGGGCAGGTATATCTGACTTCAAGGTAATCCTCGCTCAAGCCGACACCTTTGAGGAGCTGTTTTTTCCTTTGCTGTGCATTGAGGCTTTTGACAGAAAGCTCACGAATATATTTTTCGGCATCTCCGCCCATTCCCAAGGCTTTGACGGCATCAAGTCCGTAGGATGCGATTTCCGCTTCGACTTGTGCAATTTCAGGGCAAAGCGAAACAGCCTTCAATCTGCGTTCATCGTTTTCTCTTTCGGCTTTTTTTCTTCTTCTTTCAAGCTCAGAGCTTGCCATTTGATAAACTATCGGCTTATATGCCATTCGTCTCACCTCTTTCAGTTGTCGTCTTGCGGCTGAACATATTTTATGCCAACAGCCTTCTTTGTAAATTCGGAAACATCAAAGGTCGGCTCCCGTCTTTCTCCGGGGGATTTTTTTGCGGCATTTTTTGAAGCCGACTGCTTACTTTTTTGCTGTTGCCATTTGATTTTTTCACGCTGAATGTCCTGCGGTGTTCTGACACCGTTTTTGTGCCAGTTTGACATAACCTTATCCATGTATTCAAAATTTGCTTTTCCGGTTCTGTCAATCGACTCCTCATAAGCAAAATAAATCATGTCGGCATTATAGCCGTATTCCTTTGTCCACGCAGTGAGAAACCTTTTTTGCTTTTGTGTCGGATTCCTGTTGGTAAATTCCGTCATGCTCATAAGCTTGTGCCATGTTTCATCAACAATGTTATGCGCTTCAATGTATTCGACAGCCGCTTCAATGCTGTCAATTTCAAGCTCGCTCCACTCTCTGCCTGTTTTTGAAATGGAGGCAAAGCCTGTCTTTCCTTTTGCCTTGTTATATTCAATCGCCATGAGAATGACCTCCACAGGCAAGCCGTAGCTGTCATGCATCATGATGAGTGTTGACTGACCGTCATAACCGACCGTTTTTCCAAGAATGTTCTGTGCTTCCGCAAAAAGCAGTCTCAGCTCCTCGCTTTCCTGAAGTCTTGCCGCCACCTGTTCGAGATTCGGCTTGACGACGGGAATTTCTTCAACCTTTTTTGTTTCCGTCACCGTATTAACGGGAGCTTTGACGGGAGCTTTAACGGTAGGCTCATTCTGAAATGACTCTGCCGTCACGGGAGAAACCGGCAAAGAGCCGTTTTTAACAACAAGTCCTCTTTGCTCCCAAAAAATCAGTGCATCGCAAACCTCTGCCTCATCGTAGCAGATAGCCTTTGAAATTTCCGAAACCGTAACATCTGTTCTTGCACTGTGACGGAGCATATATAACAGCGTTTTAAGGTGAATTGCCGAGGCAAGACGCAGATTCTCGTCAACAACAACATCGGGTACGGCAAAAATTCCCGTAAAAGCAAGGGGGTTAATTTTATAATTCATTATGACTTCTCTTTCAATCAGTATTTTCCGAGGTACTTGTCAATTTCCCACTGGGAAACTCTGGTGGAGTATTCTCTCCACTCCTCCTGTTTTGCCTCAATATATTTTTTATGTATATGCTCGCCCATTGCCTTTTTGGCAAAATCGCTTGCAATAAACTCCTTTGTTGCCTCACGCAGAGTTTTCGGAAGAGAGTGAATTCCGGCTGCTCTTCTCTCCTCGGCTGTAAGGTCAAAGATGTTTGAATCCTTGGGAGCCGGCGGTGTCATATCCCTTTCGATTCCGTCAAGACCTGCCTGAAGAACCGCAGCCATTACAAGATAAGGGTTAGCTGCCGGATCGGGATTTCTCAGCTCGATTCTCGTACCCGTTCCTCTTGCCGTGGGAATACGGATAAGAGGACTTCTGTTTTTTGCCGACCATGCAATATACACGGGAGCTTCATAGCCGGGGACAAGTCTCTTATAAGAGTTGACAATGGGATTTGTCAGTATTGTTATTTCCTTGATATGCTCCATGACGCCTGCAATGAAGTTATAAGCAAGCTTTGAAAGTCCGGCAGTGTCATTTTCATCGCAGAAAACATTCTTTCCGTTTTTGAAAAGAGAAAGGTTGATGTGCATACCGGAGCCGCAGATTCCGTAAACAGGCTTTGGCATAAAGGTTGCATAAAGTCCGTGTGAATTTGCAAGATTTTTAACAACATGCTTGAATGTCATAACATTGTCGGCAGTGCGTAAAACCTCATCATATTTAAAGTCAATTTCATGCTGTGCCGTTGCATTCTCATGGTGTGAAGCTTCAATTTCAAAGCCCATCTTTTCAAGGCAAAGGCAAATTTCCTTCCGGCAGCCCTCACCTCTGTCAACAGGCCCTAAATCAAAATATCCGCCCGCATCATAGGTCTTTGTTGTCGGCTTTCCATGCTCGTCAAGATGGAAAAGGAAAAATTCACATTCCGGGCCGACATAACATTCAAAGCCCATATCCGCCGCCTTTTTGATTGCACGACGAAGCACATATCTCGGATCGCCCTCAAAGGGTGTGCCATCCGAATTATAAACATCGCAGATGAATCTTGCCGTCTTTCCCGACTCGCAATCCCACGGAAGAATCACGAACGAATCAAGGTCGGGATGAAGCTGCATGTCACTTTCTTCAATTCTGACAAAGCCGTCTATTGATGAGCCGTCAAACATACATTTATTGTCAAGTGCCTTTTCAAGCTGACTGACTGTAAGGCAAACGCTTTTGAGTGTACCCATGATATCGGTGAATTGGAGGTTGATAAAGCTGACCTTTTCCTCCTTGATGATTCTTATGATATCCTCTTTTGTGTATTTGCTCATTTTACTGCTCCTTTCGACAGAAGATTATTTGCTTTTGCGTATAATGCCCATCGGTGTCTGCTCGCTTGACTGACCGAGTGGGTTATCCTTGAGAATTTTCACATAAAGCTCTCTGTCCATATCCGGAGAGGAAGTGCCGAGAATGTTGCCGCCAAGGTCGTTGATGTCGGTAACGATGACAGCTGCACCGATGGCGTCGCTGACCTTTTTTGCGACCTCATCGGGATTCAGCGGTGCAAGTGAAACACATTCGTTATACGGCGGAAGCGTGCAGTCGCACGGGCCGTCAATTGACCTTGCCTTTTCACCTGCTATCATATAGAACCAGCCTCTTTTACCGAGAAGCTTTCCGACAGCGGAAACAGCCGCGGCAAAAAGGATTCTTGCCGTTCCGCATTCCTGAAGAGCCATTTCCATTGTCTCCGGCATTGCAAGACCGATTCCGTAGGGTGTTTTAAGCACAAATTTGGAAAGAATAACAGCAAGCTTTCTCGGATGAATTTCCGACAGAGGAATTGCTCTGCCCTGAGTGCAGCCGACAATTTTCTCGGTGATGAAAAGCACATCATCCTTTTCGATGTGAGGCTTTGCATATTTGAGTGCAACATCGACAATGTCATCTTTTTCGGTGATAACATGAGTGCGGATGCAAAGTCTGCTGTATTTCACCGAATCAACCTCTATTATCTCGTTTTTTCCGTCGTTTACAATATAATTATCCATTAAAAATCCTCCCTGAACAGATAGACTGCCTTTAATTTAGATTTTGTCTTTATTTTTTTATTATTCGTTCACCTTGTCAACAAAGCGTAAAAATGCTTTCATGCCGTTTTCGTCTCTCTTATAAACGCCTGCGTGTTCGAGGCACTTTGCAAAAACCTTGCCCGTTTCCGCTTTGAGAATATCCTGAGTGTTTTCCTCAGTGAAGCTGTAATCAGCCTTGAAGGAGTCAACCCAATCGGCATGCTTTGCAATTTCCGGACAGCTTCTTATGTCCTTTTCCGAAAGGATTGCTTCTTCAACAAGCTTCAACTCATTTTTGAGCCTTGACGGAAGAACTGCGAGTCCCATGACCTCGATGAGTCCGATGTTTTCCTTTTTGATGTTGTGAAGCTCCTTATGGGGATGATAAAGTCCGTCGGGATGCTCATCGGTTGTGATGTTGTTTCTCAAAACAAGGTCAAGCTCAAAAAGCTCTCCCCTTTTTCTTGCAATCGGAGTAATCGTATTATGAGGCACGCCGTCGGTGTGAGCGAAGATATAAGCATTTTCATCGGTGTATTCTCTCCATTTTTCGAGAATCCTGCCACCCAGCTCAACAAGACTCTGAGCGTTCTCGGAGCTGATTCTTATAACCGACATGGGCCACTTAACAATGCCTGCTTTAACATTTTCAAATTCCTTGAAAACAACCTCTTTTTCAATCGGAGCTTTTGCCATGGGAAATTCATAATTACCGCCCTGAAAATGCTCGTGAGCAAGAATCGAACCGCCGACAATTGGCAAATCAGCATTTGAGCCGACAAAATAATGCGGGAAAAGCTCAACAAAGTCAAACAGCTTTTTAAAAGCAGCTGCATCAATTTTCATCGGTGTGTGAAGCGAGTTAAAGACAATGCAATGCTCGTTATAATAAACATAGGGTGAATATTGGAAGCCCCACCTTGCCCCGTCAATCGTGATGGGAATGATACGGTGGTTCTGCCTTGCAGGGTGGTTGAGTCTTCCTGCATAGCCCTCATTTTCAACGCAAAGCAGACACTTGGGATAAGAGCTTTGTGCAAGCTGCTTTGCTGCGGCGATAGCCTTGGGGTCTTTTTCCGGCTTTGAAAGGTTGACTGTGATGTCAAGCTCGCCGTAATCCGACGGAACCTTCCATTTCATGTCCTTGACAATACGGTATCTTCTTATGTAATCTGTGTCACGGCTGAGCTTATAATAATAATCCGTTGCACTTTGCGGTGAAAGCTCATCGTATAATTCATAAAATGTGTCGATAACCTCGGAGGGTCTCGGAACCAACGCACTCATAAGCTTTGTGTCAAAAAGATCCCTGCTTGTGATGTCATTTTGGATAATACCCTTTTCAACTGCAAAATCGAGAAGCTCTGCAAGTATATTTTCAAGGCTGTCACACTCGTTGTCGGCTGACGGACATTCATATTCATCAATGCCGAGAATTTCAAGAATCCTGTTCGTTGCGTAAATTTTGTCACTTTCTTCAATCAGCCCGCAAGAAAGCCCGTAAGAGACAAGCTTGTTAATTGAATTGTTGATGTTCATTTTTTACCTCCGATTAAATTTTTGCATTTTTTCTTTTTTGTAAAAACAGGTTATAACATTACATTTTATTGTACACCAAAACACTCTTAAAAATCAACACATATTTGTGACAAAAACACTGCTTTCGGAATAATATATTAATGAAAATCCAATAAGGAGGCAATTTCATGGCAACAATCAGTGCATCCTTTCTCGGAGCTAACACTCCGAAAGGCTTTGTTTCATTCTTTGATGAGCTTTATAATCCTTATAAAAACAGCGATACCTATATAATAAAGGGTGGCCCCGGTTCTGGCAAATCAACCTTCATGAAAAAAATTGCAAGAGCCTTTGAGGAAAGAGGCTTTTCATCTGAACGGGTTTATTGCTCATCGGATCCGAGCAGCCTCGATGCCCTCATCATTCCGGAAATATCCTTTTGCATCTGCGACGGCACTGCACCGCACATCGTTGAGCCGAGGTTTCCCGGTTCGGTTGAAAACATAATTAACCTCGGTGCATTCTGGAACGAAAAAAAGCTCAAGAAAAATTCCGATGAAATAAGACGGCTCTTTCTCGAAAACTCGATTTATCACACAAGAAGTGCAAAATATCTTGCCGCAGCAGGTCACATTGATTCTCAGACAAGAAAAATCGCTTTTTCCTGCCTGCGTCGCGAAAAAATCGACAGCTTTTCTTCACGCTTCATTTATCGTGAGCTGTCGTCAAAATCCGTCAAAGCACCCGGTGAAAGAAAAAAACGCTTTTTGAGTGCAATCACCCCAAAGGGCAACATCTTCCTTTGTGAAACCGTTAAGGCTCTTTGTCCGAGAGTCATAGGAATCGAGGACAGCGAGGGCGTTGTGGCTTCACTTGTCACCGAAAGGATCGGCGAGGGCGCAATAAGAAACGGACTGACGGCAATATTCGCTCACTGCCCGATGAATCCCAATGAAAGCGAGCATCTGCTTGTGCCGGAAAGAGGAATCGCTCTTGTCAGAACAAACGGTGCAGCTGCCGAAACGCCGTGTGACAGAGTGATTCACACAAAAAGATTCATGACCGATTCATTCAAGGAAAGCCGTTCCGTTATCCGCTTTAACAACAAGGTGAAAGCCGAGCTTATCAAAGAGAGTGTCGCAAATTTGAAAAAAGCCAAATCGGTTCACGACAAGCTTGAAGAAATTTATATTGATGCGATGGACTTTGACGCCTTGAACGAATTTACCGACAGCTTTTGTCAAAAGCTGTTTGAAGCTTGACAACACCCGAATTTGCTTTGAACTGTCACACTCGCTCTCTCCTGCACTGCTTAAAAGCTCAAAAGGGATTCCATTAAGCCTTGCACTTAAAGGAATCCCTTGATTTATCTCGTTTTTTGTGTTCCGAAAAGACACCCAACACTACTATTTTATCAAAATTACGGCACGCAGTCAATAGAAAAACGGCTATCGCTCCCATTTTCTCCCTCTTGCATAAAAAGAATATGTTATATTTGTACAAAAAACATCTTGCAATGTTGAAAACTTTATGTTATATTATACTTGCAGAAAGGGAAAGGTGATACCGATGTACAGGTAAAAAAACCGTATAAAAGCATTTTGTATTAAAAGATTTACGAACCGATAAAAAGTAAAAGCAAAAGCAGAAAACAAAAAAAACAAAAATAAACAGGAAAATAAGAAGAAAACAAACAAAGACAACACACCGATAAACTTTTAAACAGAAATACAAAATGTGAAAATACGGCATCAAAGCATTCTGCAGAAAGAGAGGTTGTCCAAAGAATGTTAGATAACAAGACTGAACAGAAATAACCCCCCGAACCAAAAAAGATGTGTAAAGAAACATCGGT
>CAZBFI010000015.1:0-23006 GCA_964491165.1 uncultured Faecalibacterium sp.
ATATAATAATTTCAAGGAGAAAATGAAAGGAGATAAATATGAAATTCAATCCGTTTTTTATGTTCTCAAAGCAGGAAACCGAAACGAAGGTTGCAAACAACCGCTTGCTTGCATATTCGGCAGGCCTGACGGGTCAAAACATGACCTACAACTTCATTTCAAACCGCCTTTTTGTTTATCTTAACACCATTTTGAAAATACCCTCCGAAAAAACCGGTATTGTCACCGGAATAAGCACGCTTTGGGATGCAATCAACGATCCCCTTGTCGGAGGACTCATCGACAGAAGAAAGCACAAGCCCGGCTACAAAATGAGGCCCTTTCTTTTGTGGACACCTCCTTTAATAGGTATTCTGACTGTTTTGATGTTCATTGATTTCGGCTTTGAGCAAAGCAAGACAATCGCATTTGTTCTAATTTTATATCTGCTTTTCGATGTCTTTTATTCCTTGCAGGATATATCAATCTGGGGCATAGCGGCAATGTCGAGTCCGGATTCCGATGAACGGCGGCGTGTTATTCAATGGATTTCGATTGCAGCCGGCTTAGGTTCGACCATTGCAGGACTTTTCCCCACCTTCAAGGATATTTTTGTCAAAAACAGCATCATGTCCGAAAAAAATACATACTCCTTCGGTGCTGTTGTTTTCGGCTTGGGCGGCATGATTATAGCCATGCTCGCTTACAGAATGAAAGAAAAGGTTGAGCCGGCTGAAGATGAAGAAAAGTGCAGTATTTTTGCGGAAATCGCCAATCTGCGACACAACAAAACGCTGATTGTCATCTGCCTTGCCCGTATCGTGCAAAGCATCTCTATTTCTCTGCCGTGGGAATACTTTTTTGAATCCGAGGGCATCTCATATAATCTTTTCGGAACGGAAATTTCCGGTGGTACTGCTCAGGTAGTTTACGGATTTGTCATGGGTATTCCCGGTGCTTTTGCAATGTTCTTTGCCGTTAAGCTTATCAACAAGCTCGGTGGAAACAAAAAGCTGCTCGTTTTTTCCGAAGCCGCCACGATAGTCGCCCGTATTGCCGCTTTTGCAATCGGTGCAAATGACAGATTCCTTAACATCGGTTATCTTGCCATCGTTATGGTTCTTCTCGGAACGGCTCAGATTTTCACCAACATGAAAGATATTGCCCATCGCTCACTTCTGACAAACTCGATTGATGAGGTTGAGCTGAAAACCGGTAAGCGAACCGAGGGAATCACCTTCTCCATGCAAAATTTCGTTTCAAAGCTCACAAGTGCAATTCCCAAGTTCATTCAAGGATATTTCCTCAAATTCCTCGGCTTTGATGCAAACATCAAGCATGCGGCAAACCAGACCGTCATCAACGCTCAAACCTCTGTACGCTTCATCAAGTACCGTTGGCATCATTTCATTCTCGGTCCTGCGATCGGCTCTGTTTTGTATCTCATCGTTATCCTTTTCATCGACAACGACGACAAGGAACACATGCTTGAAATTGAAAAGGCATTGAAAGAAAAAAGAGAGGCGCTCAAAGCCAATGCTTAAACGCTCCGTTAAACCAAATGTAATATCTTACATATAAATTCAAAAGAAAGGAGAAACCGTTATGACATTAGGACAGGTAATTGAACTGCTTATGACCATATTCAACTTGATTGCCGAGCTTTTCAAACCCAAGGATGACGAAAGTGACGAATCAACAAGTGAAGCTGTTTGATTTTAACAAACATAAAAAATCGGGATTCTTTGGCGAAAGCTTAAAGGATCCCGATTTTTGAAGTAAGAGGTAAGAGGGAATAGGTAAGAAGTATGTTCAGGCAAAAAACTGCCACAAACCGTTTTGCGATTTGTGGCAGTTATATTTTAAGCTTTAACTTTTATTCTCACTTTTCTTCTTTTCGTTTTCCCTCTCCTGCTGCTTTCTTTTGCGAACCTCTTTGAAAATTGCTTCCGTCGCTAAGGTTATTTTCGTGACCGAAAACTCGCAGTTTTCCGGAAAAACATACCAGGTGTCAGACAGAGTGTTGAGATCAATGCAGTCCAGACCGTTGCCGTATCGGTAGTTGTATTCAACATGAATCGAGTTTTGAACTGCCGAATCAACCTTCATCTCAAACTTTTCACCGTCATAATCTCTCGTTCCTTCAACCTTAAAGCCGTTGATGTCGTGAATAAGCCTTCCTCTTCCAAGCCTTACAAAGCCCTTTGAATTAGGCAAATCGTTAACATGACAGTCACATTCAAAATGATATCGGTTTTCCTTGACCTCTTTTTCAACCTGCTCTCTTTGCCACTGATACCAGTCCGACGGAAACTTGAATTCCGTCTTTCCGTCGCTTGCTTCAAGCTCACCATAATAGTTAAGACGCCACGACTTTCCACAGCTTTTGCAAAAAATCGTATCATCCTTGGAATCCGTTTTATATTCCGCCATACAGTGCGGACATTGATAAAGCGGCTTGTGTAAGCCCTCGGCACGCTTTTTATAAGTCACCTTGACTCTGTTTTCGCTCTGCCAACGCCAATCGTCGTTGTAAATATGCTCACGGATTTTCCTGTTGATTTCCTCAACCGACGCTTTTTTAACCTCATCAGCAGTAAAAATCTGTTCGAGAACTGCCTCGGTATATTTCATGTGACGGCTTTTATGATTGCCCCAAAAAGGATCGTAAATGTGGTGACCCCTGCTTGTGAAGGTCAGGCAAGGCACTCCCATCATTTTAACAAGCTGACCGACTGCATCAGTCATTGCATCCATTTCCGTAACACCGCAAAGCGAATATCTCGCCTCGGCAAATATGCCGTAGCTTTCTCCGTCCTTAATTGCACGGATACATTGTCTGACAGTGTTCAGGTCATAAGTATATTTTCTTTTTGGCAAGCAGCCGCCCTTTCTCAAGAACCACTCTCTGCCGATGAAATCGTCAACGGCAGCAGGGTAGACACAGGTAAAGGGCATTGTTGCCGAAACCATGATATAAAAATCGTAAAACGCATTATGATTGCAGACGATGATATACGGCCCTTTTAAGCCGTCCATTCTGACCTTTTTGATTCTTGCGTGTGAGATAAGCCTTCTCACCGTTACAACCGGATAGGCAAAAAGCTTCATTAAAAACGGATCCTGATAAACCATCGGCTTATATAAGTCGATGCGCTTATCCTCCGGAACAGGCGGACCGCTTCTTACCTTCTTCCCCAGCTTTTCTTTCATATAAATCCCTCACAAAATTTAACGGAAATACATATAAAGCGTACCACAAGAAATTCCGCTTAGCAATAAAATTTGTGTAAATATTAAATCAGCTTACAGCCTCGGGTACTTCAAGCATATTGTGATATCTTCCGAGCCAATACGGAAGAGTGTAAGTTGTTGAACCCTCCATCTCGTTGGGGTTATAGTTGCCGTCGAGATTATATGTTGAGCCGTTGTACTTGTGCATTGAACGCTCATCTGCGGGGGCTACCTTCCAATCAAATTTGCCCAAGCCCAAAACAATACCGATCATTTTAAGCACATTGCTGTTTGAATTCCAGAACAAAGGTGTGTAGCCTTGCAAATCAAAGGAAAGTATTCTTGTTCCGTCAATGCCGACTTCTTCAAGGTCAAGCTCGCAAACATCGTCACGCATGGGATTACTTGCACCGTAGCGTCTTGTGTCGATCGGATGGCGTTCAAGCACCCAAGCAGCAGTGTCAACAAGGTTGTTGCCGTAATAGTCGGTCTTGACCTCGTCGGGATAAGCGAGCTGATAAATGTAATACCAAAGAGCATTTTCACTAAAGCTCATTGAATACCACCAATCATCAATAGCCGATCTGTAATAAGTCAAAAGCTCCTCATCATCTTCAAGCTGGAACAAGGTGTAGAAGCCGAGCATTGCCATTTCCTCGTCGGAATAGTTGAGAATCATTCTGTAAAGAGTCTTTAAGGTCTCAGTTCCGACAAGAGGACGGAGAATGAAGCCGAGAACGGGTGAAACACTGTTTGCATATTCGAGAATACACATGTTGTATCTTTCACCCTCTTGAGTCATAATCTCTGCATACTGATAGCTTTCGTCAAGTGCTGCCATTCTGTATTCGTCTTCCCACTTCTGATTGCCTGTGATATAAGCAGCAACCTTGAATGCAGTGAGGATAACAAGTGCATTAAGCGGTGAACCACCGAGGGTCTGACCGTTGTGCAAAGAGGTTCTCGAAAACTTACCCCATGTTGTCGGCTGGCCTGTTCCGTCAACCAAGCAGTATGAGTTGTCAACAATGTGCTGAGCAAATTTTTCCATTGTCTCTGCAAGCAAAGCCTTCAATTCGGGATCTTCAGGTCCGAGAATGTCATAAGCAAGCTTATAAAGGAAGAGATGTCCGATGATTTCGTCGGAGCTTGTGTCGCCCTTATAAGTGATGTCCGTGATGTCATAATCTGCTCCGATAAGATCATTCCAAAGTCTTTCGGGAACAGAGCCGGTTGCGTTAACCTCAACCCCACGCATGTTTTCGCTGTGAAGCAGGAAGTCGCTGCCGTCCTTGTTTTTCTTTGTGGAGACACCTGTTGCCGTTCCGTCACCGTTATGTGACCAATAGATGTTACCGGAATAGTCGCCGGTTTTATCGTTCTTTTCGCTCTTGAAAGAATATGTTCTTGCCCAGAAGCCCTCAAGAAGTCTGGTACGCTGAGCATAATCGCCCTCAGTTACCGAAGGATCTGACCAGCCCTCTTTGTTAAAGAGCTTGAGGTTTTCCTCATAATCCTGCATGTAGGATCTCTTACCGATACGCATATATGAGCTGTACATATCATCAAAAGCCTTTGCAGGACTTTCTGCGGGTATGTTCTGTGAATAGTCGCCACCGACAAGCATTGCCTCGTTGGTGTAATACTTACCGAGGTCATAATCGGTGACTGTACCGTTTCTCTGTGCACGGTTATAAGCTTCAACCGTACCCTCACGCATGGAAATATAAGTGAGCATCAAAACAGCTTCAACAGAAAGAGTGGCAATTTCCTTTGCCTTTGCGATTTCTTCAGCTGTGGCACTCTTATCGTTTTTCAAAACGGCATAACGCATAAGCTCGCCTGCGCCGTACATTGAAGTCCAGAGTCCGTCATTGTCGGTTTCAAACGGAACCCATTCTCCGTCAATGAGAAAAGCGTTGGCAACCATGTTTCTTCTTGCAACGATTTCCTGTGTTGTATCGCTCATTAAAACAGCCTTGTCAGTGCCGTTCATTTCAACCATTTCAATGTGTGTGTAGCCCTCTGCCATAACAGTCCAGATGCCATTTTTGCCGTCAGCGAAAACAGCGAGAACCTTTCCGTCGGCTGTGTCATTTGAATAGAAGTATCTGTCGCCCATGAAGCGCTGCTTGACATTTCTTTCGTTGTCTGCGTTTTCATCTGTACGCAAAACACCGTACTGTGTGATTTCCCAAACAGCTCCGTCAGCAGTAACAGCCTTTTGAGCCTCGGCATATTTTTTCGTGTCCTTAACCTCAGACGGCACATCCTTGCTGTCCAACTCATAGCGTGTGACAAGCTTTTGCAGGTTAGTTCCCTCTGCAACAGCTTCATTTGTGAAATCAACCTTTTTGATTTCCGTTTTCATCTTAGTGCTTTCCTTGACAACACTAAGCTCAACGCTGTCGGTAAGTCCGTCTTTGTTTTGTGCGGTAACAACAGCCGTACCCTCCTTGAGAGCCGTTACTCTGCCCCACATATCAACCTCGGCAATTTCCTGCGGGTTGACACTCCAGGTCAGCACTCTGTTTTCAGTGCCGTTCATGACAGCTTCAACTGTTCTGCTGTCACCGATTTCCATTTCCCAATTTTCAGGAACAACAAGCTTCAAAAAGCTTACATTGTCTTCTTTACGCTCTTCGCTCAATGCAAGCACCGGCAAGCATGTTCCCAAAAAAAGAGCAATGGTAAGAATGATTGCAAATGTCCTCTTCATAAAATCCACTCCTTATTTTTTTACACTGCACCTGAAGCACAGCATATACAATTATAATAACATTACAGCAATTAGCCGTCAATGTTTTTTAAAAATATTTATAAAATATTAAACAAAAAAAGCAGACGATTCAAATGAAAGGTCTGCTCTTTTACTGTTAAATTCAAATGGTGTCGGTAAATGACAACGCTTTTATTTCACAAGGCTGTTAAAACCGAAATCAAATGCAAGGTCTCCGTTAATGAGTGCGGTTAAGAATTTCAAAACAAGCTTAATAAATCTGATAAGAACAACATAGGGATTATTTGCCCAAAGCTTATCGGCTTCGTCCTCTTGCGAAACAACGTTGAATTTGCCGTTGGTGTACTCATGGAACTGCGGATATCTTGCATCGCTGTCAACGGTGAAATTGCCGTCGGCAAGGAAAAATTCGGTTGCGATGGGGTCAATCTGATTCAGCTGATCATGAGCCATGTTCTTTGAGAACCATGTTGTTTCGGGGAAAAGGCAAGTGCCTGCATAGACCTTCTTGTCGGGTGAAAGATACTTTGCATTGTAGCCGTCAAGTGCCTCAAGCTTTTTAAGCTGTGCATCGGTGAAGCTTTCGCCCACTGTTGTTCCGATTGCACCGAGTGAAAGCTCTGTTACAGTACCTCTTGCGTCGCCCGTAATTTCACTTCCCTCAAAGATGGGCATTGAAGGTGAGCCGTACTTTGCGAAAACAGCGGTTTTCATTCCGTAATCGCTTTCACATCTTTTGAGAATCGACTCATAAAGCGGTGCTCCCGTTTCCGGATCGCAAGCAGAGATCATGTTGTAATATTCATCAATCTTTTCGATAGTGCTGAGATATTTACCCTCAGCCTGAACTTTGCCGAAAACAACGCTCTTTGCCTTGTCATAATAGTCATTACCGACCATGCTCCAATATGACGGGAATGAGCCGTAAGAAACAAGTGCGAGCTGAGGAACAAGCTCATCATCGATCTTCTCATAAAATTCCTGAACCTTTTCACAGCCCCAGCCGAGAATTTTTGCCTGATTCATCAGTGAAACAAACACAACGGCAGTAGATTCAAGGAGAGGATCTTCAAACATATCCGAGCCGTTAAGATAAAGGCTGACGAAACGATCCATTGTGTCATCGTCGAATGTAACCGAACCGGACAAAAGTGCGCCGAGAGTGATATAACCGTCAACGGGTGTTGTGTTGAGAACAAAGTTCTTAACTCTGAACGGTGTGTCATAAAGACCTGCCTCGCTCTTTGCAACATAAGCCATTGCAACATTTGAGCCTAAGCAACGACCGTGGATATTTACCTTATCGACGCCTTCCTTTTGGCAGACATATTCGACAAACTGATGAAGCTGATCTGCCGTGTCATAAACGGAATAACGCCAGTCATAGTTGAAATAGTAATAATTGAAGCCACCTGCACCTCTTGTCGGAGTCTGCACGGAATAATCCCAATCAATTTTAGAATAGTTATTCTCACCGTTTTCATCAAAAACGATGTCCTGATAAATCGGTGCGAATGAATCAACGAGAGACTGTATATAGTCCTCATAATTGCCGCTTGCAAGAGCAAAAAGAAGCTCCGAAAGAACCGGCTCAAGCTTTGAAAGAATATAGTCACCTCTGCTCATTCCGCCGGGCTGCTTCAAGTTTGCAGCCTCAATCTTTTGACCGTTTTCGTCAAGAAGAAAATTGCCATCTGCATCTGTTTTGTAAATAGGGCTGTTGCCCTTACCTGCAAGGTAAATTATCGGAAGCTTTTCTTCATTTACCGCTGCAGCCGGTGAAACGATACTGAACACCGTAAGCAATGAAAGGACTATTGCCAAAAGTTTTTTCATAGTTTCTTACCTCCATATTATTTCAAAGAATTATTTTCAATAATTATATAATTTTACTGTGAAAATGTCAATATAAACTTAATTTTCGATTTACAAATTATACATAAACGCAGTATCTGTCGAAAAAATCCGTGGACTTTTCAGCTTTTTTACTCTCCCATTAAGCTTAAAAGGGCTTCCCTTCGGCTTTCACACCGAAAAGAAACCCTTTGTCTGTTTTTATTTTTTTCAGCGAACGCTTGCTTATCAGTTGCCCGAGCCTGTTGAATAGTTGGGAGCTTCCTTTGTGATCGAAATGTCATGGGGATGGCTTTCGATAAGTCCGGCGCTTGTGATACGGATAAACTGAGTCTTTGTTTTAAGCTCGTCGATTGTTCCGCAACCGCAATAGCCCATACCTGCACGAAGACCGCCCATCATCTGATAAACGGTTTCACCGAGAGTTCCCTTATAAGGTACACGACCCTCAACGCCTTCCGGAACAAGCTTTTTGTTGTTTGTCTGGAAGTATCTGTCCTTGCTGCCCTTGTTCATTGCGGCAATTGAACCCATGCCTCTGTAAACCTTGTATTTTCTGCCCTGATAAATTTCAGTGTCGCTCGGTGACTCCTCACAGCCTGCAACAAGTGAACCGACCATGATAGCCGAAGCACCTGCGGCGATTGCCTTGACGATTTCACCGGAATACTTGATACCACCGTCACCGATAACATTGATGCCGTATTTTGCTGCCATTTCAGCGCAGTCATAAATTGCAGTGATCTGAGGAACACCGATACCTGCAACAACACGGGTGGTACAAATTGAGCCGGGGCCGATACCGACCTTAACGCAGTCTGCACCGGATTCGATAAGAGCCTTTGTTGCCTCTGCTGTTGCAACATTACCTGCGATAAGAGAAACATCGGGGAAGGCTGTCTTAACCTTCTCAACTGCCTTGAGGATATTTTTGCTGTGACCGTGAGCCGAGTCGAGAACAAAAGCATCAACACCGGCAGCAACAAGAGGAGTTGCTCTGTCAAGCACATCGGCAGTTGCACCCAAAGCCGCAGCACACAGAAGTCTGCCGTGAGCATCACGGGCAGATGAGGGATACTGAACAGCCTTTTCAATATCCTTGATTGTGATAAGACCCTTAAGATAACCGTTGGCATCAACAAGGGGAAGCTTTTCGATCTTGTGCTTCATGAGGATGATCTTTGCTTCCTCAAGGGTTGTGTTTTCTCTGCCGGTTACAAGATTATCCTTTGTCATAACCTCGCTGATTTTGATGTTAAAATCGGAAAGGAAACGGAGGTCACGGTTTGTGAGGATACCCACAAGCTTTCCGTTTTCACAAACGGGAACACCCGAAATGCGATAATTGTGCATGAGATTTTCCGCTTCATAAACATAGTTGTCGGGAGCAAGGTACATCGGATTTGAGATAACGCCGTTTTCACTTCTCTTAACCTTATCAACCTCTGCAACCTGATCTTCGATTGTCATATTCTTATGAATGACACCGAGACCACCCTCACGGGCAATTGCAATTGCCATTCTCGACTCTGTAACAGTATCCATTGCCGCTGTCATAACGGGTATGTTGAGTCTTATGCCCTTTGTAAGCTGAGTTTCGAGGCTGACATCTGCGGGAAGAACATCTGATTCTGCCGGAATGAGCAGAACATCGTCGAATGTGAGACCTTCTTTTACGAATTTTGAATTGAATTCCATAATCATTTTTTCCTTTCCGTGTTTTATTTTATATCAGGCTGAAAATATATTGAGTCATTATATCATGTCCGACAGAGCATTTTCAAGCCTTATTTGATTTTTTTTAACATTTTTATAACCAAAAAATCGACCCGAAAGCCGTACTTTTTATTGCGTTTTTGCCTAAGAGGTCGTTGCCTTACGGTTTATAATTCTGTTTTCGACACAAAATCCCCTGTAACATATTGTTGCCACGGCTTTTTAAGGCAAAAATATTTACTTAAACACGGCAGAAATCCCCGTCGAGTGCGACTACGAAAGCTTTCTTGAAACAAGCGACGGCTTTTATCCCACTGTCTTGGACATTGAGCTTAGCGGAAGGGTCACCTTAAAGGTTTATAACGGGAGAGCAAGTGTTTCACAGCTTTTCCTCGGTGATGAGCTTATTCTCGAGGCGAAACAATAAGTTAAATAAAAATTACAAAATGGTAACATATATTTATTTTTAAGGTTTGCAATGTTATAATACCTTCCGCATAGAATTACTGTGCGGAAGATTCTTTTTTTGAAAAGAGGTTGCTTTATGACAGCCAAAAAGAAGCTTACATTATATTTGACGGCAATTTTCCTTTTGCTGTTTTGTGTCTGTGCTTTCATTTTGCTTCACGGCACTTCCTTCAACCTCAAAGACAGCACCGTCATTGAAAAAGGAACGGAATACTCCGTTAAGCTTAAAGGGATTTACACCTCAGACGACGACGGCTTTATTTTAGCAGGCGACGGCTTTTATCCCTCGGAGGAAAAAATCTGCGTTTTTGTTGACGAGAACGGCTTTGCCAAAACGACCGACGAAAAAAACACGGGCGTTTATCTCAGCTGTGGAAACGAGGCGTTGAAAATTTATTATGACAAAGCTGAATTTTGCTCCGACAGATATAAAAACGAGGAGGAATTTAAAGAATTCTTGGCTGAGGCCGACCGCATAAACGGCTTTGATATCAACAAAATTCCCGATTATCTGAGTGATATAATCAACTACGATAAAAAGTTTTCCGGCAAAGCTACGGTAAAGCTTTACAAAGGAAAGTGTATAGTTACCGAGCTTTTCATCGGCGAAGAAAAAATCATTGAAGTTAAGTATTAAAACATTATTGCGAGGCGAAACATTATCTATGGAAACACAAAAGCTTCATTTAATAAGCCGGCTTTCATTTTCAAACGGTATCGGCGACTACGATATACTCTTCGAGCTTCTGTTCGGTATGCTCGGAGTGATTATCGGCTGGTTCGTTTTCAAGAAAATCAAGAATCCGCAAACAAAAAACGAAATCAATTTTTCAGCCGTTTTTTCAATGTGCTTTTCGGGAACGCTGATTATTTTAAAAGAGGTTACGGAATTTTTCATCGACTTTTACAAAGGCACAAACCTGCTTCACTGTGAATTTATTGATGACGACCATTGGTTTTTCAGGCTCTTCGGCTTTGGAATGTCCCCTCATGAGCAAAGACCCCTTTTTGACACCGACGAGGATATGCTCCTTTCACTGCTGTCAACACTGCTCACAACAGCCCTGCTTTATCTGAGGCTGAGAAGAAAAAATAAGGCTCTTTACATAAAAAGCCATGTCAAAAAAAGCAAGTCCGACTTTTCCTTAAAGGCGTTTTTGAAGGGTAAGCTTCTTGCCGAAAGAGAAAAGCTTAAAAGAGACTGCACAACGGCAGACTATCTTCTGTGGTGGTGCACAAGAATTCCCATGATCTATGCCTTTTTTGTCATGGAGGTCAGAGCAGAGGCAAACCTCCTGCTCGCAAACCTTGTTGCAACCTTTGCAATCACACTCATTCATCTCATTTTCCCTCAAAAAAGCTTTTTTTCACAAATCAGCTATCGTGCGCAAAGCCTTATAACCGTTATCGTTTTTCTTGGCTCTTACTGCGGAAACTATGTCATGGTTTACAGCATTGTGGGAAGATTCGACCTGTTTTTGCACTTCATTTCCGGCGTTTTGTGTGTCTTGGGCGGTTACTACATTTCAAAAACTCTCATTAAAGCTGAAACAAAAAGAGATGTACTTCTCATTGCACTTTTTTCACTTTGCTTTTCCTGCATGATCATGCCCGCCTGGGAGGTCAGCGAGTTTATCGGTGACTTTATATGGGGAACATCGAACCAAGGCTTTTATTGGGGTCCGACGGAGGACAGCTTTCTTTTCGTACTGTTTGGAAGAGGCTCTTACGATGTTATCCTCCACTATCTTTTTGACACATTTTACGATGTTCTGTTGGCACTTTCAACAACCATCCCCACGGCTGCCCTGTTATACGCTTACCTTCGTGTGAAGCTTAAAAGAGACAAAATTACCGTTTCGTCAGAAAATGAAACAAAAAATCCTGCCGAAAAAAGCGAAAGCGAAAAATCCCCTGTATTATGTTGACAAAACATTTTCCTTGTGATAAAATATCAAGGTAATAAAAGGGGAGTAGCTCTCAGTTGCAAATCAACATCTTGCCTTAACCGGCTGGTTTGCAAGCCTTAATTTAGGTAGCAAGACCTTTAACGAAGTTAAAATGCTTCGTTAAAGGTCTTTTTTGATATAAAAAAACGAAAAAACGAAAGGAAAAGTTACATGAAACACTATTTGCATCCTATTGATGAAGTATTCACCCATGTTGCTTCATCTGAAAAAGGTCTTACCGAACAGGAAGCTCAGACAAGGCTCGAAAAGAACGGTAAGAACAAGCTTAAAGAGGGCAAAAAGAAAACTATGTTTGCAAGAGTCCTCGAACAGCTTTCCGACCCGATGATAATCATTCTCATCGTCGCCGCCGTTATTTCGGCAGTTACCGAATGGTTTGAAGCAGGCGGATTCGTTTTCCCCACAGATACGGTTATCATTCTCGTGGTTGTCGTTATCAACACCATTCTCGGCGTGTTGCAGGAAAGCAAGGCTGAAGCGGCTATTGAAGCCTTGCAGGAAATGTCCGCTGCAACAAGCAAGGTATACAGAGACGGAAAGATGGTTTCCGTCAGAAGTGAGGACCTTGTTGTCGGTGACGTTGTTGTTCTTGAAGCAGGCGACGCTGTGCCGGCAGACTGCAGAATTTTCGAATGTGCAAGCATGAAAATCGAAGAAGCTGCTCTCACCGGTGAATCTGTTCCCGTAAGCAAGCTTGTTGATATGCTTAACGGAAAAGAGAACAATGAAATCCCCTTAGGCGACAGAAAGAACATGGCTTACATGGGTTCAACCGTTGTTTACGGCAGAGGTAAGGCTGTTGTTGTCGCAACCGGCATGGAAACAGAGATGGGTAAAATCGCCGATGCCATCGCTCAGGCTGAAGAGGGTCAGACTCCCCTTCAGATCAAGCTTTCACAGCTTTCAAAGATTCTCACATGGCTCGTTCTCGGAATCTGTCTGTTCATTTTCGCTTTCCAGGCTATCATGGCATACAGAAACACCGGCACAATTGATTTTGAAGTTTTCCTTGAAAGCTTCATGGTTGCAGTTTCACTTGCCGTTGCCGCTATTCCCGAAGGTCTTGCCGCTGTTGTTACAATCGTTCTTTCAATCGGCGTAACAAACATGTCAAAGAAAAACGCCATCATCCGTAAGCTCACGGCAGTTGAAACCCTCGGTTGCGCACAGATTATCTGCTCGGACAAGACAGGTACTCTCACACAAAACAAGATGACTGTTGTTGAAGCATACTGCTCCGACAAGGACTTTTTCGCAACAGGTATGGCACTTTGCACCGATGCAGAGGTTGATGCAGACAAGGTCAACGGTGAGCCGACAGAGGCAGCTCTTGTCGCTTACGCTCTTTCAAGAGATCTTAACAAAAACGACCTCAAGGTTAAATATCCCCGTGTTGCCGAGGTTCCCTTTGATTCAGGCAGAAAGATGATGACAACCGTTCACGAATATAACGGCTCATACATTCAATTTACAAAGGGTGGCCCCGATGTTATTTTAAGCCGTTGCAAGTCGGCAATCATTGACGGAAACGAAGTTCCGATGACCGAAGAGGTCAAGGAAAAGATCATGGCTAACAACAAGGCTATGGCTGACAAGGCTCTGCGTGTTCTCGCTCTTTCAATGAAGAAGCTTTCCGCAGTTCCCGAGCAGCAGACAAGCGAAGCTCTTGAAAACGACCTTGTTTTCGTCGGTCTTTCCGGCATGATCGACCCCGTTCGCCCTGAGGTTAAGGACGCTATCAGCGAATGCCGCAGCGCAGGTATCACACCTATAATGATAACCGGAGACCATAAGGACACGGCAGTTGCAATCGCAAAGGAGCTTGGCATTCTTGAAGACGCTTCCTATGCAATCACCGGTGCCGAGCTTGACAAGATAAGCGATGAGGACTTCAGCGAAAAGGTCACTCAATACCGTGTATATGCCCGTGTTCAGCCCGAACACAAAACAAGAATCGTCAACGCATGGCGTGGCCGTGGTATGATTACCGCAATGACAGGTGACGGTGTTAACGATGCTCCGTCAATCAAGAGTGCCGATATCGGTATCGGCATGGGTATCACCGGCACAGATGTTACCAAAAATGTTGCCGACATGGTTCTTGCCGATGACAACTTTGCAACAATCGTCGGCGCAGTTTCGGAGGGCAGAAGAATTTATGACAACATCAGAAAAGCAATTCAGTTCCTCCTTGGCTCAAACCTTTCGGAAGTTCTTTCAATTTTCGTTGCTACCATTCTCAACTTCACAATTCTCAAGCCCGTACACCTTCTTTTCATCAACCTTGTAACAGACAGTATTCCGGCTCTTGCACTCGGCCTTGAAAAGCCCGAAAGAGACATCATGCAAAGAAAGCCCAGAAGCAGTAAGGAAGGCATTTTTGCAGGCGGAATGGGCTTTGATGTATTCTATCAAGGCTTACTGTGTACAATCCTCACCGTTGCCGCATTTTTCATCGGTGAATATCTTGAAGTAGGACACTGGCAGTTCACAAACATTGCAAACTGTGAAGAAGGCATGACAATGGCATTCCTCACAATGTCAATGTGCGAAATTTTCCACTCATTCAACATGCGTTCACAAAGAGGCTCGGCAGTTGCCATGAGCTTGGGTCAGAAGTCACACAACATCGTTCTTTACGGTGCAATGGTAGCTTCCCTCGCTTTGACAACAGCTATCATCGAGATCCCCTTCCTTGCAGATATGTTTGAGTTCACTCACCTTGATGCAAAGGCATACGCAATAGCAATCGGACTTGCATTCCTCATCATTCCCATAGTTGAGTTTGTAAAGGCTATTCAGAGAATGCTTGCAAAAAGAAAAGCATAATTTGAAGTAATAGGTAATAGTGAATAAGTGTGGTAGGGCAGAAAAGCGTCGCTTTTCTGCCCTTTATTTTATAAGTGTGCGGTCGCACGCCAATACAATCAAATTAAATATTACTTCTTACTTCAACTTTCCCTTTACTTCACAATTTTCTGTTGACATAGCTTTCCAAATGAGATATAATTTCCGCCGTAGTAAAACAAAATGGGGTGTTAACCATGAGAATGAGAAAAAAGAAATATCTTGATGAGCGACTTGCTGCCGTCGAGTCATATATTCTCGACACAGACAGAGAGGAACGCAATTTTGAAAAGTCCGTTTGCATAAAGGAGTATTTTGACTTCGCTGAAATTTTCGGAAACAATAATCCCGTTCACCTTGAAATCGGTTGCGGTAAGGGACAGTTTGTTTGCGAAATGGCAAAAAGATGTCCCGATATCAATTTCATTGCCGTTGAAAAAGAAAAGAATGTTATTGTTGCGGCAGTTGAAAAAATCCAGAAAGCAGAGCTTACCAATGTCCGCTTTATAGCAGGCTGTGCCGAATATCTGCCGAGATTTATTCCGGAAAAAAGCATTGAGCGTATTTACCTTAATTTTTCCTGCCCTTATCCTAAGGAAAAATATAAAAAGCACCGACTGACGCATAGCTTCTTTCTTAAAATATACCGTCAGCTTTTAAGCGAAAACGGTGATATTCATCAAAAAACGGATAATATGCACTTCTTTGAGTTTTCCTTGCAGGAATTCAGCGCGGAAAATTATAAGCTTGAAAATATCTCTCTTGACTTGCATAACAGTAATTTTGAGGGAAATATCGTGACCGAATATGAAAAGAGATTTTCCGACCTTGGTCAGCCGATTTACAGACTCGAAGCAAAGCTTAAAAGAGACTGATGAAAATTTAACCTGCGTTAAATTGGAAAAAGAGAAAGGCTTTTTTAAAAAAACAAGGTGCTTACAATTCAATAATAACGGAAAAGGGTTTCTTCAGACTGCATAAGTCCAAAGAAACCCTTTAAGTTTTTTGCGTCAGCTTTAAGCACAAAGTGTCTTGAGAAAATCGACCTCTTCCTTGCTGATTTCACCGTCAACGGCAAAAATCATCGCAAGCATATAAGCGAAAAGATCCATTTCATCACTTGTCATGCAAAGGCAGATTTCACGAAGATCCTTGATAATTTTGTCGTCTTCACTGACAGTTTTGACAAAGCCGCGAAAATCCTTTTCCTTGATTCCGACAACATCATTCATCAGCTGAATTTCAATCTCGGAAAGGTTGTTGTCCACCGTTGCAGTGTAAGCTGCAAGACCTACAAGCATAATCGTTGCAGCATCGCTGTCGGAATATTTTGCAACGATATCAAGCACATCGTCAACGATGACCTTGCCCTTTGCAACAATCTGCTCATAGCTCATTTTCTTCACCTTGTTCAATAAATTACTCCAGTCTCTCATATTTTTTCTCCTGACTTTAATTTATTTATAAAAAGCTTTCACTTTTTATTTCACATAAAGATTTGATTTTTCATATTCGGGTTCACAGGTCAGCTGTAAGCCCAATTTGTTGAACATAATTGAATCTGCACTTGAGGGGATAACGGATATATGTGCCTGACATCCGCGTAATTCCGGCAGGCAGGCAAGAGCCTTTGCCGCATTTTCATCTGTTGCGGCGCTTACGGAAAGAGCAACAAGCACTTCATCAACATGCAGACGGGGATTCTTGCTTCCGAGGTAATTCACTTTAAGGCTCTGCACCGGCTCAATCAGATGCTCCGGAAGAAGTAAAAGCTTGTCGTCAAGACCGGCAAGGTGCTTGATTGCGTTGAGTATTGCCGCAGAAGCTGCACCTAAAAGCTCCTTCGTTTTTCCGATGACGACCGTTTCGTCGGGAAGCTCGATTGCGGCAGCCGGAAGCGAGGTCTCATCGGCAATTTCGTTTGCTTTTTTTGCAACAAGCCTGTCATCTATACTTATTCCGGCCTTATTCATCAAAAGCATCAGCTTTTCTTTTTCCTTGCTTTGACCCAAGCCGGAGCGTGCATCACAAAGGCAGTTATAATATCTGCGGATTATCTCCTGATTTGCAGCCTTGCGAACGACCTCGTCATCGGTAATGCAGTTTCCTGCCATGTTTACTCCCATATCGGTCGGTGATTTATATGCCGAAAAGCCGTAAATTTTTGTGAAGATCGCTTGAAGAACAGGGAAAATTTCAATGTCTCTGTTATAGTTTACAGTCGGCTTTGCGTAAGCTTCCAAATGGAACGGGTCAATCATGTTCATATCGTTGAGGTCTGCCGTTGCCGCCTCATAAGCGAGGTTGACAGGGTGATTGAGAGGGAGATTCCAGACGGGGAAGGTCTCAAATTTTGCATAGCCTGCTTCAACACCTCTCAAATGCTCATGGTAAAGCTGAGAGAGACATACAGCCATTTTTCCGCTTCCCGGACCGGGAGCAGTGACAACAACAATCTTTCTTTGCGTTTCAACAAATTCGTTCTTTCCGTATCCGTTTTCGGAAACGATGAGAGGAACATCTGAGGGATAACCGGGGATGAGATAATGCGTAAAGACCTTGATTCCGAGATCCTGAAGCTTTTGCTTAAAAAGCTCGGCAGTTCTCTGACCGTCATACTGAGTGACAACAACGCTGCCGACAAAAAGTCCGACGCTTCTGAAAAGGTCGATGAGTCTGAGAACCTCTTTGTCATAAGAGATGTTAAGATCACGGCGAAGCTTTTTCTGTTCGATTGCCTTTGCGCTTACGGCGATGACAATTTCAGCCTCGTCCTTTAATTTAAGGAGCATTTTCAGCTTGCTGTCGGGTTCAAAGCCGGGAAGCACTCTTGCGGCGTGATTATCGTCAAAGAGCTTACCGCCGAATTCGAGGTATAATTTACCACCAAACTGTGAAAGCCGTTTTCTGATATGCTCAGACTGTGTACGGATGTATTTTTCGTTGTCAAAACCAATTCTCATTTTAATCCCTCGCTTCTAAAAAACCATATAAACAAATATAACACAAAAAACTTTATTTTTCAACCGTAATTGTAGCTTTATGTCGGAAATTTGTTTTGAATATCTTTGATTTTTTTCAAACAAAAGAAAGTATTTATTAGGACTATTCGCTTTTCTCTCTTGACCCGCCGATGATAAAGTTATATAATACTAAAAAAGTATTTAACCGAAAGGATGACATAAAATGGAAGAAAAGATAATCGTACCCGAAAGCTTACAGCAGGAAAAGAGAAAAAAGATACTTTCCTGCATTCAGCCCTCCGGTATTCCCACGCTTGGAAACTATCTCGGTGCTTTAAAAAACTGGAAGCTTCTTTCAGATGAATTTGACAGTGCTTTTGCCGTTGCCGACCTTCATGCTATCACGGTAAGGCAAGACCCTAAGCAGCTTCGCAAACAAATTACGGAGGTTTTTGCACTTTTGCTTGCAATCGGTCTTGATCCGGAAAAGAGCATAATCTTCATTCAGAGTCAGGTTCCTGCACACACACAGCTTGCATGGATTCTTAATTGCTACACTCAGTTCGGTGAGATGTCGAGAATGACACAGTTTAAGGACAAATCGCAGTCCCATGCCGACAATGTCAATGTCGGACTGTTCTCTTATCCTGTGCTTATGGCGGCGGATATTCTTCTTTATCAGGCTGATCTTGTGCCGGTCGGTGCGGATCAAAAGCAGCATCTTGAAATTGCAAGAGATATTGCTTCACGCTTCAACGGAATCCACGGCAAGACCTTCACCATTCCCGATCCTTACATCGGCAAGCAGGGTGCAAGAGTTATGTCACTTCAAGACCCGACAAAGAAGATGAGCAAATCCGATCCAAATCCGAAATCGTTCATTTCCGTTTTTGATGAGCCTAATGTTATCATGAAGAAAATCAAAAGTGCTGTCACCGACTCCGAGGGTGGAGTATATTACGGTGAGGGCAAGGACGGAGTGAACAACCTTATGGGTATTTACTCTTGCTGCACCGGTCTTTCAATGGAGCAGATTGAAAACGAGTTTAAGGGCAAGGGCTACGGTGACTTCAAGAATGCCGTTGGAGAGGCTGTTGTCGAGGAGCTTCGTCCGGTGCGTGAGCGTTTCAATCAGCTCATGCAGGATCAGGCATATCTCATGGAGGTTGCCGCAAAGGGCGCAGAAAAGGCTTCGAGAATTGCCGACAGGACTCTTTCAAAGGCAATGAAGAAGTGCGGATTTATTTTGAAATAATCCGGTGGCAAAAAGCTACGGTGTAAGCCATGTGCCGATAAGACAGTAATTTTCCGAAAATTACGAAATCGGCAGCCGCAAACGAGATTTAACAACAAAGCAGACGACATCAGCTTCGGTTGAATGTCGTCTGTTTTTATGTATTTAAGGGCGAGGCTTGTGAAACCGTTGAAACACAAAGTGGTAGGGCAAAAAACTTCGTTTTTTGCCCTACCATACTTATTACTTATTCCCTCTTACTTCAAAAAAGGGTCTCCTGTGAAGCATTAAGCTTTCAAGGAAACCCTTTAAAATTCAGTTAAGCCGTGAACCTTTCAAAGAGAACCTCAGTCCTCATTCTGTTCATCAAGGCTGAGATAAAACGCAGGAATGAACTCCTCAAGGAAAATATCAACCTCGGGAAGTTTCATCTCTTTCAGTGACTTTTCAGTGCTTGAAAGAGCCTTTTCAAATTCTCTGTTGCCTGCATTTTTTTCCTCAATGCATTTAATCAACGCAGAAAGCTTATCCGCTGCCTTAACCAGCCTCCAAAGATATTCGTCTTGCTCATCCTTGAAAAATGCCGTGCGGTAATATTCACGCATATCCTCCGGAAGCATCGCCAAGAGCTTTTCGCAGGCAAAATCCTCAACCTTGAGAAATTCGCTGTGAAGTGCCTTGCTGTGATATTTGACCGGAGTCGGCATATCACCGGTGATAATCTCCGGCATATCGTGATAAAGTCCGAGAAAGGCTGCACGCTCGGCATTAAGCTCACCGCCAAGGCGTAAATTTTTAATCACTGCAAGAGCGTGAGCGATTACGGCAACATCATTACTGTGTTCGCTGATATTTTCATTCGCCGTGTTACGCATGAGCGCCCAACGGTTGATATATTTCATTCTCGAATGCATTGCAAAAAAGTTGTTTGCCACCGTTTCTCACCTCATAACCTGTGAAAAATACGAATTAAAGAATATCGCCTTGAAGTCCCATTGTGCATGATGCAGCATTGCTTTCATCTGTGTCAATGTGCATTGCAAGAGCATAAGACGGGCTGACTCTGACGATAACATCACCGAAAATAAGTGAACGGCCGTCGGTGTCAACCTTAACGCTGACAATTTGCTTGTCCTGAAGGTCATACTTTGCAGCATCCTCCGGTGTCATGTGAATGTGTCTTTTTGCAACGATAACGCCGTCGTTAAGCTCAACCTCACCCTTAGGGCCGACAAGCTTACAGCCGCCGCTGCCTTCAAGATCACCCGACTCACGAATCGGAGCTTTGACACCGATTGAGCGTGCATCGCCTGCTGAAAGCTCAACTTGAGTTTCGGGACGAACAGGGCCGAGAATGGATACTCCGGGGAAGCTTCCCTTAGGGCCGATAACCTGAACTCTTTCCTCGCAGGCGAATTGGCCGGGCTGTGAAAGATCCTTTTTCTTTGTCAGCTCGTAGCCCTCACCGAAAAGGATATCAAGGACTCTGCGGCTTACATGTACATGTCTTGCTGATGTTTCAACTAATACGGGTCTTGCCATTGTTTTTTCCTCCAATAGTTAAGTTAATTTTTTGACGAATAATATTCTACAACATTATTCCTTTAAATTCAACATTGTCAGTGCAAATTGTGAAAATATATCTTCTCACCAAAGCTTTTGGGGATATATCCCGTCAACAACCTTTTTGTTTAATGCTTCTGTGACGGATTGCCTGTCCTGCTTGTAGGTGACACCGTACCACTTTTCGTTGGTTTCAAGCACCTTGACCTGAGCTTTGTTTTCTTTCAAAAGCTCGTCAACAACAAACGGCAGGAAATATTCGCATTTGAGGGGATTTTCCTTGATGCCTTTTTCGAGGAAAGCGGAAAACCTTTTTGAAAGCTCGCTCATCATTTCACATGAAAAGCCCCAGCAATTCATTGAAACCGTTGTTCCGATCGGAATATCTGTCCAAGTCTCCGTGTCCTCTTGCATGAACTGAATTTTTGTTCCGTTGAGTGCAATCTTTGTTCTTTCAACGATGTCGGTGAGATATCCGTCATCACTTGTGCAGCAGACACCTCTTGCGACAGTTCCGTTTTCAGTCAGTGTATTTTCAATTTTAAAGCCGACCATGCAGAAGCTGTACTTATCCTCGGCTTTGGTTTCGGCAATAAGCTCATCGTGAATCAGCTTAAAGGTTTCCTTGCCGTAGTAATCGTCGGCGTTTATAACAGCGAACGGGCCGTCAATAAGCTTTCTGCAGGCAAGCACAGCATGACCTGTTCCCCAAGGCTTGACTCTGCCGTCGGGAACGGTAAAGCCGTCGGGAATATCGGTGATGTCCTGAAAAGCATATTCAACCTCGATTTTGCCGTCAAATTTTCCGGCAGTCATTTTTTTGAAATCTTCTTCAATTTCATGCTTAATGACAAAAATTACACGGTCAAAGCCTGCCTCGGCAGCATCAAAAACCGAATAATCAAGAATGATTTCTCCGTTTGGACCTACCGGATCTATTTGTTTCAGTCCGCCGTATCTGCTTCCCATTCCGGCCGCCATAACAATAAGGGTTGTTTTTTTCATTTTAACAACCTCCTTTTTTCACTTTTTTGTTATTTTAACACTAAATACAGAAAAAGGCAAGTTTTAGATTTCTTTATAATTTTTAATCACTTTTAGAAAATTTAAATAGGGTTCAACATCTTGACACACAAAGTTTTTAATGTTATCATTATATTAGAATTTAACAAAAGGAGTTGTTTATAATGAAGAATATGCAAGATGTTATTGATTTGATCCAGATGATTTTTGACACCATCAGAAAATATCTTCTTCTCATTCTCGGCAGAGCAGACGAGATTGAAGATCCCTCGGAACCCGCAGAATGAATCTGCGATTCAAGTAAGAAATAATAAGTGTAGTAGGGCAGAAAAGCGATGCTTTTCTGCCCTACCTTACTTATTCACTATTACCTATTACTTCTTACTTCGGCAACTGTCTCCCTTTAATCAATATACAGATCCCGTATTCCCTCAAGGCTTCTGATTGCGGAAATCGTGAGATTCAGGCTCTCTTCGTCACGGGGAATAACAACGGCTTTCATAACAACCGAATCGCTCTTCCTTTTTGTTGAAGATGAGTCCGCATAAAGCACCTCCAGAGTGTGCAGGTTACCACCGTAACGCTTAACTATCGTTCCGATCTCAGCGGCTTGACGGGACATGTTTTCAGCCTCAATATAAATATTTTTTGAATGATTGTTTTTTGCGACAAAACGCTTAAAGGTGTTAAGTGTAAGATAAATCACAAGCGTTGTGACAAGCGCTCCGACATAGTAACCGGCACCGACAGCAAGTCCTATGCACGAAACTGCCCAAAGAGATGCTGCCGTTGTAAGTCCCTTAACGGAAAAGCCCTCTCTCAAAATTGTTCCCGCACCGAGAAAACCGATACCGCTTATGACCTGCGCACCGAGTCTTGTCGGGTCAAATGTCGTAAGACCTTGATATTCGAGAAAGACATATTTCGATGTCATCATCACAAGTGCCGAACCGACGGCAACGAGAATATGTGTTCTGAAGCCGGCAGGTCTGTGGGAATGCTCTCTTTCATAACCGATAATACCGCTGAACAAAACAGCGAGAAGCATTTTCACAACCGCATCAATGAAATATCCAACCTGCGACAGTTGAAAAAAGCTTTCAATCGCAACCTTGATATCCAAATCAAGTCATCTCCTTTTCCTCCGAAAGTCAGACAGTTTTCCGACACAAAAACCGCACCGAACATACTGCTCGGTGACACTCCGGATTTTTTTCTTTATTTACACTGTCATTATATCACCAAAGAAAGAAAAAAGCAATCACCAATTGTTAACAAAAATATCATCGGAGAACAAAACAGTTGAAAACTTACGGCTTTTATGTTAAAATGATTCATTATATATGATATAATCCCAAAAATATAAATGAGGTGAAATATAACATGAGCTTATTAAAAAAGCTTTTCGGTGACTA
>CAZBFI010000016.1:0-22986 GCA_964491165.1 uncultured Faecalibacterium sp.
CATGACAAAGGAGAAAAGATATGAAAAAGAACAGACATGAAGCGATACTAAACCTAATTGAACAGCAGGATATCGGAACTCAGGAGGAGCTGATGCAAAAGCTGAATGATATGGGCTATAAGGTTACGCAGGCAACCGTATCAAGGGATATAAAATATCTCAAGCTTATAAAAACTCCGGTTTCTTCGGGTCAGTATAAATACTCCTATGTCAACAATGATACGCAGGATTTTTCAGGCAAGTATTATTCAATACTGTCACACTCGGTAACTTCTGTCGATTATGCCGGAAACATTGCCGTTGTCAAATGCTTTGCAGGTATGGCGAATGCGGCTTGTGCAGCTATGGACAGCCTTGAAATTGAAAACATTGTCGGCACACTTGCGGGTGATGACACGATATTTGTCCTTTGCCGTGACGAGCAGAGCGCACAAAATTTCAAAAACTATATTGAAAAGGTTGCCGGAAAAAAATAAATAAAGGAATCACAGCACTATGTTATCTGAATTGAAAATAGAAAATGTTGCTGTTATTGAAAAAGCCGATATAAGCTTTGAAAAGGGTCTGAATATCATAACAGGTGAGACCGGTGCGGGAAAGTCCATTGTGATTGATGCAATCAATGCCGTTCTCGGTGAACGCACTTCAAAGGATATTATACGCTCAGGTGCTTCATCTGCGAAAATTACCGCCGTGTTTGAAAATGTTTCCTCTGCGGCAAAAGGCGTGCTTAATGAACTGGAAATTGAAGAGGAAAGCGACGGAATGCTGCTTGTCACAAGAACAATCAGCTCCGACGGCAGAAGCACTTGCCGTGTCAACGGTCAGCCTGTTACGGTTTCGATGCTCAGGTCACTTGGACGTGAGCTTATAACAATTTGCGGTCAGCATGACAGTCAGCATTTATTACAAAAAGAAACACATATTGAATATATAGATTTTTTGGCAAGTATCGATGACGAGCTTTTGGAATATAAGAAGGTTTATTCCGCTGCCGTCAAAAAGAAAAAGGAGCTTTCCGCTTTTCTTAAAAAGCTTGATGACAGTGAACAGCGCCGTGAATATCTGACATACAGGATAAATGAGATAGAATCGGCAAAAATTGTTCCGGGAGAAAAAGAGAGGCTTACTGAAGAAAAAAAGAAGCTTCAAAACAAGGAAAAGCTTGCAAGAGCGCTTTACGGTGCTTCACTTGCCGTCAACGGTGATGAAAACACGGCAGGCTGCTCTCAAAATCTTTACGCTTTAAGCTCATTTCTTGCTCAGATGAGTGAGTATAATGGGGCGTTCGAGGACTATTTAAAGAGCATTGAAAAGCTTTCTTATGTTATTGACGAATGCTCGGCATTGATAAGCAGTGAAATTTCAACACTTGAGAGTGAAGAATTCGATGTGAATTATATCGAGGAGAGACTGGATATAATTTACCGTATCTCAAAAAAGTACGGAGATTCGGAAGAAGAAATACTTTCAACTCTTGAAAAATACCGAGAAGAGCTTGAGCTTATCGAATCGGGCGACGAAAAGAAAAGTGAGCTTGAAAATGAAATTTATGAGCTTAGCGAAAGACTTTTTGAGCTTGCAGAGGAAATCAGTGAAAAGAGAAAGCGTGCGGCACTTTCGTTTGAAAACGATGTTATGGCACAGCTTAATTATCTCGATATGCCGTCTGCGGTTTTCAAGGTTGACTTTTCGCAAACTCCTGCAACCTCAAAGGGTATTGATGAGGTGGAATTTCTTATCAGTGCAAACAAGGGTCAGGAGCCTAAGCCACTTTCAAAAATCGCATCTGGCGGTGAGCTTTCAAGGATAATGCTTGCAATTAAGTGTGTGCTGTCGGATTTTGAAACAGCCGACACCATGATTTTCGACGAGATTGATTCGGGAGTCAGCGGCAGAGCTGCACATAAGATTGCTTATAAGCTCAAAAGAGTTTCCGAAAGCAGGCAGACCGTTTGCGTGACACATCTTGCACAGATTGCGGCAGCCTCGGATAATCACATTTTCATTGAAAAGCTTTCCGAGCAGGGCAAAACCTACACAAAGGTAAGAAAGCTTGTTGACGATGAAAAGATTTACGAAATCGCCCGTATTATCGGAGGCGATGTCATCACAAAATCAACGGTGATGTCGGCTTGTGAGCTTATTGATTTTGCAAATACACCTTGACAGAAAAAGAATTAAAATGTATCATATACAGAAAATTGAAAGGATTTGAATAAAATGCAGATATATGAAGAACTTGTCGAAAGAGGACTTATTGCACAGGTAACAAACGAAAATGAAATCAGAGAGATGATAAATACCGGTAAGGCTACATTTTACATCGGCTTTGACTGTACTGCCGACAGCCTTACAGCAGGTCATTTCATGGCACTTACACTCATGAAGCGTCTCCAGATGGCAGGCAACAGACCAATTGCACTTATCGGTGGAGGCACAACCATGATCGGTGACCCCTCCGGCAGAAGTGACATGAGAAAGATGCTCACAAAAGAGGATATCGACCACAACGCAGAGTGCTTCAAAAAGCAAATGGAGCGTTTCATTGACTTCGGTGAGGGCAAAGCAATGATGGTTAATAATGCCGATTGGCTTCTTAACCTTAATTATGTTGAGCTTCTTCGTGATGTCGGTGCTTGTTTCAGCGTCAACCGTATGCTTGCAGCAGAATGCTATAAGCAAAGAATGGAAAAGGGTCTTTCATTCCTTGAGTTTAACTACATGATCATGCAAAGCTATGACTTTTATGAGCTTTTCAAGAAATACGGTTGTAATATGCAGTTCGGTGGGGATGATCAGTGGAGTAATATGCTTGGCGGAACTGAGCTCATCCGCAGAAAGCTTGGTAAGGACGCTCACGCCATGACAATAACCTTGCTCACAGACTCGCAGGGCAACAAGATGGGTAAGACAGCCGGCAACGCTGTTTGGCTTGATCCGAACAAGACAAGTCCGTTTGATTTTTATCAGTATTGGAGAAATGTTGGCGATGCCGATGTCATCAAGTGCATCAAAATGCTCACATTTATCCCGATGGATGAAATCAAGAAAATGGAAAGCTGGGAGGGCAGTCAGCTCAACACTGCAAAAGAGATTCTTGCCTTTGAGCTTACAAAGCTTGTTCACGGTGAGCAGGAAGCAGCAAAAGCACAAGAGGCTGCAAGAGCTCTCTTCTCAGGTGCGGGAAATACAGATAATATGCCTACAACTGTTCTTTCCGAGGCTGATTTTACCGATGGCGCTGTAAGTCTTATTGACATTATGCTTAAAGCAGAGATCATTAAGTCACGCGGTGAGGGCAGAAGACTCATTGAGCAGGGCGGTGTTGCAGTCGATGATGAAAAAGCAAAGACCGCATTTGATACAGTGAGCAAGGATTCTTTCTCAAAGGGTCATGTCATTGTTAAAAAAGGCAAGAAAGTTTTCGTTAAGTTTGTAATTGAATAAAGTTGACATCAGCCGGCATTTTTGTCGGCTGAAATGCTTTGCACAGTAATTAAAAAAAGGAGCTTTTTATGAAAAACGATTATCCTAATCCCTTTATCCTTGAAAGAGCAGATCCGTTTATCACAAAGGGCAGTGACGGGTACTTTTATTTCACAGCCTCATATCCTGCCTTGCATGATGAAAATCACGGCTATGACAGAATAATTTTAAGAAAAAGCGAAACTGTCATGGGCTTAAAGGATGCTGAGGAAATAACTGTTTGGAAGGCGCATGAAAAAGGAAATATGGCAAAGCATATCTGGGCGCCGGAAATTCATGAAATTCAAGGCAAATGGTATATTTTCTTTGCGGCAGGTGACAGCGACAACAAGTGGAATATAAGACCTTATGTCCTCGAATGCGATAGTGCCGACCCGATAAACGCCACTTGGACAGAGAGGGGAAAGGTTCAGTCCTGTGACAGTGATAAGGTATCCTTTAACGGCTTTTCACTCGACATGACTTATTTTAAGCACAACGGTAAGCATTATTTGATTTGGGCGGAGATTGTCGGAGATTCTTCACTTTTTATGGCTGAAATTGATCCGAAATGTCCTTGGAGGCTTATCAGCGAGCCGATTCTTTTGAGCAAACCCGAATACCCTTGGGAAACCGTCAGGTTTCGTGTCAATGAGGGAGCAAGTGTTTTAGAGGGAAAAGATAAAATTTTCATTTTCTTCTCTGCTTCCGGTACGGGCGAGGAATACTGCATGGGTTATCTTTGGGCGTACAAAGATAGTGAGCTGATGAAAAAAGAGGTCTGGCATAAGGTGAAAAAGCCCTTCCTTTCAACAAAGGAGCTTTCCGGACAGGTTGGACCGGGTCACAACAGCTTTGTTACCGATGAAAACGGACAGCTTCTTCTCGTTTATCACGCAAGACCCGACAGTCATCTTGAAAAAGAATGCGGAACCTACGATGAAGAATCGCTTTATGACCCCTGCCGTCATGCACGGATAGGCTTTGTTGATTTTGACAGTGACGGTTTTCCGAAAATGAAAGGCATATAAATTTTTCGGCAGTCAAAATTATATGAATTTCTCTTGATTTATTTTAAACAAGGTGTATAATATTATCTGAAAAAGTAAAACAAAGGAGAGTTAGCAATGTCAGAAAATGTAACAATTTTTGATCATCCTCTTATCCAACACAAGCTGTCAATACTTCGTGACAAAAATACATCTTCAAAAGAGTTCAGAGCGCTCGTTCATGAAATTTCAATGCTGATGTGTTATGAAGCAACAAGAGATTTGCCTCTTGAAGATATTGAAATAGAAACTCCCATTTGCAAAACAAACGCAAAGCATATTTCGGGAAAGAAGCTTGCCGTCGTTCCCATTCTCCGTGCAGGTCTCGGCATGGTTGAAGCAATCAGCTCACTGATTCCGTCGGCACGAATCGGACATATCGGACTTTATCGCGATGAAGAGACACTCAAGCCGGTTGAGTATTATTGCAAGTTACCCAAGGATATCGGTGAAAGAGACGTAATCGTTGTTGACCCCATGCTCGCAACAGGTGGTTCGGCAATTGATGCTGTTTCACAAATTAAGCTTCGCAACCCCCGTTCAATTCGTTTCATGGGCATTATTGCAGCTCCGGAGGGCATTGAAGCTTTCTCAAAGGCTCATCCCGATGTTCATGTTTATTGTGCAGCTCTTGATGAAAAGCTTAATGAGTCCGGCTATATCGTTCCGGGCCTCGGTGATGCCGGTGACAGAATTTTCGGCACAAAATGATGTTTTTTTGAAAAACATATTGACAAATAATCACTAAGGTGATAAAATAATACTTAATATTTAGTAAATGCGTTGACGAAATTATGATTTGTCTGTCGTGCTTTCAGAGAGTCGGTGCGTGGTGAAAACCGACACACAATGACACATCAGTCTCATTTTCGAGCAGGGTCGCTGAAGATTTTTTGTGTAGGTGACCACGGATGCCCCGTTATCATGGCTAAAAGCTTGCTTGAGCTTTGAAAAGTGACTGTCTTTGACAGTAAACAAGGTGGTACCGCGGATTTATTCGCCCTTGAAATTACGGCTGTAATTTCAAGGGCGTTTTTATTTGCTCAGCTTTTTACTAAAAAATCTTCCTAAAAGGAGTAAACGACATGAAAAGAATATCTATCGCAGACATCACATTAAAGGAAGCTGCAAAGTGTAATGACATCACATTGAGCTTCAGGGAAAAAATTGAGATAGCAAAGCTATTGGCAAAGATCAATGTTTCAACGATTGAGTTACCCGCAATTAAAAAAGAGCGTACAGATGTCCTTTTGATTAAAACAATCGCCTCTGTTGTTAAAAACAGCGTTATAGCTGTCCCGGTTGATCTTTTTGAGCAGGATGTTGAAAGAGTTGCAGATGCAATCAAGTGTGCCGAAAAGCCGAGGATTCAAATTCAGGTTCCCTCTTCAACTGTTCAAATGGAGTATATCTGCAACAAAAAGCCTCCCAAGGTTCTTGAAATGATTGCAGACCTGACCTCAAGAGCAAAGGCCTTGTGTGATGATGTTGAATTTATTGCAGATGATGCAACAAGAAGTGAAAAGGAATTTCTTGCAAAGGCAATTTCAACGGCAATCGAAAACGGTGCAACCTCTGTTTCACTTTGTGACGATGCCGGACAGATGCTTCCCAATGAATTTGAAAGCTTCATCGCAGAGCTTTACGAGGCCGTTCCTTCACTTAAAGATATTGAGCTTAATGTTGCTTGCAATAACTCACTCGGACTTGCAGGAGCTTGTGTTATCAGTGCAATAAAGGCCGGCGCAGCAGGTGTGAAAAGCTCATTGCTTCCGTCAACAGCAAGTGCAACAACGGACGGCATCACAAGAACAGTTTCCGTTCTCGGCCTTGAGCTTGGCTTTGAAAGTCCCGTTGCAGTAACGGAGATTTCAAGAACAGTCGGTCAGATTGAAAAGCTCATCAGTGCAAGAAAGATGAAAAATGCACCTCTTGACACTACTCTTGCCTCTGACGGAGATAATAGCTTTGTGCTTAATGACCATGACTCACTCGAAGAGGTTATGAAAGCCGTAAAGCTCTTGGGCTATGATATCTCAACTGAAGATATGACAAATGTTTATGAGGAATTCAAGCGTATAAGTAAGCGTAAGAATGTCGGCTCAAAGGAGCTTGATGCAATCGTTGCTTCTGTTGCAATGCAGGTTCCGAGAACCTATACACTTGACAGCTACACCATCAACAGCGGTAATCTTATTATGGCAACGGCAAATATTTCCCTTATAAAGGACGATGAAAAGCGTTGCGGCCTCAGCAGTGGCGACGGCCCGATAAATGCAGCTTTTCTTGCAATCGAGCAAATCATCGGAAAGCATTATGAGCTTGATGATTTTCAGATTCAGTCAGTTACCGAGGGACAGGAAGCAATGGGCTCTGCACTTGTTAAGCTTCGTTCCAACGGCAGATTATATTCCGGTACAGGCTTGTCAACCGATATAATCGGTGCAAGCATCAGAGCGTATGTAAACGCACTTAATAAAATTGTTTATGAGGAGGCATAAAATATATGTATAAGCTTTCTTTTTCAGTAAACGGCTGGGAAAATTATTCGTGGCAGGACTATGTTGAGCTTGCACAGGAAAATGGTTTTAAGGGCATTGAGCTTCATAAGGTCTTTGATGAAAGATTTTCGGGCAAGGATGCTCCTTTCCATAAGTTTAACATTTCCGCAACTGTCCGTGCCTTGAGAGATAAAAATATCGTTATACCCTGCATTGATGCAAGCTGTGACATTTCAAGCGTAGATGTTGAAAAGAATGCAGAAATCATCAAGGAACATATTGATTTTGCAAAGAAGGTCAAATCAGAGTATGTCCGTGTTTATGCTTGCGACAACACCGAAAAGGCAAGAGAAAATGTTGAAAAATGTATTTCACTTGTGCTTGATTATGCCGCTTCAAACGGTGTGGTTATCCTTGTTGAAACTCTCGGTGCTTTTGCCGATACATCTGCTTTGAGAGACCTTTTGATGCAGTTTTCGAGCGATTATCTTGCAGCACTTTGGGATATGTATTACACATATTTTGTCATGAAGGAAGACCCTGAGACAACCATTACAAATCTCGGTGCATATATTAAGCATGTTCATCTCAAGGATGCCGTATGCACAGAGCATGGCAATGAATATTGCCTTATCGGTGAGGGTGAGCTTCCCGTTGAGGTTATGCTCGGAGCTCTTACTTCGATAAATTATGACGGATATATCTCACTTGAATGGAACCCCGATTGGATTCCCGAAATTGAGGAAATGGATGTCATTCTTGCACATTTTTCAGAGCATGTTAAGCTCAAGACCGCTTCCAATAAGAAAAAATCAAATCCTTATTGGAATCACCGTCACACCGGAAACTATGTTTGGAAAAAAGATGCCTTGATTGACAAGACCTTTTCACAGGTGCTTGACACAATGGTTGAAAAGTTTCCGGATCAGTATGCTTTTAAGTATACTACACTTGACTACACAAGAACTTATTCACAGTTCCGTGACGATGTTGACCAATGCTGTCGCGCTATGCTTGCTCTCGGTGTCAAAAAGGGCAGTCATGTCGCAGTTTGGGCAACCAACATACCGCAATGGTATATCGCTTTCTGGGCAGCAACAAAGATCGGTGCTGTTCTTGTAACAGTGAATACGGCTTATAAGATTCATGAGGCTGAATATCTTCTCAAACAGTCGGATACACACACTCTTATCCTTGTTGAAAGCTACAGAGATTCAAATTATTCACAGATCATCGGTGAGCTTTGTCCGGAACTTGAAACAACAAAGCCGGGTGAGCCTCTGCACTGCCGCAGATTGCCTTTCCTGCGTAATGTTATTACGGTCGGATTCAGAAAAAAAGGCTGTCTTACATGGGAAGAGGCAATTGAAAAGAGCGAAAATGTTTCAATTGACGAGGTTTATAAAATCGCAAAAACGGTTGAACCGAACGATGTCTGCAATATGCAGTACACCTCAGGTACAACGGGCTTCCCCAAGGGCGTAATGCTTACTCATTACAATGTTGTCAATAACGGCAAGTGTATCGGTGACAGAATGGATCTTTCAACTGCCGATAGAATGATGATTCAGGTTCCGATGTTCCATTGCTTCGGTATGGTTCTTGCAATGACGGCTTCCATGACTCACGGTGTATCAATTCACCCTGTTCCTTATTTCACACCCAAGGCTTCACTTGCTTGCATCAATCAGGAAAAGATAACCTGCTTCCATGGTGTTCCGACAATGTTCATTGCAATGCTTGAGCATCCCGATTTTGAAAAGACCGACTTTTCATATATGAGAACCGGTATTATGGCAGGCTCACCTTGTCCGATTTCAAAGATGCGTGATGTTGTTGACAAGATGAATATGACAGAAATCACAATTGTTTACGGACAGACCGAGGCATCACCCGGCTGTACAATGAGTTCAACCGATGATTCCCTTGAGGTTCGTGTCAGCACGGTCGGCAGAGCTCTTCCGGAAATTGAATGTAAAATTGTCGATCCCGAAACAGGCGAGGAGCTTCCCGTCGGTGTTAACGGTGAGTTTGTCGCTCGCGGTTACAATATCATGAAGGGCTATTACAAGATGCCTAAGGCAACTGCTGCGGCAATTGATAAGGACGGCTGGCTTCATACAGGCGACCTTGCCTGCAAGACTCCCGAGGGCAACTATCGAATTACGGGCAGACTTAAGGACATGATCATTCGTGGCGGTGAGAACATTTATCCCAAGGAAATTGAGGAATTTATTTATACTCACCCGATGGTTAAGGATGTTCAGGTTATAGGCGTTCCCGATGAGCAATACGGTGAGGAAATTGCAGCTTGCATTATTCTCAAAGAGGGAGAGAGCATTACAGAGGATGAGATGAAAAAGTATATAAGGGATCACATGGCAAAGCACAAGGTTCCTAAGTATATCTCATTTGTCAAGTCCTTCCCGACAAATGCCGCAGGTAAGATTCTTAAATATAAAATGCGTGAAGAAGCTATCGAAAGATACGGCTTACAGAAGGCTAACGCTGTTGAAACTGCATAATTTTTTAAATGCTTTTTGCCAGAAAAAATGAGGCTCTCGGCTTGAATTTCATCTCTTTCCGAGAGCTTTCCGAAGCGGCACATTGCATTGAAAAAATAATATATTTTTTTGAAAAAAGCTATTGACTTTGCTTTTAGTTGGTGTTATAATCCATACAAATTGAATATAAAAGCTGTGACGAAGACGGACGGTGCAGAGTTTTTCAGAGAGTCGGCGGTTGCTGCAAGCCGATAAACGAACCATCAAGTCCCATCACTTCCGAGCTGAAGGCTTGAACATTTTTAAAAAATCAGTAGACGCCTTCCGTGATTGCTGCGTTAATGCATAGAGCTTGTTGGAGCTTGAGGTGGTGATGAAAATCACAATTTGAGTGGTACCGCGGGTTACTTGAAAGTATCTCGTCTCAAAGTTTACGCTTTGAGGCGAGTTTTTGTTTTATATAATCGTCTCAAGCCGAAAAAAAGAATCTAAAAGAAGGGTTGGACAAAACATGGAAAATTTGAACAAACAGCTAAAAGATGTTGCGGCAAGAATCAAGGAGATGCGTGAGATCGCAGGCTTTACCGAAGCAGAAATGGCAAGTAAAACCGATACCACTCTCGATGAGTATCTCCAATACGAAAAAGGTGAAGCAGACTTTCCTTTCACTTTTATTCATAAGTGCGCAAAAACACTTTCGATTGATCTTACCGATTTAATCGAGGGCAAGAGTGCAAGCCTTTCATCTTATACGGTTACAAGAAAAGGCGACGGAAAGATTACTTCCAAAAAGTCCGGAATCGAAATCAATAACCTCGCACCTCTTTTCCGTCATAAGCTCGCTGAGCCTTATCTGGCAAAGTATGAATTTAAGCAGGAGCTTCAGGACAAGCCTATCGAGACCACAACACACAGTGGTCAGGAATTTGACCTTGTTCTTTCCGGCAAGCTTAAAGTCAGAATCGGTAACAACACCGAGGTTCTCGGCGAGGGCGACAGTATCTATTACAAAAGCTCAACTCCTCACGGCATGATTGCCGTTGACGGTCAGGACTGCACTTTCATTGCAGTTGTTGTCGCAGGTGACGATACCGGAGACGGAGCAATCGAAAAGGTCTTTCATTCGGCTGTAAAATCACAGCATGAGCTTGTTGTTAAGGAGTTTATCGACACTGTTGAAGATGACAGCGGAGTGCTTCAGTCAATCAGCTTCAAAAATGAAGACAGATTCAACTTTGCTTTTGATGTTGTTGATGCCGTTGCAGATAAATATCCCGACAAGCTTGCAATGCTTCATATTTCACGCAACAAAACCGAAAGAAGATTCACATATAACGACATTAAAAAGGAATCTGCCCGTGCTGCCAATTATTTCAGAAGTCTTGGCATTAAAAAGGGTGACAGGGTAATGCTCGTTCTCAAGCGTCATTATCAGTTCTGGATTTCCGCTCTGGCTCTTCATAAGCTCGGTGCTGTTATCATTCCGGCAACTAATCAGCTTGTTGAGCATGACTTTGATTATCGTTTCAAGGCTGCCGGTGTCAAAGCAATCCTTTGCACTGCCGACGGAGACACATCGGATCATGTTGATAAGGCTGCTGAAACCTATGGTAAGCTTGAGCTGAAGATTATTGTAAACGGTGAAAAAGCAGGCTGGCATAATTTTGACAGCGAATACAAGCTTTTCAGAAGCATCTTTGAAAGAGAAGAGGACACAGCTTGCGGTGACGACACAATGCTTATGTTCTTCACCTCAGGCACAACGGGATATCCGAAAATTGCCGCACATTCTTATAAGTACGCGCTCGGACATTTCATAACAGCTAAATACTGGCACGCAATTGAGCCGACTGACTTGCATCTTACAATTTCCGACACCGGTTGGGGCAAGGCACTTTGGGGCAAGTTTTACGGTCAGTGGATGTGTGAAGCAGCTGTCTTTGCTTATGACTTTGACCGCTTTGACGCTTCCGACATCCTTCCGATGTTTGCCAAGTATAACATTACAACATTCTGCGCACCTCCGACAATGTACAGAATGCTTATAAAAGAGGACTTATCAAAGTATGATTTGTCATCAATCAGATATGCAACAACCGCAGGTGAGGCTTTGAATCCCGAGGTTTACTTCCAATTTGAAAAGGCAACCGGTCTTTCAATCATGGAGGGCTTCGGTCAGACAGAGACAACCCTGACGATTGCAAACCTTGTCGGAACAAAAAACAAGGTCGGTGCAATGGGTAAGCCGGTTCCCGGTTATGACATTGTTATCGTTGATCCCGACGGCAATCCATGCCCCGTTGGTGAGACCGGTGAAATCTGTGTCAGAACAAGTGAAAAGATTCCTTGCGGACTCTTTAAGGGCTACTACGGTTCACAGGAAAAAACAGACGAGGTATGGCACGACGGAATGTATCACACAGGTGACACTGCTTGGTGTGATGAGGACGGATATTTTTGGTATGTCAGCCGTATTGATGATGTTATTAAGTCATCGGGCTATCGTATCGGACCTTTTGAAATCGAAAATGTAATCATGGAGCTTCCTTATGTTCTTGAATGCGGCGTTTCGGCAGCTCCCGATGAAATCAGAGGACAGGTCGTTAAGGCAAGCATAGTTCTGACAAAGGGAACAGAGCCGACCGAAGAGTTGAAAAAAGAAATTCAAACTTATGTAAAGAAGAATACCGCGCCTTATAAGTATCCGAGAATCGTTGTGTTTAAGGATGAGCTTCCCAAGACAATCAGCGGTAAGATTCAGAGAAATAAGCTTTAAAAAATTACCAAAAAAATCTCAGCCGAATTGTTGAAAAAGTACAAAGATTATTCTATAATATTTTTTAAGGGAGGAATATCAATGAAGCGTTTGACTCTTTTTGCCGGTCATTATGGCAGCGGAAAAACAAATATTGCCGTTAATTATGCTTTGGATTTGAAGAAAAACGGCTACGATGTTATAATTGCAGACCTTGATATCGTCAACCCTTATTTTCGTACGAAGGACAGTGAAGATGATTTGAACAAGGCGGGAATTGAGCTTATCAGCTCGAAGTTTGCAAACAGCAACCTTGATATTCCCTCCATTCCGCAGGAAATGTATCGCACGGTTCAGGATAAAAGCAAATATGCCGTGATGGATATCGGCGGTGATGATGCCGGAGCAGTTGCACTCGGCAGGTTCGCACCCTTTATTAAGGAGGAGGACAACTACGAAATGGTTTTCGTTGTCAACTTTTATCGTCCTCTTTCTCGCACTGCCGAAGATGCGTTTCAAATTATGAAGGAGATTGAAGCTGCTTCAAAGCTTAAATTTACCTGCATTGTCAACAATTCGAATCTGGGTGAAAGCACAACAGCCGACGATGTTCTTTCAACGGAAAAAGAGGTTGAAAAACTCGTTGAAATCAGTGGATTACCACTTAAAATGACAAGCGTCAAACAGAGCTTGTTTAATGAGCTTAACAACAAGACAAAAAATTTGTTTTGCCTTGCTTTGCAAAATAAAATCTTTTAAAACGGAGGAGCTTTATGGCAAAGGTAACATTTAAAACTGACTCATGCAAGGGCTGTGGACTTTGTGTTCAAGCCTGTCCTAAGCAGATTCTTGTAATCGCAAAGGAAAAAATCAATGCCAAGGGACATTCGCCTGCCGAAATGACTGACGAAAGCAAATGCATCGGTTGTGCTTTTTGTGCAACGATGTGTCCGGACTGTATAATTAAGGTTGAAAAGTGAGGGTTAAAAAATGGCAGAAAAAGTACTTATGAAGGGCAACGAAGCTATTGCGGAAGCTGCAATTCTTGCAGGCTGTCGCCACTATTTCGGTTATCCTATCACACCACAGACAGAAATTGCGGCTTATATGTCAAAGAAGATGCCGAAGATCGGCGGATGCTTCCTTCAGGCAGAAAGCGAAGTTGCCGCAATCAACATGGTTTACGGTGTTTCATCAACAGGTAAGCGTGTTATGACATCATCATCAAGCCCCGGAATTTCTCTTAAAGCCGAAGGACTTTCCTATATGGCAGGCAGTGATCTTCCGTGCCTTGTTATCAACGTTCAGCGTGGCGGCCCCGGACTCGGAGGCATTCAGCCCTCTCAGTCGGATTACTTCCAGGCAACAAAGGGTGGCGGACACGGTGATTACAGAATGATCGTTCTTGCTCCGTCTTCCGTTCAGGAGATGGCAAACCTCACTGTCAAGGGCTTTGACCTTGCAGACAAATACAGAATGACATCAATGATCCTTGCTGACGGAACTCTCGGTCAGATGATGGAGCCTGTTTCACTCGAAGAGGTTGTTGTAAACGATTATGACAAGTCATGGGCTGTTACGGGAACAGAAATGAAGAGAAACAAGAACATCATCAACTCACTTTCTCTCGTTCCCGAAGAACTTGAAAGACTTAACTTTGAAAGATTCGAAAAGTATAAGGTAATCGAAGAAAATGAAGTCATGTATGAAGAATACATGATGGACGATGCCGAGGTTTGCATCTGCGCTTTCGGTATCACCGCAAGAATTGCAAAAAATGCAATTGCCATGGCTCGTGCCAACGGCATTAAAGCAGGTCTTATCCGTCCGATTACACTTTGGCCTTTCCCGACAAAAGTGTTTGAAAAAGCAGCCGATAAGGTTAAAGCTTTCATTTCAGTTGAAATGTCAATGGGACAGATGATCGAAGATGTTAAGCTTGCAACAAAGTGCAAGAAGCCGGTTCTTCTTTGCAACAGAGTCGGCGGAATGATTCCTTCACCTGAGCAAGTTCTTGAAAAAATCAACGAAGCTGTAAAAGGAGGTAATGAATAATGGTAGTTTTCGATAAACCCAAGTCACTTTCAGACGCACCTTTACATTACTGTCCGGGCTGTACACACGGAATTATCCATCGTCTTGTTGCGGAGGCTATTGATGAACTCGGCATCGAGGGAAGAACAATCGGTGTTGCTCCTGTCGGATGTAGTGTTCTTGCTTATAATTATTTCACATGTGATATGGTTGAAGCCGCACACGGCAGAGCTCCTGCTGTTGCAACAGGTCTTAAACGCTCCGATCCGGAAAATCATGTTGTTTTCACTTATCAGGGTGACGGTGACCTTGCTTCAATCGGTATGGCAGAAACAGTTCATGCCGCTGCAAGAAATGAAAACATAACAATTATCTTTGTCAACAATGCAATTTACGGTATGACCGGTGGTCAGATGGCTCCCACTTCACTTCCCGGTCAGGTTACACAAACCTCTCCTTACGGAAGAGACACTAATCATTGCGGTTTTCCCGTTAAGGTTTGTGAAATGCTTTCACAGCTTGACGGCGCAGGCTACATTGAAAGAGTTGCCGTAAACAATGTTAAGAATGTCAGAAATGCAAAGAAAGCAATCAAAAAGGCTTTCCAGAATCAGCTTGACAAAAAGGGCTTTTCACTCATTGAGGTCATTTCAACCTGCCCGACTAACTGGGGCATGACACCGATTGACGCACTTAAATGGGTTGATGAAAAGATGATTCCTTATTATCCTCTCGGTGTTTATAAGGATAGAGCTGCTGAAGGTAAGGAGGAAGCATAAATGAGCACAAAACAGATTTTAATTGCAGGCTTTGGCGGTCAGGGTGTTCTTTTCGCAGGCAAGCTTTTGGCTTACAAAGGACTTATCGCAAAAAAGCAGGTTTCATGGCTTCCGTCTTACGGCCCCGAAATGAGAGGCGGTACGGCAAATTGCAGCGTAATAATCAGTGATGAGCCTGTCGGTTCACCGATTATTTCAAATCCGGACATTCTTGTTGCGATGAATCTTCCTTCGCTTAAAAAGTATGAGAATGATGTTGTTGCCGGTGGTACGATTATCGTTGATTCAAGCCTCATTTCCGAAAAGGTTGAGCGTGATGATGTGACAGTATATTATGTTCCTGCAACAAAGATGGCAAAGGAAGCAGGTTTTGCAACACTTGCAAACATGATTCTTATGGGCAAGCTCATGAAGAGCTGCGAATATATCGGCTTTGACGGAGTTGAAACTGCTGTTTCAAAGGTTGTTCCTCCCAAAAAGGCAAATCTCATTGATGTTAATCTCAAGGCTATTAAGACCGGTTATGATTTTGAATAATTAAAGAGGTGTTTTAAATGGATATCAAAATAACAAAAACAACAGCTCCCAAGGCTAAACCTCAAAAGGGCGAAAAGCTCGGCTTCGGTCATGTTTTCACTGACCACATGTTCCTTATGAATTATACAGAGGGTAAGGGCTGGCACGATGCAAGAATCGAGCCTTATGCCAACATTTCACTTGCTCCGTCGGCAATGGTTTTCCATTACGGTCAGGAAATGTTTGAAGGACTCAAGGCTTATCGCGGTGCTGATAACTCAATTTATCTTTTCCGCCCCGATATGAACGCAAAGCGTGCAAATGCTTCAAATGAAAGACTTTGCATTCCCGAAATTCCCGAGGATATGTTCGTTGAAGCTATCAAGGCTCTTGTTGATGTTGACAGAGATTGGGTTCCTTATGATGAAGGCACTTCTCTTTATATTCGTCCTTTTGTAATTGCAACCGACGAATTTCTCGGTGTTGCACCCTCAAAGACATATCTTTTCATGGTTATCCTCTCACCTTCGGGCGCATATTACGAAAGTGGTCTTGCTCCTGTCGGCATTTGGATTGAGGACGATTATGTCAGAGCTGTAAAGGGCGGTATGGGCTTTGCAAAAACAGGCGGTAACTATGCTGCTTCTCTTATTGCTCAGGTTAAGGCTCATGATGCAGGCTATTCACAGGTTCTTTGGCTTGACGGCGTAGAAAGAAAGTATATTGAAGAAGTCGGTGCAATGAACATTATGTTCAAGATTAACGGCAAGGTTGTTACTCCTGCTCTTAACGGCAGTATTCTTCCCGGTATAACTCGTAATTCAATCATCAATGTTTGCAAGGCATGGGGTTATGAGGTTGAGGAAAGAAGAGTTTCCGTTGATGAGCTTGTTCAGGCTGCAAAGGACGGCACGCTTGAAGAGGTCTGGGGAACAGGTACGGCTGCTGTTGTTTCTCCCGTCGGAAAGCTTCGTTATATGGACGATGTTATGGTTATCGGTGATGGCGGTATCGGTGAGCTTACTCAAAAGCTTTACGATGAGCTTACAGGTATTCAGTGGGGCAAGAGAGAAGATCCTTACGGTTGGAGAGTTCTTGTTGACTGATAAAAATTATAATTCGGTGTGTTATTATCGTGACACACCGAATTTTTGCATATTTATCCGTATATTTACTCGAAAAAATAAAAAAATATACAAGAAAAATTGAATAACCCTTGACTTTTATGCAAAATAATGTATAATTTACTGCAATGACTTTATTTTACGGAGAATTGTTTTATGGTTAAGGTTTTCATTGACGGACAAGCGGGAACAACCGGTTTGCAGTTGAAATCGAAGCTTCAAAAGCATCAGCAGGTTCAAATTATTGAGATTGATGATGAAAAGCGAAAGGATAAGGCTGAAAGGCAGAGACTGCTCAACAGTGCCGATGTCGTTTTCCTTTGTCTTCCCGACGCTGCTGCGGTTGAGGCAGTTGAAATGGTCACAAATCCCGAAACGGTGGTGATTGATGCCAGCACGGCACACCGAACGGCTCAAGGGTGGGCTTACGGCTTTGCAGAGCTTTCATCAGCTCATCGAGAAAAAATCAAGCACTCAAAGCGTATTGCAAATCCCGGTTGCCATGCAACAGGCTTTATCAGTCTTGTTTATCCGTTGATAGCTTGCGGAATAATGCCGAAGTCTTATCCGGTAACTGCTCACAGCATCACCGGTTACAGCGGAGGCGGTAATAAGATGATAGGGGAATACGAAAGTGAAAATCGCCCTTATGAGCTTGATTCTCCGAGACAGTACGGATTGTCGCAAAATCATAAGCATCTTCCCGAAATGAAAAAGATAACGGGACTTGAGCATGAACCTGTCTTTAATCCGATCGTCAGCGATTATTTTTGCGGTATGGCTGTCAGCGTTCCGTTACATACATCGCTGTTAGACAAAAAAATGACGGTCGATGAGCTTAAAGGCTTTTACGAGGAATATTATTCCGACAGCAATTTTATAAGTGTTAAGCAGCTGCCGGAAAGCGGTTTCATTTCACCGGTAGGACTTGAGGGAACGAATGAGCTTGTTATATATGTCGGCGGAAACGATGAGAGAATTACTCTTACGGCAGTATTCGACAATCTCGGCAAGGGTGCTTCTTCGGCGGCACTGCAAAACATGAACATAGCCATGGGCTTTGACGAAACAACAGCTTTATAATTCGGAGGTTAATTTATATGAATTTTATACAGGGCGGTGTAACTGCCGCAAAAGGTTTTATTGCATCGGGAATACATTGCGGAATCAGAAAGAATCAAACAAAAAAAGATCTTGCTATGATTAAAAGTGATGTCAAAGCCGTTGCCGCTGCCGTTTACACTCAAAACAAAGTTTACGGAGCACCCATTACGGTTACAAGAAACAATATTTCCGACGGCTTTGCTCAAGCTGTTATTGTCAACAGTGGCAATGCAAACACCTGCAACAGTGACGGTGTTGAAAAAGCCGAGCTTATGTGTGACATCGCTTCAAAGGCTCTCGGTGTGGACAAAAATGATGTTATTGTTGCTTCAACGGGAGTTATAGGCATGAGCCTTGATGTGACTCCGATTGCCAATAGTGCCGACGCCTTGGCAGCACAAATGACTGCCGATGGCGGAAACGATGCCGCCTGTGCGATTATGACAACGGATACTGTTTCGAAGGAGTGTGCCGTTGAAATTCAAATTGGTGGAAAAACAGTCACACTCGGTGCTTGCTGTAAGGGTTCGGGCATGATTCATCCCAACATGGCAACAATGCTTTGCTTTATGACCACCGACTGTGCGATAAGTTCGTCAATGCTTCAAAAGGCACTCAGCGACACGGTGAAGGATACATTCAACATGATTTCCGTTGATGGAGATACATCAACAAACGATATGGTTTGCATCATGGCTAACGGCTTGGCATGTAATGAAATAATTGAGACGGAAAATGAGGATTACGAGGTCTTTAAGTCAGCACTTAAAGAGGTTTCCGTGAAGCTTTCTAGGCTTATTGCCGGTGACGGTGAGGGGGCACAGAGGCTTTTGGAATGCACTGTTACGGGTGCAGGCGATGAGATGACGGCAAAGAAAATTGCCAAATCCATAATTTGCTCATCTCTTGTCAAAACAGCCATGTTCGGTGCCGATGCGAATTGGGGTCGTATTCTTTGTGCAATCGGTTATACAGAGGGGGACTTCAAGATTGATACGATTGATGTTTATCTTTCCTCCTGTAAGGGTACTGTTAAGGTTTGCGAAAACGGTTACGGAATTTCATTTTCCGAAGAAAAAGCAAAGGAAATCTTGCTTGAAAATGAAATTAAGCTTACTATCGAGATGAACCAAGGCGATTACAGTGCAACAGCTTGGGGCTGTGACTTAACCTATGATTATGTTAAAATAAACGGTGACTACCGTACTTGAGGGGTAAAAAATGGAAGAGAAAATTATCGGTGACAGCATGAAGGCACAGATTCTTACCGATGCCTTACCTTATATTCAAAAATACTATGGAAAGACAGTTGTTGTTAAATACGGCGGTAACGCAATGATCAACCCCGAGTTAAAGCAGGCTGTGATGAGTGATATAATTCTTTTGACCCTTATCGGCATAAAAATCGTACTCATTCACGGTGGCGGCCCTGAAATCAGCTCAATGCTGAAAAAGCTCGGTATTGAATCAAAATTCATTAACGGCTTACGCTATACGGATAAGGAGACGGCTGAGGTCGTTCAAATGGTGCTTGCAGGAAAAACAAACAAGGATCTTGTTTCTCTTGTTGAGCGTTGTGGCGGTAAGGCTGTCGGACTTTGCGGAATTGACGGTGCAATGATTAAGGCGAAGCCGATGAACAGTGACGGCTGTGATTACGGCTTTGTGGGTGAGATTACCGAGATAGATCCCAAGCCGATTGAAAAAATTCTCGAAGAAAGCTATATTCCCGTTATTGCAACTGTCGGCATCGACGATGAAGGTCAGGTTTATAACATTAACGCCGACACTGCGGCAGCGGAAATTGCAGCTGCTCTGCACGCTGAAAATATCATAACACTTACGGATATTCCGGGACTTTTGAGAGATGTGAGTGATCCCAAATCGTTAATTTCTGAAATTCATGTTGATGAAGTTTCCGCACTTATTGACAGCGGAATTATTTCCGGTGGAATGATTCCCAAAATGAAAAGCTGTGAAAAAGCGGTCAGAAGCGGAGTTAAAAAGGCTGTTATGATTGACGGCAGAGTTCCGCATTCGATTTTAATTGAAATGTTCTCAAATGAGGGTATCGGTACATTGATGACAAAGTGAGGCTTTTAATATGAACAATTTTGAATCTTTGCAAGCTTGTGACAAAGAGTATGTTGCAAACACTTATGGCCGTTTTCCCGTTGCAATCGAAAAGGGAAAGGGCGCAACCTGTTATGATTTTGACGGAAAGAAATATATTGATTTTTCAAGCGGTATCGGTGTAAACAGTTTAGGCTTCTGTGATGACGGCTGGGTTGCCGCTGTCACAAAACAGCTTGGAACATTGCAACATATTTCTAATCTTTATTATACCTCTCCGTGTGTTGAAGCCGCAAAGCTTCTTTGCGAAAAAACAGGTATGAAAAAGGTTTTCTTTTCAAACAGCGGTGCTGAAAGCAACGAGGGAGCTATAAAGTGTGCGAGAAAATACAGCTTTGAGAAATACGCAAGCGAAAGAAACAAAATCCTTACATTGAAAAATTCTTTCCACGGCAGAACGGTGACCACACTTTCTGCAACGGGTCAGGATGTTTTTCACAATTATTTTTTCCCATTCACACAGGGCTTTGAATTTGTTGAGGCAAACAACATTCAAGCTCTTGAAAAAGCACTTGCAGATGAGTCTGTTTGTGCGTTGATGCTTGAACTGATTCAGGGTGAGGGCGGTGTTATGCCGCTTGAAAAGGAATTTGTCAAGCAAGCTGAAGCATTGTGTAAAGAAAAAGACGTTCTGCTGATTGTCGATGAGGTACAAACGGGAGTCGGAAGAACCGGTAAGCTTTTTGCTTTTCAGCATTACGATATAATGCCGGACATTGTTACAACGGCAAAGGGAATCGGTGGAGGTTTACCTCTTGGCTGTGTCATGTTCTCACAGAAAACAGCGAATGTTTTTTCTGCCGGTGACCATGCAACAACATTCGGTGGAAATCCCGTTGCAACTGCGGGTGCAAAGTATATCCTCGAAAAAATGGACAGTGAGTTTTTGAACGAGGTTGCCGAAAAGGGCGAATATATCAAGTCAAAGCTTTTGAAAATGCCTCATGTTGTTGGCTGTGACGGAATTGGAATGATGATCGGTGTAAGGCTTGACAGCGACATCAAAGCAGCAGATGTTGTGAAAAAAGGCATCGAATTCGGTGTGCTTGCATTGACTGCAAAGGTTAAGCTTAGATTGCTTCCCCCTCTTACAATCAGCTATGAAGAGATTGACGAGGGCTTAGAGGCTATAAACAAGGCTTTAAGCTCATTTTAAAAAACAGCAAAGGTTTCTTATGAATTTATCTCATAGGAAGCCTTTTTTATGTCTGCGTTTTAAAAGCTTTCTTTTTGGAAAAACAATTTAAAGCGTGAGCAGACAGGGGAGAAATATCGGTGTTTATGTGAATGCTCGCTTATTTATACTGTATCTTTTTTTCACACCCTCTTGTTTTTTGCATATACTAATATTTTTTCGCATAGTAATTAGCATAATCAAATCAAAAGAGGACGGATGATGATAGATGACAAGCATTTATAATTCCATAGCACAGCGAACGCAAGGCGATATTTATATCGGAATCGTAGGGCCGGTAAGAACCGGTAAATCTACATTTATAAAAAGCTTCATGGATAAACTTGTTTTGCCTAACATTGAAAACGAGGCGCAAAAGGAAAGAGCGAGAGATGAGCTCCCTCAATCTGCTTCCGGAAAAACAATCATGACAACAGAGCCTAAGTTTGTCCCAGAAAAAGCCGTTGAAATCACAGTTGACGATTCTGTTAATTTCAGAGTGAGACTCATAGACTGCGTCGGTTATGTTGTACCGGGAAGTCTCGGTTATATTGAAAACGGAAACGCGCGAATGGTTAAAACTCCTTGGTTTGACAAGGAAGTACCCTTTAATCTTGCAGCTGAGGTCGGCACAAAAAAGGTTATCAAGGAGCATTCGACTGTCGGCCTTGTCATCACAACCGACGGAACTGTTTCAACTCTTGAAAGAGGGGAATATGAGCAAGCGGAAGAAAGGGTAATAAATGAGCTTAAAGAGATAAATAAGCCCTTTATTGTTCTTCTGAACAGCAAAAATCCCGAATCACCAGAGTGCAGAGCTTTGTGTAAAAGCCTTTGTGAAAAATACGGCGTAAAGGTTTTAGCCGTTAATTGCCTTGATATCAACGAAAAGGAAATAAGTGATATCATTTCCGAATTACTTTACGAATTTCCGCTTAAAGAGCTACAGGTGGATTTTCCAAAGTGGATATCAGGCTTGGAAAAGGAGCATGAAATAAGAAAAAATATCTATTCTTCAATCAGAAAATCCTCCTCGGAGCTTTGCAAGATGCGTGACGGTAAGAGCTTTTTGACAAAAATGTCAAGCGTGGAAAATGTCAACGGTTGCCGGATAGCAAATGTCGATTTATCAAACGGAGCTATTAAGGTTAAGCTTGAGGTCAATCCTAAGATACTCTACAAGGTCATCAGCGAAAAAACAGGCTTGGAGATTGCCGACGAGCAAGAGCTTATGTGCGGTATCATCGAGCTTACAAAAGCCAAAAAGGAATATGACCGATTCAAAAACGCACTTGATGAGGTTGAAAAAACAGGCTATGGAATTGTGATGCCCACAATGGATGAGCTTTCACTCGAAGAACCGGAGATCATGCGTCAAGGTGGAAGATACGGAGTGAGACTGAAGGCTTCCGCCCCGTCAATTCACATGCTTAAAGCTAATATAACCACCGAGGTAGCACCGATAGTGGGGTCGGAAAGTCAGTCGGAGGAGCTTATAATGTATCTTTTGAAGGAGTTTGAAGAAGACCCGACAAAAATATGGGATTCAAATATTTTCGGCAAGAGTCTCAATAGCCTTGTCAATGAAGGCTTACATAATAAGCTTTATAAAATGCCCTCTGATGCAAGGGTGAAAATTCAAGAAACACTTGAACGGGTCATCAATGAGGGATGCAGTGGCTTAATCTGTATCATTTTATAAAAAATTGGCTTACCGATGTTTTGTCGGTAAGCTGTTTTTTTAGCTCTTGATGAAGCATTATATTTTTAAAGACGGACAGGCAAGAAATTATTTTTTTGTAAATAAGTATTTAGTAATAAAATATTTGCGAGGTTATATTATGC
>CAZBFI010000017.1:0-22899 GCA_964491165.1 uncultured Faecalibacterium sp.
ATTCAGTACCGATGTATTCTTGAAGCTTCCCGAAGAATCGAAGTCTATTGAAGTCATCGAAAGCCTGAATCTCAATCTTATTGAGCATCCGGATTTTTACGAAAAGCCTAAAAAAGAAATCATTAAGCCACCGACAAAGGAAATTCAAAAGGAAATTTTCAAGCCGTAAATAAAACACACCTCAGGCAGTAGAAAGCACAGTTTTTTACTGCCTGAGGTTTTAATATGTGATTTGAATTTGACAAAGCTATCTAATAATGTTAATATTTAGTAAAGATAAAATCTGCTTGATTTTAATACTTAGGAGGTTAAGCATAATGAAAACCATATTCAAAAATTGCACCTTGCTTGACGGCACAAAAGATATGACGGCACAAGCCGGAATTGATGTTGCCGTTGTGAATGGAAAAATAACCGAAATCGGTGTTATCACGGCAAACAGCGGTGATGAAGTTATTGACCTTACAGGCAAATATCTTATGCCCGGTCTTATCAATCTCCATGTTCATCTTCCAGCCGGTGGAAAGCCTCAGAATAAACCGTTGAAAGCCGATCTTCTTGCAAAGCTCGCTCTTTCAAATTCGCTGATGAAAAGCTTCACTCTCAAGCTCTGCCACGGCTATGCAATGCAGGGACTTATGTCGGGTGTCACAACTGTCAGAGCCGTCGGTGGTCTCGGTGACCTTGACACAAAGCTCAGAGATAAGATAAATGCAGGAAAGCTTGAAGGCCCGAGAATTCTCGCCTCAAACTTTGCCATCGGTGTTCCCGACGGTCACATGGTCGGCTCTGTTGCAAGAGCAGCTGACACAGTTGAGCAAGCCGTTGCCATGGTCGAGGAGCTTGCCGGTCAGGGTGTTGACCTTATAAAGCTCATGATAACAGGCGGTGTCATGGACGCCAAGGTCAAGGGCGAACCGGGTGTACTCATGATGATGCCCGACATGATCAAGGCTTGCTGTGACACGGCTCACAAGCACGGCTTAAAGGTTGCCGCTCATGTTCAAAGCCCCGATGGAGTCCGTGCTGCCGTTGAAAACGGTGTTGACACAATCGAGCATGGATCAACCCTTTCCGAAAAAGAGCTGAATGTATTCAAGCAGCACGGTGCAGCTTTGATATGCACACTTTCACCTGCAATGCCGATGGCAAGATTCGAGCGTGAAACACTCGGCATCTCCGAGGCTGTTCAATATAATTCCAATGTCGTTTATAACAACATGGTCTTAGGCTCAAAGGAGGCAATCAAAAGCGGTGTTCCCGTCGGTCTCGGAACAGATACAGGCTGTCCTTACACAACGCACTACAACATGTGGCGTGAGCTTCACTATTTTTCAAAGGATGTCGGTGTGTCCCCTGCCTTTGCTCTTTACACTGCCACTCTCGGCAACGCCAAAATCGCAGAAATTGACAGCATAACAGGTAGCATCGAGGTTGGAAAATCAGCCGATATGCTCATCTCAAGTGAGGATCCATTCAAGGATTTCAGAGCCTTGTCTCAGCCCTACATGGTGGTTGCAAGAGGTAAAATTTATAAGAACCCCAAAATCAAAAAATATGAAAAAGCCGAAACCGAGCTTGATAAGTATTATAACTGAAAGCTGCTTTTCAGCAATCGGTCATAGCCTATCGGTCGGTTCCGACTGTCATTAAAATTTAACAAGAGGCTTCACCTTAACATCTTGATTTTTTCACACAAGTCAAGTCCGTAAGAGTGAAGCTTTTTTATGCCCTCTTCATAAAGCGCCTTATCAAGATATGCATCTGGAGAATGTGCATCAATTCCCATGGTCACGGGCGGTTTAAGCCTCGAAACAAGTTCCCAAAATGTCGGATACGGATACCCCTGCTTTCCGTCAGCCTTACTGTGACTGAAGCCGAGAAGATTATATTCAAGCGGAGTGTCCGTTTCGATAGCTTTTTTGATGATGCTTTCGGAAATTCTTTCACAAACGCTGTCAAATCCGGCATAGCCTCTCATGAAAATGTCGGGATGTGCAACATAAGAAAACAGACCCGTGTCCATCGCCTCGAGAATATCATTCTCATAAGCATAAAGCTGTTCATGTGTTTTTATATTTCCGTTATATATACTCGTCTGCTCGTCCTTTGAAAAATGATGTCCGAGAATAATATAATCAATTTGAAATTCTTCGATCCTTTCCTTGAGCCACGGCAAATATTTTGGGAAATATTCACATTCGAGTCCAAGCTTAATGCTGATTTTATCCTTGTATTTTTCCCTTAAAGCTTTCACGCTCTCGCAGTAAAAAGGCAGCTGCTCCTTAGTCATTCTCATGCCTGAAACATATCCGTCAAAATTCCACGCACAGTGGTCGGAAAATCCGATTTCATCAAAGCCAGCGGTAATTGCGGCAAGAACATATTCCTCCATTTCACCCGTCGCATGATTGCAAAGAGATGTGTGTGTATGATAGTTGTATTTCATTTTAACCGATACCTCCGAGAATTGCACCTGCAACAAGAACAAGAATACATACAGGGCAGAAAACATATTTAGCAAGCGGAATTATGAATGCCGAAACGGGCTTGTCAGAGCCCTTTGAAATTTCACTTTTCGCAACCTTTTTCCCAAGCACCCAAAAGAACATGATTCCAGCAAGTCCTGCACCAAGTGGGCAAATATAGATAGAAATAACATCCATCCAATCGGAAACAATATGCTGAATACAAAGGGAAACAGCCAAGCCTACACCGCAGACTATAAGACATGACGGCAAGCGCTTGAGCTTAAAGCGTTCCTGCAAGGTTGCAATCGGTGACTCGTAAAGATTTATAAGCGAGGTTAAGCCGGCAAAGGTAACGGCAATAAAAAAGACAATAGCAATTATGTGTCCACCGGGCATCGTCTTAAAAAGATTCGGCAGGAAAACAAACATCAGCATCGGTCCACCCTGATTGAGCTTTGAGCCTGCGGTTGCCATTGCCGGAATGATAACCATGGCGGCAAGCATAGCGGCAATAGTGTCAAAGAAAGCAACATTTTTTGCCGATTTGGGTATATTTTCCTTATCGGAAAGATATGAGCCGTATATCAAAGTTCCGTTACCTGCCACCGAAAGTGAAAAGAAAGCCTGACCGAGTGCGTATATCCATGTATACGGATTCAAAAGTGCTTCTCTGTCAACGGTGAAAATATATTTGTAGCCGTCAATAGCGCCCGGCTGAAAAGCAATGTAAATGCCAAGACCCAGAAAAAGAACAAAAAACAACGGCATCATAACCTTATTTGCCTTTTCGATTCCGGAGCCTATGCCGAAGATAAGAATAACGGCAGTGAGCAAAATCGCAATGGTTTGCCAAAGGTTATTTCCGAAAGCACCTGCCATTTCACCGAAAGCGCCCGTAAATTCATCAACGCTTTCACTTTCAAGCAAGCTGCCCGTAAGAGAAGAAAAGGCATATTTAAGTATCCAGCCCATAACTACGCTGTAACCTATTGCAAGGGCGAGAGAACCAAGGGTTGGTATAACTCCGAGTGCCTGCCCGACTTTTTCATTGCCCTTTGATTTTGTCGCCAAGCCGAAAGCGTCGATGGGTCCCGAACGGGCGAATCTTCCAAAGCTCATTTCACCGATGACACCCGTCGAACCGATAAGCACAACAAAAATAAGGTAAGCGATAATAAAAGCTCCTCCACCGTAAGCCGAAACTCTCGCAGGAAAAAGCCAGATATTTCCCATGCCGACAGCAGAGCCGATACAGGCGAGAACAAAGCCCCACCGTGAAGCAAAAGAATCTCTTTTGGTTTCCATGAAACACACTCCCCATTAAATAAAACTGTGACAATAATATCACAACACTCAAAAAAAGGCAATTACAAGTTAAAAATACTTTTTATTTTATCTTTTTTAATGATTCGTCAGTTCAAAAGCGTTGCAAAATTTGCACTATTGTGATATTATTAGTGTTATATTATATAAGAAGGAGAGAAAGAAATGAAAATTATCGTTCTTGAAAATGCCTACGAGATTTCAAAGCAGGCATCGGAAATAATTATAAAGCAAATCAACAACAAGCACGGTAGCGTTCTCGGTTTTGCAACAGGCGCTTCACCAGTAGAAACCTACAAAAGAATCATCGAAAGCTATGAAAATGGTGAGGTCAGCCTCAAGCATATCACCACCTTTAATCTTGATGAATATGCCGATATCGACCGTGAAAATGTGAACAGCTACTACTATTTCATGAAAGATAACCTTTTTGGAAAAACCGATGTTGATTTCAGCAAGGTTAATTTTCTTTCAGGTGTTAAGCCCGAAGACGCTCAGGCAGAGTGCAAAAGATATTACGAAAAAATCAAGCAGGCAGGCGGAATCGACATTCAGCTTCTCGGAATCGGCACAAACGGTCACATCGGCTTCAACGAACCCGGTGATGAGTTTATGGACACACCATTTCTTGTCAAGCTCACACAAAGCACGATTGATTCAAACAAGAAATACTTTGAAGCCGTCGGTGCTGAAATGCCCGAATATGCCTTGACAATGGGTATCGGTGATATCATGCGTGCAAAAAAGATTGTTTTGATTGCAACAGGCACTTCAAAAGCAAAGGCAATCAAGGCTCTTGTTGAGGGCGAGGTTACACCCAAGTGTCCCGCTTCAATCCTCAAGCTTCACAGTGATGTCACAATCTTCCTCGACAAAGAAAGTGCTTCCCTTCTCGGTGATCAATAATGGCAGAGATAGATTTAACAACAAAGCTTAAAAGCTTTCCTAAAATAAAGTCAATTTCCGCAACACCGGAAAATGCCGTTTTAATAAAGTGGTCAAAGGTTGCCCTTGCGGAAAAGTATGACATCAAAAGAAGTGAGAGTCCCAACGGTGAATTCAAGCACATCGAATGGTCTAAAAAGCCCGAATTTCTCGATGAAACCGTCGAAAAAAACATCACTTATTGGTACAAGGTCATTGCCTGGAAGCGTATGGAAGGGAAAAAGACTTCAACAAAAGCAAGCGCCTTAAAGCCTGTCGTTGTTTCTGATATTCCGTCGGTTGAAGATTTAAAGGCAACATCCGACGACGGAAAAATCACTCTCACATGGAAAAAAGACAACAATGACAAGTTTTTCGTTTACAGAAGAAGTGACAACTTTACAAGGCCGATTTTAATCGGTGAAACGAAAAGCAACAGCTTTACCGACACCAATCCGGTTTCCGGTCAAGCCTACCATTACAGTGTGCAAGGCGTGAAATTTTCCGATTCGGCTGAGCTTCACGGCAACTTCAGCAATGAGGTTGATTCTGTTTTTCTTGACTCGACTCAGATTCTCTCAATTAAGGCAAGCTTTTCAAAAAAGGTTTATGCCAATGCGAGAATTGTTGCAGGCTGTGACGGATATATTCTTGAAAGAAGTGAAAACAAAAACGGTGATTTTCAACAGGTTCTTCGTACCGATGACATTACGGCTGTTTTCTTTGAGGATAAGCTTCCTTCAAGGTTCAAAACCTATTATTACCGTGTTTGTGCTTATAAAAACATCGGTGAAAAGGAATTTTACGGAAAGTATTCAGATGTTATTTCCCTGTAAGGCAGATAATTTTAATAAAAATATTGACTATTTTCCGTTTGTAGTTTAAAATATAATAAAAGAAATAAACTAAGGAGGCAAATTATGAACGAGGAAACAACAACAATGGCTGCCGATACTGTAACGGAGCATCGCAATCTTTATGAAGTAATCATTGACTTTTGGGTCGAAACCTTCAAATTTTTCAAGTATATTTTCTATGATATTTTTCTTGGAAAATAAGACAATTAAAAGGCTATACCGCAGAGGCAAATCGCTTCTGCGGTATTTTTCATGCGGTATATATTTTACAAGTTGTCTTGGCTGTGCTGATTCTCAGATTCGTTCTGAAGAAAGCTCCCAAGTGGGTCAATGTTCTGCTTTGGGGTATCGTGGCAATCAGATTGACTTGCCCTTTCTCTTTTGAGAGTGCATTGAGCCTTATTCCAAGTGCCGAAACCATTCCGTTGAACATTGGAATGAATACCACCCCTACCATCAATAGTGGAATAAATGCAATAAACAATGCTGTTAATCCTATCATCAGCCAGTCCAATACTCCGTTGGCTGGTGCCAGTGTAAATCATTTGCAAATCACCATCGGTATCTTTGAATACATCTGGATTTTCGGCATGATTGCACTTGCCTTATATACAGCTATCAGCTATTGGCGTCTGCGTCGCAAAGACCATTGGTGGAAACCCCTTGGCTTCCTCTTACTGACAATCCATTGGTTCAATCCTCTCATGTGGTTGGCTTATGTTCTGCTGTGTCGTGACATTGAGCTTGCCTGCGATGAAAAAGTCATCAAGGAACTTGGCAACGAGCAGAAAGCCGATTATGCTCAGGCACTTGTGACCTGCAGCGTAAACCGTCGTACAATCGCCGCTTGTCCTCTCGCCTTTGGCGAGGTTGGTGTAAAGGAGCGTGTAAAGTCTGTGATGAACTATAAAAAGCCTGCTTTACTCATCTGGTAAATGATGATTGGGAAATCACAAATATCGAATAATTAGTTACCAGAAAATAAACCGCTGCAATTTTCGTCCACGTGTAGGATGGAATATGCAGCGTTTTTTCTTTTTATGGTTCAAATGCCAGCATTGTTTCCTTAGGCAGCTTCTCATTTTCGCAGCTTAGAAGATAAGCTATGGCTTTATTTGCAAAACGGTTTGTTTTCATCGTATCCCAATCGGCAAGGCAGAAGATTCTGCTGTGCCGAGAAAGCAACAAAACCGATAAAGAATATAAAACAGTAATGCAGTTGTGATTTTTACAATCATCGTTTATTCATCCTCACCAAATCCAAAGCATCACTCCTTTTATGGTGGTTAGCCTTAACTAATCATATATTATTACATACCCCCTATTTTTAAAAGTCAATTATAGAATGTCGATTATTTAAAAGCTTAAAATGAATACTTGTTATTTCATTCCTTATTTATTCCTTAATTTTTTCAATTCGGCTTTCATCATACCGAGTGCTTTAAAGCTATGCTCAGAGGTGTTCACTGAACACCCGTACCACGAATGCCACATCATAAAGGATAATGTTATGAAAAAAAGAAACACACGCAAACAATTGTTATAAACAGCGTTTCATCGCTACCACTAACAGAAATACGTGCTTAATGCGTATGAGTTGTATAAAACCCCGTCAGGCTTGCAGAAATCTGCTTACCCGACGGGGTTTAAGCTTAACTTTTTATCGTAGCTTATTTAATTTTAACGGCTTTAACTTGACCGGCATAGCTGTAAATGTAACTGCCGTTAAGCTTTTTGACACTGTATGCTTTGAAGTAATATGTTTGTCCGCTTGTAAGACCGCTTTTGCTGTAAGTTAAATTCTTCGTTACGCAAAGCCGTTTGTAACCGGAGTTGGCATTCTTGGAGCCGTAGATAATATATCCGTCAGCACCGTTGACCTTTTCCCAGGAAAAACGAACCGAGCCTTTCAATGCGGTTGATTTTAAGACGGGAGCCTTCGGCTTTGTTGCCGTTATTATTTCAGCGTAGCTTGCACCCCAAACAATTTTCGAGCCTGTGTCAATATAAGGTCTGACAGCAAATTTATAATAAACACCGCTTCTCAAACCGCTGACTATACAGCTACACTCTTTTGTGCTTGATATGACGACTACCCATTTTTTCGCACCCGAATTGTAGCCGTAAATTCTATATCCGCTTGCCCCTTGCGATGCCGACCAGCTAAGCTTTACAGCGGTTTCGTTTTGCTTAGTGACAACCTTATTCGGCTTGACGGGTCTTGTTGCCTCAACGAGAGTTTCATAATACGCCGAAGCAACGGTGACGCCGTTTTCAACGACATACGCCCTTATTGCAAAGGAGAATTTCTTTCCGGACTGCAAAGAATTGAAGCTGTAAGTGTTACTCTCGGTCTTTGCACAAAGCTTCCACTTGCCCTGTGCATTTTTATAATAAATGCCGTAACCGGTCGCACCGGCAACCTTATTCCACTTCAAAGTGATTGAATTTGCCGTTGATGAGGAAACAGCCTTGCTTGTTTTGCCCAAAACAAGCTTATCAGCGTAAAAAAACTTGTTGCCGACAGCACTGCACCTCACACATGAATAGCGGTATGTGGCAGGTTTGCTGTAAGTTGCAGGTGAAACAAGATGCTCATTGTCAATCACCTTTTTCGAGTAATCGTGACCCAATGCTTCAACGGTTTTCTGCTCAACAATCACATCTGAGCATACATAACAATGACTTCCCTCGGTTTTTCCGCTTGAAAAACAGGTTGCCGGAATCGCATCATCCACAACGATTTTGTGAGCTGTCATCGAAAGCTCAATAATCTCGTACTCCTCACACCTTGAGCAGACTACCTTTGCTTTACCCTTATTCTTACAATCGGGTTGCCTTTGTGTTATGAATCTTGAAAAATCATGACCCTTTGCCGCTTGGAAATTTTCCTTGCCGTAAAATCCGCAAATGCAGTCATAAGATTCATACCCTTCATTTGTACACGTTGCCTGCACAGTAACAACCTCTGAATGCTCCTTATGGCTATGCTCAAAAGACCAGGCTGCATCCGTTAAAGCTTCATTGCCGGAAGAAACGGCTAAATTTTCAAGCGAAGCTCTGTTTCCTGCAAAATATACATAGGTAAGCGTATTACAGCCGTAAAAAGCATCGGTTCCGATATTTATACTGCCATCGGGCAAATAAACACTTCCCAAGCTGCTGCATCTTTCAAAGCAAGACTTTGATATCAAAGCAAGCTTTTCGGGAAAGACGAAGCCCTTTAAACTCACGCAGCCGTAAAACGCTTTCGAGCCTATAGTTGTAACTTCATCACCGAAGCTGATATTTTCGAGCTTTTCACATTCGTAAAAGCACTCTTGCGGAATGTTTGTCACATTGTCCGAAACAGTGATGCTTTTAAGGTTATTGCATTTATAAAAAGCAGAGCCTCCCAATGAAACAACACTGTCCGGCATAACAAAATCAACTAGATTAGAGCAACCGAAGAAGGCATTTTCACCGATAGTTTTCACTGTTTCGGGCAAGTAAACATTTGAGATTTTGTTCAAGCCCTCAAATGCATTGTCGCCTATTGCCGTGACAATATTCCCGTTCAGTGTGTCGGGAACTGTAAGCTCGCCCTCGACATAAGCATTGCAATCGGTGATGACACACTGTCCGCCCACAAGCTCATATTCAAAAACGCCGTCGTTTAATGCAGTTGCCTTGAAAGAAAATGAAAACAATATCAAAAAAGCAAAAACCGTAAAAAATTTTATGCCTGTTCTAACACGCTCTTTCATTTTTCCACTCAGTCAATAACAGCGATTGCCTCAACCTCAACAAGTGCATTTTTCGGAAGTGTTTTAACTGCAACACAGCTTCTTGCCGGAGCTGAGGTGATGTACTTTGAATACACTGCATTAAATGCCGCAAAATCAGCCATATCTGCAATAAAGCAGGTTGTTTTTACGATATTGTCAAAGCTTGTGCCTGCTTTTTCAAGAACCGCACCGAGATTCTTCATTGCCTGCTCTGCCTGAGATGTAATATCGTCGCCCTGAAGCTCTCCGTTTTCGGGGTTGATGCCAAGCTGACCTGAGGTGTAAAGCATTGAACCGGTTGAGATTGCCTGTGAATAAGGGCCGATTGCAGCAGGTGCTTTTTCAGTTGAGATTTTCGTTAACATTTTTATCATCCTTTTAAAATTATTTTTTTACAAGACTTTTTATAAACTGCTCGGCAACTCGTGGAGAACGACTGCCTTTATTAAGTGCAAAGGCTTCCGCTTTGACAAAAAGCTCATCTTTGTTCATTTCAACTCCGAGTCTTGAAGCAAGCTGGCTGATAATGTCAAGATAAAGAATCTTATTCGGCTTTGAAAAGTAAATTGTCAGTCCAAAGCGATCGGACAGTGAAAGCAATTCCTGAACGGTATCGTTGCGGTGAATGTCATTGTCCGCCGATGCTCTGTCCGAAAAGCTTTCTTTGACTATATGCCTGCGGTTGCTTGTGGCATAAATGACGCAGTTTGAAGCTTTTGCACTTGCAGAGCCTTCTAAGGCTGCCTTGAGCATGGAGAATTGATCATCATTTTTGTTGAAGGAAAGGTCATCAATGAAAATAATGAACTTCAACGGATTGTCGGCAATTTTGCCCATGATATTGCTTAAATCAAAAAGCTGATCCTTTCTAAGCTCAATGAGTCTGACGCCTCGGTCAAAAAGAAGATTTACCACAGCTTTAACAGTTGAAGATTTTCCTGTTCCGGCATCGCCGTATAACAGCACATTTGCCGCAGGGCGACCCTCAATAAGTGCAACAGTATTATCAATAACAGCCTGTCGCTCATTTTCATAACCGACAAAGGATTCAACGGAAATTTCATCACAATACTTAACGGGAACAATTTCACCGTCAACGATTCTGAACATCGGCTTTAAGGCAAAGATTCCGTATCCGTACTTTGACACATTTTTAAGCCTTTCGCGGTAAAACTCTTTAAAATCGGTCGGCTCATTTATAAACTGCGGAAGATAACCGCCATAAGATAAATACCCACTGATATCTTCAAGGCTCAGCGTTGTAAGGCTTGAAAGTATCTCAAGCTCACACTCGGTGTTGTCAACTATGCTTTGTGCAATGGGATTATTTGAAGCGTAACGGGTTACATATATATTTTCGTCTTCACAGACAGCCTTTTTGAGAAAGTCCGAAAAGCTACCCGTGTCGGCATTCAGCTCACTTACAAACTCAGCGTAAAAATTAAGCTTATCAACAAGTCCCGTTTCACATTTCAAAAAATCCATGAAAGAGCTTAAAACCTTTGTTTTGAGAATATTTCTGAAAACAGTTAAAGAAGAAAGCTCATATTTGACGGTGTTTAAATTTAAACCTGACATAATGCTCACCTTTGTTTAAAACTTATTGATAATTGCACCCTTATCGGCAGAGCTTACCATATCGGCATACCTCTTCAAGCAGCCTTTAATGTCCGTCTTAACCTTAATTGTTGTTTCTGCCTTTCTTCTTTCAAGCTCTGCATCATCAACAGCAAGCTCGATTTTATATTCGGAAATATTGATTTTTATAATATCACCGTTTCTGACATAAGCGATCACTCCGCCTCTTACTGCCTCGGGTGAAACATGACCGATAGCTGCACCTCTTGTTGCTCCGGAAAATCTGCCGTCGGTGATAAGTGCAACATCCTTGTCCAAGCCCATGCCTGCAATCGCAGAAGTCGGTGAAAGCATTTCTCTCATTCCCGGACCGCCCGACGGTCCCTCATAACGAATAACAACCACATCGCCCTTGACAATTTTTCCGGCATAAATTGCTTCAATAGCCTCTTCCTCACTGTCAAAAACCTTTGCTGGTCCTTCATGAACAAGCATTTCCTTTGCAACGGCACTCCTTTTGACAACGCAGCCGTCAACGGCAAGATTACCTCTCAATACGGCTATACCACCGGTTTGGGAATAAGGATTATCAATGCTTCTGATTGTCTGAGTGTCACGGTTCACCGCATTTGCAATATTTTCACCCAAAGTTTTTCCCGTACAGGTCATAACGCTTGTGTCAAGAAGCTCTTTCTTAGTAAGCTCCTTTAAAACAGCATATACTCCTCCTGCCTCATTCAAGTCCTCCATGTATGTGTGTCCTGCCGGAGCAAGATGGCAGAGATTCGGTGTTTTTTCACTGATTCTGTTGGCATCATCAAGGTTGATTTCGATTCCGCACTCATTGGCAATAGCCGGTATGTGAAGCATACTGTTGGTCGAACAGCCCAGAGCCATATCGGCTGTCAAAGCGTTTTTAAATGCCGACTTCGTCATGATATCACGCGGACATATATTCTTTCTTACAAGCTCCATTATCTGCATACCTGCATGCTTTGCAAGCTCTATTCTCTGCGAATAAACAGCGGGAATTGTGCCGTTACCCTCAAGACCCATACCGAGAACCTCTGTCAGACAGTTCATGGAATTAGCCGTATACATACCCGAGCATGAACCGCAGGTGGGACAGGTTTTCTCCTCACAAACGGTAAGCTGTTTTTCGTCAATCTTGCCTGCCGAATAAGCTCCGACAGCCTCGAACATACTCGAAAGACTCGTCTTTTTACCGTCAACACGGCCTGCGAGCATAGGACCTCCCGAAACAAAAATTGTGGGAATATTAAGTCTTGCCGCCGCCATAAGAAGTCCGGGGACGTTCTTGTCACAATTCGGAATCATTACAAGTCCGTCAAAGCCGTGAGCCATTACCATAGCTTCCGTTGAGTCGGCAATAAGATCCCTTGTGATCAGTGAATATTTCATGCCGACATGACCCATTGCTATGCCGTCACAAACCGTAATTGCCGGAAAAACGATTGGAGTTCCGCCTGCCATTGCAACACCGAGCTTTACGGCATCGGCAATTTTATCAAGATTAACATGGCCGGGAACAATCTCGTTAAATGATGAAACAATACCGATAAGCGGTCTTGACTGTTCTTCATTTGTGAGTCCTAATGCATGGTAAAGTGAACGGTGAGGCGCATTGTTGAACCCGTTAACAATTTTATCTTTAATCATTGGGATTATCCTTTCTTTGAAAATTCATTTAGGTCTGTTGTGCCTAAGCTCAACAGACCTAAAACTAACTCAGTTATTGATAAGCTTATCCTCGTCGCTCCAAGAATAAAGCTTACGAATTTCCTTACCGACAACCTCTGCGGGATGCTCTGAGGCAATCTTACGCATTGCGTTAAAGTGTACCTGTGAGCCTGCATCGGACATATCGAGAAGAAATTCCTTTGCAAATGAACCGTCTTGAATGTCTGCAAGAACCTTCTTCATTGCCTTTTTGGTTTCATCGGTGATGATCTTCGGACCGGTGATGTAGTCACCGTACTCAGCAGTGTTTGAAATTGAATATCTCATTCCCTCAAATCCGCTTTGATAAATCAAGTCAACGATAAGCTTCATTTCGTGGATACACTCAAAGTAAGCGTTTCTTTCATCGTAGCCTGCTTCAACAAGTGTTTCAAAGCCTGCCTGCATAAGTGCGCAAACACCGCCGCAAAGAACTGCCTGCTCACCGAAAAGATCGGTTTCTGTCTCAGTTCTGAAGGTTGTTTCAAGAACGCCTGCTCTTGCACCGCCGATTCCCAAAGCATAAGCAAGTGCGATTTCAAGTGCATCACCTGTTGCATCCTGCTCAACTGCAACAAGACAAGGTACACCCTTACCGAGGAGATATTCACTTCTTACGGTGTGACCGGGGCCCTTAGGAGCAATCATAACAACATTAACATCCTTGGGCGGCTTAATGCAACCGTAGTGAATGTTAAAACCGTGAGCAAATGCAAGTGTCTTTCCCTCTGTGAGATGCGGCTCAATGCTTTCTTTGTAAAGCTTTGCCTGCTTCTCGTCGTTTATAAGAATCATGATCATATCAGCATTTTTTGCGGCTTCCTCTGCTGTCATAACCTTAACGCCCTGAGCTTCAGCCTTTGCCCAGCTCTTGCTGCCGTTATAAAGACCGACAATTACATCAACACCGGAATCCTTGAGGTTAAGTGCATGAGCATGACCCTGTGAGCCGTAGCCGATGATTGCAACGGTTTTTCCGTTGAGCTTTGCAAGATTACAGTCCTGCTGATAATAAATGTTTTGCATGGTAAATTACTCCTTTATTTTAAGTATATATTTGAATTTATTTATTCCTGAGAGAACATTGTTTCGGCTCCTCTTTCGATTGCCACGATACCTGTACGGCACATCTCAAGGATACCCAAGGGCTTCATAAGCTCAATGAAAGCATCAATCTTAACAGACTCGCCTGTCACCTCAACGCTTATTGTGTCGACGGAATAGTCGATGATTTTTCCTTTATAAACCTCAGCCGCCGCCATGATTTCAGCCCTGTTATGAGGGTTGTTTTTCATTTTGATTATCATAAGCTCACGCTTCATTGCACTGTCGTCGGATAAGACCTTGACCTTTTTGACATTGTGCAATTTGTGAAGCTGTGCAACTATTTGATTTTTAATGTATTCATCACCGGAAAGTGAAATTGTGATACGAGAATAAGCCGGATTCTCAATTTCACCGACAGTAAGCGAGTCAATGTTGAACGCACGGCGGGTGAACATACTCGAAACCCTTGTCAAAACGCCCGGCTTGTTATCAACATAAATCGCCATTACATATTTACTCACAAGTGTTATCCTCCTTGTCAATGCTTACGATAATATCGTCAATTGAGCCTCCCGGAGGAAGCATCGGAAGAACAAACTCATCTTTATCAATCATGACCTCAACAAGAACAGGACCGTCGTGCTTCATTGCCTCGCTCATTGCCTTTTCAAATTCTTCAACGGTTTCTGCATGGTAGCCCTCTGCGCCGAAAGCCTTGGCAAGAAGCGGAAAATCCGTTTTTCTATCCAAAACCGTGTTGGAATATCTCTTTTCAAAAAAGAGTGTCTGCCACTGACGAACCATTCCGAGAACACCGTTGTTGAGAAGAACGATAACTATCGGAAGATTGTATCTTACTGCTGTTGCAAGCTCATTAAGGTTCATTCCGAAAGAGCCGTCACCCGTAACGAGTATTGTTTTTTCACCCGTGGCAACCTGAGCGCCGATTGCAGCTCCAAAGCCGTAGCCCATTGTGCCTAAGCCACCCGATGACAAGAACTTTCTGTTCTTTTGGAAGTTAATATATTGTGCCGCCCACATCTGATGCTGACCGACATCTGTTGCAACAACCGTGTCGTCTGTTTTGAGCTTGTTGATGACATCGAAAATCTTTTTCGGTGCAAGAGCGTCGGTTGTTTTTTCTTCATTCTGTTTTTCGATTTCACTTTCCTGCTGTTTAAGCTCATTGACCTGACTGTGCCAGCATTCTCTTTGCTTTTCCTCAACAGAAGAAATAATCTTTTTCAGACAGTCTCCGATATCACCGACAAGACCGATATCAACCATAACATTTTTATTGATTTCCGCACGGTCAACATCAATTTGAATGATTTTTGCTCCGTTGCAGTATTTTTGAGTGTTGCCCGTAGCTCTGTCACTGAAACGGACACCGATGCCGATAACAAGGTCGGCATTCTTGTTTGCCATTGATGAGGCATAATGTCCGTGCATTCCCTGCATACCCAAAAATCTGTCATAAGTGTCGGGGATTGAAGAAATACCCATGAAGGTGCAACCTATAAAGCCGTCGATTTTTTCGGCAAGCGTCATGACATCTGCTCCGAGGTCACGGCTGAGAACACCGCCACCGACATATATGTAAGGTCTTTCACATTCGTTGATAAGCTTGACCGCTTCGGAAATTTTGCTGTCCTTGACAACACTTTCGGGTGATTTTTCCACAACATCCTTGACAGTAAATTCCGTAACAGCCGTTTGAACATCCTTTGGAATATCAACAAGCACCGGACCGGGTCTTCCCGACTTGGCAATTTTGAAAGCTTCACGAATGCTGTCTGCAAGCTCGTCGATATTGTTGACGAAATAATTATGCTTAGTGATGGGAAGTGTCACTCCGGTAATATCAATTTCCTGAAAGCTGTCCTTTCCGACAAGCGATGTCGGAACATTTCCCGTGATTGCGACAAGAGGAACCGAGTCGAGCATTGCGTTTGCTATACCGGTGACAAGATTTGTTGCTCCCGGACCTGAGGTGGCAATAACCACACCGACAGTACCCTTTGCTCTTGCATAACCGTCTGCTGCGTGTGCAGCCCCCTGCTCATGTGCAGTGAGAATGTGATTGATTCTGTCACCTGCTTTATATAATGCATCATATATATTGAGAACCTGACCTCCGGGATAGCCAAAAACATCGGTTACACCCTGTTCAATCAAGGTTTCAATCACAATTTGCGAACCTGTTAATTTCATTTTATAAGTCCTTTCAAGGAATGAATCTTTTAATAATCGTTTGTCTGTCATTATATCACATCAAAAAAACCATGTCAACAATTACACACGATTTTAATCCTTTAAAGTGAAAAAATTACGGTCACCGATTTCAAAAACGATGACCGTGTTTTTCTTTACTGAGCTTCAAGCTCTCTTTTCTTTCTGTTTTCCGTAACCTTAGCTGTAATTTCATCCATGAAGCTTCCGTGAAGCTTGAATTTCTTTGTGAAGATTACAAGGGAAATAACAAACAAAACTGCCGGTATTACGCAAAGCATGAGAGTGATTGCAAGCTTTGCACCCTCGGGATTTTGTGCGTGAGCCTCTCCGTCATACTTTGAGATGCCGAGGCTTGAGAAAAGGATAATAGTTTGAAGAGTATAAGCCATCTTTTGAAGGAAGCCTTTCATTGAGAAAGTGATTGATTCTGCTCTGAAGCCCATTTTCACCTCACCGTAGTCAACAACATCGGCAAGGAAAATTGTCTGAGCGATGAACATTGAAGCCATACCGACTGCACAAATCAAATAAGAAATGTCCATCACTATAAGGCTTGAAGTAAATGCGCCCACGGACATTCCGACATAGCCCAAGGCAGCTAAGATAAGCGAGGTCTGATATGCCTTTCTCTTTGACATATACTTTGTCAAGAACGGCAACAAAAGCAAGCCCAAAACAGAACCGACAGCCTGGAAGGTTGAGAAAAGCGACTGAGCACTCGGATCACCGATAACAACATCGAAATAATAAGTTGCGACGCCCGATGTAAGATACCAGCCGGCATTTGAAATCATTGCAAAGAGCATGAACACAAGAAGCTGATCATTTGACTTGATAATGTCAAGAGCTCTCTTGAACGAAAATTTCTCAGTGGCTTTTGTGGTTATAGTCTCCTTTGTTGTTGCAACGGAAAGACTTGAGAAGAAAACAAGTGAAACGGCACAAACGAGTGCACAGATGAAATAGCTGCGTTCGTCATGAACCTTTCCTGTTCCGTCGGGTGACTCTGTTACACTTACAAGTGTCATGATAATCGGCGCACCGATTGAAACAATACCCTGTCCGAGTCCCGAAAAGGTTCTTGCAAGGGTGGAGATGAGGTTTCTCTCCTTTGGATCACTTGTGAATGAAGGCACCATTGACCAATAGGGAATATCGGCAAGAGTGTTGGACATACCCCATGCGACATACATTATGGCAACATAAATGCAAAGAGCAACTCCCGTAAGCTTAAACGGATTCGTAAAAAGCAAAACAAGAACAACGGCATTAAGAAGTGAGCCGGTCAAAATCCATGGTCTGTACTTGCCCATTTTCGTGCGAGTATTATCAACGATCGTTCCCATCATCGGGTCATTGATACCGTCCCATATTCTTGCGACGGGTGTAAGCACAAGCAAAAAGCCTGCCCCTAAGCCCAAAACATCGGTCAGATACTTAGCAAGGAACGAATAAAACATTCCGTAGCTCAAGTCGAGACCAACGGCACCTATGCCGTAGCCAAGCTTACTTTTTAGATATTTAATCGAGTTCATAATTTTTCCCTTTCCATTTTAAACAATGTTTTTTCAAACTCAACAAAAGAAAATTCCTTGCTCTGAGAGCAAATGCTGAAAATGAAATCACCGATTTTTTTTGATTCAAAGTGACAGCCGAAAGCTTCAAAGCTGTCAAGATAAAGATAATCGGAAAAATCATATTTTGCAAGACCGCCACTCAAGCCCTCGCCTGAAAGCTTCAGAATACTTTCTTTCAATGTCCAAAGCTTTGTGAAATCCGTCTCACTGTTGCTTTGTGCGAGAGACATATATTCCCTTTCGGTGAAATAACGCTTTGCCACATTCAGCTTAAAGGGCTTGATAAGCTCCGTGTCGCACCCCACATTTTCATCACCGCAGGCACACAAAACATAATTTTTGCTGTGACTGAGATTAAAGCTTAACGGACTGCTTACCAGCTTTGGTTTGCCGTTCCTTTCACACTTAACGGTGAAATCGGTTAAATTGAATTTTTCTTTAAGCAGACAGCATAAAACTGCCTTGGCACAAATCGACTCCTTACTTTTCAAAGCCGAAGAATAAAGAAAATGACCGCTGATTTTTTCTTTAAGACACGAAACCTCGTCGGGCTGCAAGTCGGATATATCAAGCAAAGAATAATATATCATTTAATTAACCGTAGCTGGTGCTTCGGGCATAAAGATCCAGCAAACGATATAAGCCAAAACTCCGTAACCCAAAAACAGAACACAAACACTCAAAAGCAGCCTTACGATGGTCGAACTTATGTTGAAATACTCAGCAATGCCACCGCAAACTCCTGCAATTTTTCTGTTATTGCGTCTGTAAAGCTTTTTGCCCGTGTTAATATGAGTCTCATTGTAATCGGCATTCGGCTGAGGCAAAATCAATGCAACTACAACATAAATGATAAGGCTGGGAATAATTGCAGTTGCAAGAGCAAGCAGCACAACCAGAATTCTGATAAGAACCACATCAACATTAAGTCTGTCAGCAATGCCTGCACAAACGCCTAAAAACTTCTTGTTGGGACTGACTGTAAAATTATCCATCATTGATTCTCCTTTATCTTTCTCTGTTTTTCAGCGGCAATAAGTGTGTTCTTCATCAAAATCGCAATCGTCATAGGCCCACAGCCACCCGGAACGGGTGTAATGTATGAAGCCTTTTGCTTCACGGATTCAAAATCAACATCACCGCAAAGCTTTCCGTCAGAGTTACGGTTGATGCCAACATCTATAACTACTGCGTCCTGCTTTACCATATCACCGCTGATAAAACCGGCTTTTCCGATTGCGGAAACAAGAATATCTGCTTTTGAGGTGACATCTGCAAGCTCTTTTGTCTTTGAGTGACAAATTGTGACAGAGCCGTTTCTTTCGAGCAAAAGTGCCGCCATAGGCTTACCGACAATATTACTTCTTCCGACGATGACACAATTTTTTCCACTGATGTCAATGTTATAATACTCCAGCAGTTCAATAACACCCATCGGAGTGCATGGGGCAAGGTCGTATTTACCCAGCCAGAGCTTTCCGACATTTGTTTTTGAAAAGCCGTCAACATCCTTATCCGGTGAGATTCTCTCAATAATCATTTCCTCGTCAATATGCTTTGGCAAAGGCAACTGACAAAGGATTCCGTTGACACTCTCATCGGCATTGAGACTGTCGATAAGCTCAAGCACCTGCTGTTGTGTTGCACTTTCCGGCAAACAAAATTCAAGTGACTTAAAGCCGACATATTCACAAGCCTTTTTCTTATTTTTAACATAAACCAAGGAAGCGGGATCACTGCCGACAATTATAACGGCAAGTGTTATCTCGCAACCACACTGCCTTAACTCGTCGGTTTTTTCTCTGACATTATCCTTAATATATGACGCAACCTTTTTTCCGTCAATTAAATTATACACCGTAAATCCTCCCGTTATAATTACTCCTCGTCTTCATCTTCCCTATGCTCAGAGGACTCATTTTCGTCAAAGCTCACTTCTCTTGAAGCGACGACCGAAAACTTGTCCTTCTTTGTTCTCATAACAGGTTTGCCGTCCTCGATTTTAAGCTGTTTTGCCTTTTCCTTTAACGCTTTCTTTTCGAGCTTCTTTTTTTCGTTAAGAAGCTCCTTTTCCGTCTTAGGCGGGAAATAATCAACTCCCTCAATCGGCTTCGGATTCTTCTTATACTTCAAGCTCAACGCTATAAGAAGTGTTCCGCAAACGAACACAAGTGCCAGAGAAATAAGCTGAGACACTCTGAGGCTTGTGTTACCGATATAAAGGCTGTCGGTTCTCATTCCCTCGACAACCGTTCTTTCTATTCCGTACCATAAGCCGTAGCAAAGGAAAAGCTGACCGCTGAATTTTCTGTATTTTTTCAGAATGATGTAAAGCACTATAAAGCCGAGAATACACCAGACCGATTCATAAAAGAAGGTGGGGTGAACGTAGAGATTGTTTTGTGCTATATACTCCCCTACGGCATCGACACCCGAGATTCCCTCAATGCCGAACTGCGACGGGTTTTTGGCGATATATTCAACCACCTTTTCACTCATCATTCCCCAGTTTGCATTGGTGAATCCACCGAAAGCCTCCTGATTGGCATAATTGCCCCATCTTCCAATGCCCTGTCCAATCAAAAGACTCATTCCCACCATATCGAGAAGATTGTAAAAATTGAGCTTTTCAGCCTTGCAAACGAAAAATGCAGCAAGTATACCGCCGATTATTCCACCGTAAATTGCAAGACCGCCCTCCCAAATTTTAAAAATATCAATAGGGTTATCCTTATAAGCGTCCCATGCAAAAATAACATAATAAAGTCTTGCACCGATAATTGCCGCAACAGTGCCGTATAAAAGAACATCAATCATCTTGTCAAGATTTATCTTCCACACATAAGCAATTCTGCCACCGAAAAGAACGGCAAGAGAAAATCCGAATGCAATAATTATCCCGTACCATCGAACAGTCGTAAAGCCCAGATCAACATAGTTGGAAACCTCAAAGACTTTGTCAATACCGGCAAAGCTTACCGGCAGATCTTGAAAAACACCCATTGTCGTCCTCCTTTAACATTGTTTTTTTAGCCTTATGCCGTCAGCCCTCCGTCTTTTCTTTCACGGATTCAATTGCGGCAAAGGCAACGAAAAAAGCAAACAAGCCGAACATTGCATCGGCAAAATTGAACGGATACTCCGCATTAACATAACCGTTTGAAACGAAAGTCAGCACCAATCTCGGAATGTTGATGCACAAAGACAGCATTCCGGCACTAAGTCCCAAGGCAGTGATTCTCCAACGGGAAACATCACTGTAAACTCCGGAAACGACCTGTGCGAGTGCAACGAAAAAGCTGATTGCAAAAGCGAGCATAATAAGCTCAAGGAACAAATCCGAAACCTTGATATAGCTTATTTTTTTGACGAACCTTGTGATAATCTTGAAGCCTACCCATGCAATCGGAAAAAGAGCAAGAATTTTTCTCTTATGAGCTGAACCGCTTCCTTTGAAAAAGCTTTTTGCAAGAATCAAAATGTAAATCATTGAAAAAAGTGCCAAAATACTCTGCAAGGCATAAGGAAGTGACCCCGATGACATGAGAGCTTTAAAAAGGTCACTGAATCTGCGGACTTCGACAAATGCCATGTCATTCAAAATAAGTACGCTTTGCTTGAAGCTGTCAAGTGCATCATAAACAAGGCTTACCGCAAAAATACAGCTCACAATTCCGAGTCCCTTACTTTTCAAGCCAACAAGCTCAATACATTTGCTTTCACTTGAAAGGAAAGAAACAACAGCAAAGAAAATGCAGGAAACGGCAATAACTGCCAAAAACAAGGTGTAAAATGTTTCTCCCGAGACAAGAAAGCCTGTTTTGGGATCAATGAACCTCACAAGCTGAACAGCTCTTGCAACGCAAAGCAAGGCGGTCAAAAGAAACGCAACCGGAATCATGATTTTCAAGTGAAGCTTTTCATTGGAATTTTTAATATTCATCTTTATCCTCCTTGGGATAATCACGCTGATCAGAGGGAACATATTTTTCAAGTGTTTTATAATTTTCCACTCTTTCATCAATCGGGACATACTTTTTGGGAAGTGCTATGTTTTTATATGCAGGTCTGATAATCTTGCCGCCTGAAATAAGCTCTTCAAGACGGTGTGCCGACCAGCCGACAATTCTTGCACAGGCAAAAAGCGGAGTGTAAAGATCCTCGGGGATTCCGAGCATCCTATAAATAAGACCGGAATAAAGATCAACATTTGCACACATGATCTTACTTTTACCCTTAACCTTTTTGAAAACCTCGGGTGTCAGTCTTTCAATCATATTAAGAAGCTCAAAATCCTTTTCAAAGCCGTTTTTATAAGCGAATTCTCTTGCCTTGCGCTTAAGGATGACTGCTCTGGGGTCGGAAAGAGTATAAACGGCATGACCCATACCGTAAATCAGACCCGTTCCGTCGCCTGCCTGCTTCCTTACGATTTTTTCAAGGTAATCGGCAACCTCGCTTTCGTTTGTAATGTCAACATGAGCCTTAATGTCATCAACCATATTGCTGACCTTGATGTTTGCACCACCGTGTCTTGAGCCTTTAAGAGAGCCGACAGCAGCAGCATAGGCAGAATATGTATCAGTACCGCTTGAGGTCAACACTCTGTCGGTAAAGGTTGAGTTGTTACCGCCACCATGCTCTGCATGAAGAATGAGACAAATGTCAAGAAGTCTCGCTTCCTCATGGGTAAATTTTCTGTCTGCACGAATCGAACGGAGAATTGTTTCGGCAGCGGAAAGCTCCTTCTTTTCCGGATGGATATACATGCTCTTGCCGTAAAACTTCTTCCTTTTGACCTGATAAGCATAACAGATTATAACAGGTATCTGAGCGATAAGCTGAACCGACTGACGAAGAACATTTTCAATCGAGATATCGTCGGGGTTTTCGTCAAATGAATAAGAAATAAGAATACATCTTTCAAGCTTGTTCATGATATTTATCGAAGCGTTTTTCATAAGAACATCTTCAATATAAGTATCGGGCAAGAAACGGCAAGTGCCGAGTATTTCCTTAAACAATTCGACCTGACTTCTTGTCGGAAGTGAGCCGAAAATCAAAAGGTATGCCACTTCCTCAAAGCCGAATCTGTCTTCTTTTTCACAAGCCTCAATAATATCGTTAATGTTGACACCACGATATTTAAGCACACCGTTCTTAGGCACTCTTTCACCGTCGTCAACATAGTAGCCTTCAACAGAACAAATATTGGTAAGTCCTGCCATAACACCGGTACCGTCGGGATTTCTCAAACCTCTCTTAACGCCGTATTTCCAAAAAGCGTCAAGGTCAATATGACATTTCTTTTCAATTTTACCGCACATTACCTCAAGAAGTTCAGGGGAAATTGGGTTTATCTTATCGTACATTTCTTTAC
>CAZBFI010000018.1:0-22366 GCA_964491165.1 uncultured Faecalibacterium sp.
ATCATATAATGTAACAAAGGAGGGTGTTTGAGTGGAAAAGAAGATAGCTGTTTTAGCATTTAATAAGGTTCAGGCTGAAGTTTACAACGAGCTTAAAAAAAGGGAGTATTGCTGTCAGCTGGTTGATTTATCGGATTTGAAATCGCCTAAGGCGTGTCTCGAACCATTCGATGTTGTGATTTTACCTTTTCCGTCAAAAAAAGAAAATATAATATCGGACTTTAAAAAGCCTTTTTCAGCTGAAAGCTTTTTTAATGAAAATCAGCTCGTCATAGGCGGAATGCTTGAAAATGAAATAAAAAATGGGCTTGAAAGCAGCCTTGTAAATCACCTTGACTATTTCACAAATGAGCCTTATGTACTTAAAAATGCATATTTGACAACTCAAGGAGTCATGCGGCTGCTGTTTGAAAGCACAAGAGATTTTTTATCCTGCAAAAGCGCTTTGGTTACCGGCTTTGGCAGAATAGGAAAATCTCTTGCAGTTAAGCTTAAAGCCGTCGGCTTAAAGGTTTTTGTTGCCGTAAGAAGTGAAATGCAAGCCTCGGAAGCGTATTCCATGGGCTTTGAAGTGCTTAAAATTTCGGCAGTGAAAAGCATAGTCTTTTATTTTGACTTCATTTTCAACACAGTACCCTTTAATATCTTTCAAGAAAACGATGTCAGGCACATGAAAGACGAAACGCTTTATTTTGAAATTGCATCAAGTCCTTACGGTGCAAAAAGGGAGCATTTTGATTTATACAATAAGCAGTATATTCCGGCAGGTGCTTTGCCCGGCAAGCTTTATCCCAAGGCGGTTGCCGAAAATATATGTGACTTTATTTGCAACAGCGATTTATTTAACGGAGGGGTGAAAAATGAATAAAATCAAAGTAGGCTTTGCGGTCACCGGTTCGTTTTGTACATTTGAACGGGCGGTTGAACAAATGAGAAAGCTCGCCGAAAGCGGAATGGATATTTTGCCGATAATGTCCTTTAATGCGTATGAGCTTGACACCCGTTTCGGTAAGGCAGAGCATTTCAGAAAGGAAATTGAAAAAATAAGCGGAAAAGAGATTATTTCTTCGATTCAATCTGCAGAGCCTATCGGCCCTAAGAAGCTGACGGATGTTCTTGTTGTCTTGCCTTGCACGGGAAACACTCTTGCAAAGCTTGCCGTCGGAATTTACGACACACCGGTTACTCTTGCCGTGAAATCTCACATACGAAACCAGCGACCTGTCGTAATCGGTGTATCCTCAAACGATTCCTTAAGAGCCTCGGCAAAAAATATAGGCTCGCTGTTAAACAACAAGCATTATTATTTTATCCCGATGAGACAAGATGATTTTGAAAAGAAGCCGTTTTCCGTTGTGTGTGATTTCAGCTTAACCAAAGAGACGGTTGAGGCAGCACTTTACGGCAAGCAGCTACAACCGATTTTTTGCTGAAAAAGTGAAAAAAATAAGGCTGTCGCAAGCCGTGAAAACGAATGCGACAGCCTTTAACGGTGCTTTTTAATTGTTTGAAAAGCGTTCTTTCATCTCTGAAATTCTTCCGCATGAGAACTTGCCCTCAGGACATTTGCCGGAAACATAACAGCTCGGCCCGTAGTTATTGAAAATTACAGGGGAGATTTTTCTGAGCTTAGAAAGAAAATCATTGCAGTAGGCTTGAATTTCCCATTGGGCTCTTGTGCATGAGCGAAGACGGAAGAAAAGCTGCAATTCTCTGCCATTGAGCGTGCTGACAAAGTCAAGCGTATTACCACTTAAAACGCAGTAGATAAGCTCACTGTCAGTTGCCGAGCTGCTTTTCATTTCATTGTAAAAATCCTTCATTCTCTCAAAGCAGGAAATATAAACATCAAGCAAAATTTCATTTTCCTTAACTGTTTGCGGAATGATATAGCTTTCTCTTGAAGCCTTTAAAAGATTGGGAATGCAAATGCTTTGAAGCCTGTGCCTTGCAAAATGTGTCAGACAAGCGAGCGAAACATTGTTGAAACGAACAGTGCAGTTGAAGCTTTCAAGCGCCCTCGGTCTCGATGAACGGAAAACTGAATTGATAATCCTTTCGGTGTTTCCGTCTTCTTCAAGGACAGCACTTGCAGCTTCGTTTGAGCAGTTGTAATTTTCAATCAATGCGGTTGTTGCAACAACCTTTTCGGCATCGGGTGTGTAAGAAAGAATATCACAAGGCTCTTTGCTGTTGGATTTTTTGAAGCTGAAATTTAAATCAATTTCATCATTATAGCTCTTGTTTTTCTCCTCAAAATCAATGAAAAGACCCGGTGCGATTTTTCTGCACTGAGCAAGTAAGCTTTCACCGAGGCTTTTAATCTCCTCGATTTTGCCGCCTCTGCCGAAAATCATTGCTCTTAAAACATTCAAAAGCTCTCTGCCGTTAAGCGAGCAGTAAAAATTGCTGTAAAAGCAATAGGGGAGAACGAAACGGGCATCTTCCTTCGGAACACCGTTTTCGGTTAAAAATGAGTAGGCATCAAAAAACTTGTCCATATTATCTATATATCTCTTTTTGACAGCCTCATCTTTAAAGTTCGGAATAAAATATCCGCAGTCCTTGAAATCAACATATCGGCGTGATTTTACCGTGAATGAAGCAAGGCGAAATTCAATCATAAACTGTTCAACAACAACGGAAACATTTTCAAAAGCAAGATTGAAGAAAATGTGTTCAACAGTTGAGGTGTGACCGGAACGGGTTACTTTATCAATAAGCTTTGTGTTCTTTTCTTCATCATGGCTCTTTTCAAAAATTTCAAGAGCTGTTCCGCTTTGGGTGGAAATTCTGCCCGAGGCGGCACAAACCTCCTGCTTGCAATCTGTAACGCCGATAACAAATACACCGGAGCTTGCCATTAAGCCACTTCCTTTCATAAAAAAACGAGTTATTTTGTTTTATTGTAAGTTATCATAAGCTTTTTGTCAAACAAATTATGCAAAAAATCGCAAAAACATTAAAAAAAACATTGATTATAAATCAAAAAGTTGATATAATCTTAAAGAATGTAAAAATGGGGGTCGTATGTAATGATTAAAAGAACTGCAGATATGAAGGACAATGTTAAGGTCAATATGCGTGGCGGTGACGGACAGGCTGTTGTCAGAGAAATCATCACTAAAGATGAGTATGATGGCAACGCACGCCTTGTCGGAACCATCACTCTCGAACCCGGCTGTTCAATCGGAGCGCATGTTCATGAAAATGAAGAGGAAATCTTTTACATTATCAAGGGAACGGCAACCTATGATGATAACGGAGAAACCGTGATTCTCAATGAGGGAGACAGCTGCATTTGTAAGGGCGGAGAGAAGCATTCAATCGCCAACAAAACAGCAGACACTACACTTCAGGTTTTTGCATTGATTCTTACTTATTAAGAGGTTACTATGGGCAGAATGATTGTAATTGACGGTCTTGACGGAAGCGGCAAGGCTACTCAGGCTGAAATTTTGAAAAAACGGCTCAACGATGAGGGTTATGATGTTTTCTCTCTTGATTTGCCTTATTACAGTGACCCGTCAAGCACCTTAGTTAAGATGTACCTTGACGGTCAGTTCGGTGATAAGCCGAACGATGTTAACTGCTATGCCGCCTCATCGTTTTTCAGCGTTGACAGATATGCAAGCTTTAAAAAGCATTGGGAAAAAGAATATAACAGCGACAAAATCGTTATTGCCAACAGATATACAACATCTAACGCTTGTCATCAGATGACAAAGCTTGAGCCGGACTTATGGGATGAGTATATGGAATGGTTGTTTGATTTCGAATATGAAAAGCTCGGAATACCAAAACCGGATTGTGTCATTTTTCTTGAAATGCCCGTTGAAATTTCTCAGATTCTTCTTTCAAAAAGATATGGCGGTGATGAAAACAAGAAAGATGTTCACGAAAGGGACACCGTCTATCTTTCAAATTGCTACAATACGGCAACTTACGCTGCAAAAAAACTCGGGTGGGAAACCGTTAACTGTTCGAGAGACGGCGAGGTTAAGACCCGTGAAGAAATTTCGGAAGAAATATTCCGAATAGTCGAAAGGAAACTGCTTTTAAATGATTGATTTTCACAAACCTACAATTGCGGACAAAAAGTGGATTGATGAAAAGGCTGCCGAAGCCGGCTGTCCGAGCTGTGAGTACACCTTCGGAAATATCTTTTCATACACCGCAAAAATGGACATCAAGGTTGCCGAGGTATTCGGTTGCCTTGTCACAAGATGTATTTTTGACGGACAGCTTATGTACTGTTATCCCATCGGTAACGGTGACAGGAAAAAGGCAGTTGAAGCTGTTGTTCGTGACAGTGAAAATTTCAACTGTGAGTTTTGTTTTTTCGGTCTCACAAGAGAATTTGCCGAGGAGCTTGAAAACAACTTTTCGGGAAAATTCGATATAAAATTTGACCGAGGCGGTTCGGATTATTTATATAACAGTGAGGATCTTATCAACCTCAAGGGAAAAAAATATCAGCCCAAGAGAAATCACATTTCATTTTTTGAAAAGAACTATGATTGGAAATATGAAAGAATAAATAAAGATAACATTCAGGAATGTATAAAGATGAATGAAAAGTGGTTGGAAGAATCCTTGAGTGAATATAAGGAGGATCTCGAATATGAGCTTGATATAATTAAGCTCGCATTTGAAAACTATGATGCACTCGATTTTGTCGGAGGGCTCTTGCGGGTTGACGGTGAGGTTGTAGCTTACACAATGGGTGAAAAAATGAATCACAACACCTTCTGCGTGCATTTTGAAAAAGCTTTTTCTTATCTCAGAGGAGCTTATCCAATGATCAACCGAGAATTTTGCAAAAGGGAGCTTTCCGATTATAAATATATCGACAGAGAAGATGATGTCGGTGCAGAGAATCTGAGAAAGGCGAAGCTTTCCTACCATCCGGCAATTATCAGAGAAGAGTATGAGGCAAGGCTGAAAAAATGTTGATTGATAAGTTTGCTTATAAAAGTGATTTGACTGAGCTGTGGCACATTGTCTTTAAGGATTCTTATGACTATATTGATTTTATTTTTAAAGAGGATTACCGCAACAGTGTTCTCTGCTTTGCCGACCTTGACGAAAAAAAGGTTGTTTCGGCTTTGTATTTAATTAAAAACCACCTGCATTTTGACGGCAAGGACTATAACGGATATTATCTTTATGCCGCCGCAACCTTGCCTGAATACAGAAAAAAAGGCATCATGTCTCGCCTTATTAAAGAAGCACAGCTTTATTGCGAAAGCAAGGGGCTTGATTATATTTCACTTGTGCCGTCAAATGAGATGTTGTATTCTTATTATTCGGTGTTCGGCTTTAAGGAAGCGATGTATTGCTTTGAAAGCTTTTCGCTCGACGGTGCGGAAAAAACTGAAATTTCCTTTAGTGAATATTACTCTAAGAGAAGTAAGCTTTCTTGCAATTACTTTAATTTAAATGAAAGCACCTTTTCTTATGCGGCTGATTGCTTTGCCTTTTCAGGATTGAAATTTTACAGAACCGATAATGACTGCCTTTGCATTTGCAGTCAGCAGGGCGAGGACTTGATTGAGGTAATATCTCACGGCAAGCCGACAGAAAAAAATATGCAAAAATGCAAATTTGGAATGCTTTTTCCGATAAACGATGAGCTTAAAAGAGATTGGAAATATACGGATATTTACATGAATATAGCACTTGATTAGGAGGTTAAGCTATGGTTTACTGTTTTTTGGCAGACGGATTCGAGGAGCTTGAAGCGATAGCTCCGATTGATATGCTCAAAAGAGCCGACATAAAGGTTGTCACTGTCGGCGTTACGGGGAAAAATGTGACAGGCTCACACGGAATAACCCTTGTTGCCGATATCACTGCCGATGAGCTTATTCTTTCAGACGAGCTTGAGGCGATAATTCTTCCCGGAGGTATGCCCGGTACACTTAACCTTGAAAAAAGCGAGCGAGTGCAGGCTGCAATTGATTTTGCTGTCGATCAAGGCAGTTACATCTGTGCGATATGTGCCGCTCCGTCGATTCTCGGACATAAAGGACTTTTAAAAGGCAAAAAAGCAACTGCTTTTCCCGGCTTTGAAGAAGCCTTGGAGGGTGCTGAGGTCACAGGTGATTTTGTTTCCTCAGACGGAAAGTTTATCACCGCTAAGGGTGCGGGAGTTGCAACCGAATTCGGCTTGAAAATCGTGAGCTGTCTTTTAAGCGAAGAAAAGAGCCGTGAAATCAGACAGACGATTCAGTCAAGATGAAAAACGCTTTAAGAAAAGAGCTGTTATTTCTTCGACGGGAGCTTGAAAATAAAGATGCGCTGAGCTTAAAAATCAGTGATTCGCTTGTGAATTTCGACTGCTTTCTTAAAGCAGAGACGATTTTGCTTTACAGCTCGCTTAAAGATGAGGTTTCGACCGAAAGAATTTTTAAGACTTGTCTGGAGATGAAAAAAACAGTTGCCTTTCCCGTTTGTCTTGACCAAAACGGCACTATGGAGTTTTTCATCGTCAAAAGCGAAGCAGAGCTTGAAAGGGGAATGTATAATATCCTTTCTCCAAAGAGCGACTGCAAAAAGCTTGAGACAGACGGCAAATGTCTTTGTATCGTGCCGGGTGTTGCGTTTGACAAAAGGGGCTACCGCTTAGGCTACGGAAAAGGCTACTATGACCGGTTTCTTGACAGCTTCAATGCTGTGAGCGTCGGTCTGTGCTTTGATTCGCTTGTGCGTGACACACTGCCGGTGAATGAATACGATAAAAGAGTTAACTATCTTATCACAGATAAGAAAATATATAATTTTAATTTTAGGGAGGATTCTAAAAATGGATGACAGAATTCGTCGTGATAATTCCGAAAAAAATGAGAATCAGAATTCTATAATCAGAGAAGATGCACCTAAGCAGAACAATTCTTCAATTGATATTGATTCGAATTCTTTTTCTGATAAAATCAATCCAACTGCACAAAGAGTCAAAAGATTTGAGGTACATATTCCCGAAAAATCCGATTTGCTCGGCAATATTGAAAGCAAAAATGAAGTTCCCACACGGATTCCGGCTCCGAACAGAAGACCTGCACCCAACGGCAGACCTCCTGTCAGAAGACCCGTTTCTCCCAATGCTGTCAACACCGGAATAAACGGACAAGCTCAGAGACCGAAAGCTTCAAACTCTTCAAATGCAAAGGCAAAAAAAGGCTCTGCAAAAAGCTCAAAGGAGCTTGAAAAGCAAAAGAAAAATGTTGCTAAGAATGCACAAAAGCTTGAGGCAAAAAAAGCAAAGAGGGAATTAAAGCTTCAAAAGAAAAAGGAAAAGAACAAAAACTTTGCCTATAATTTCCTTAAAGGCGTGTTGGTTACCGGTGTTTGTTTGATTTTCGTCGGAACCTTTGTCACCGTAGTTTCTTCAATGGCTTTTTCGTTCATCAACGATATTCTTGTTGTTGATGATGAAAGCAAGAATTATTCCGTGACGGTTGAAATTCCGGAGGGTGCAGACTATGACACTATCTTTGACATTCTTGTTGATAAGGGTCTTGTCAGTCAACCGTTGCTTACGGATTTCTTCTGCAAGTTCAGACACTACGATTATGAAAGTGCCTACGATGAGGAAACAGGCGAGCTTCTTTACGATGCCGACGGAAAGGTTGTTAAAGTTCCCGTTGAATATAATTCGGGTGTTTATCACATTGATGCCGACAGCGGTATAGAGAATATTCTCAACAGTATGCTTGTATATAACAATGTCGAAAAGGATACCGTAAGACTTACCTTCCCTGAGGGCTGGACAATTGCCGAGGTATTTGAAAAGATTGAAAAATACGAAGTTTGCGATGCTCAGAAGCTTTACGCCAACCTTGACATTGTTGCCAATCAGTATGATTTTATAAGCTCAATTACAGACAGTGAAGCAAGATACCGCAAGGCAGAGGGCTATCTCTTCCCCGATACTTATGATTTTTATGTCGGTGAAAATGCAAGCAGTGTTCTTGAAAAACTCTTTACAAACTTCAGTGAAAAATGGACAACGGAATATGACAACCGACTTAAACAGCTTGGACTTACTAAGGATCAGATTATAACTATCGCTTCCATCATTCAGGCAGAAGCTAAGGACGGCACTCAAATGGCTGACATTTCAGCTGTTATACACAACCGTCTGAATAACAGTGCATCTTATCCCACTCTTGACATGGACTCAACCTCCGATTATGTCAAGACACTCAAAAGCTACAATCTTCTTTCAGAGGTTCATTACACAATGTACCTTGAATCTTACAACACTTACAGCAAAATAGGACTTCCTCCCGGACCTATCTGTAATCCGGGTGCATCGGCAATCAAAGCCGCACTTTATCCCTCGGAAACAAAATATTATTTCTTCTGTCATGACGATAACGGAGAAATTTATCTTGCTTCAACGGCTTCCGAGCATCAGGAAAATGTCGAAAAAGTAATTTACGGAAATGTCGGGGTAACAAATGATTCTAACAGCTAAAAAACCGGAGCTTCTCGCTCCTGCCGGTGACATGGAAAGACTTGTCGCTGCGTGTAAATACGGAGCCGATGCCGTGTATCTCGGAGGAAAAACCTTCGGAATGAGAGCAGGCCCGTCGAATTTTACCGATGATGAGCTTAGTCAGGCCGTTAAATATGCACATGACAGAGGGGTTAAGGTTTATCTTACCTGCAATGTGCTTCCGAGAAGTGACGAGCTTGATGAATTGCCGCAGTTTCTTATCAATGCAAAAAATGCAGGCGTTGATGCGTTCATCATTTCCGATTTGGGAGTGCTTGATTACGCAAAAAAATATGCTCCTGAGGTTGAAATACACATTTCAACTCAGTCGGGTATCGTTAATTATGCGGCGGCAAATGCTTTTTATCGCATGGGTGCAAAGCGTGTTGTCACTGCCCGTGAGCTGAAGATGGACGAGATACGCTGCATGAGAAATAACATACCCGATGACATGGACATTGAATGCTTTGTTCACGGTGCAATGTGCGTTTCGTTTTCGGGCAGATGCCTCATTTCAAACTATCTTGTTAACCGTGACGCCAATAAGGGTGAATGCGCCCAGCCTTGTCGGTGGAATTACCGCCTTGTTGAAGAAAAAAGACCCGGGCAGTATTTCCCAATAGGAGAGGACGAGGGCGGAACATATATTCTCAATTCAAAGGATATGTGCATGATTGAGCATATACCCGAAATGATTGAAGCGGGCATAACGAGTTTCAAGATTGAGGGCAGGGCAAAATCGGCATACTATGTTGCCGTTGTCACAAATGCTTACAGAATGGCAATTGATGCTTATTTTGAAAATCCGAGTGAAGATTATATGCCGGAGCAGTGGATTCTTGACGAAATGAAAAAGGTCAGCTACCGTGATTATTGCACAGGCTTCTTTTACACCGATGTTCATTCCGATGCAAACATCAGCTACAAAGGCGGTTATAATCGTGAATGGGATGTGATGGCTGTCGTTGATTCTTGGAAAGACGGAGTGGCTTATTGCTCTCAGCGTAATCGCTTTTTTGACGGAGATGTTCTCGAAGCGATGGATGTGGGACAAAAACCGTTTGAAATCAAGGTCAGCGAGCTGAAAAATGAAGCAGGTGAGGAAATCCCCGACACCCGTCATCCGATGATGAAATTCACTTTCAGATGTGACATTCCTTTAAACGAAGGCACAATTTTAAGAAAATGCCGTGAAGAAGCAGCACGGGTGATTATATAAAGAGGAGGATATTGCATTGGCTACTTATTCGGTTTCTCTTGCGAAAATTTTAAAAGACCATCAGTTCAACCCTTTGTTCATGCCTAAGGATCCGTCGGAAATCTTTATAACATCTCCCGATGTGCATCGACCCGGACTTACGATTGCAGGCTATGACAACTTTTTTGACAGCACAAGAATCAACTTTCTCGGTAAGGCTGAGGTCGAGTTTATAAACAGTCTCAGTCGTGACGATGAATATATCAAGATTGAAAAATACATTTCAAAAAAGCCTGTTTGCATAATCATTGCAAGAAATCTTGACTGTCCGGAGTGTATTCTCGAGCTTGCCGAAAAATACGGCGTACCCGTTCTTCAAACGGCGGAATCGACATCTCGTTCAATGGCATCAATTATCGCTTATCTCAATGTTGAGCTTGCTGAAAGAATCACACGCCACGGTGTTTTCGTTGAGGTATACGGTGAAGGTGTGCTTATTCTCGGAGACAGCGGTGTCGGTAAAAGTGAGACGGCTGTTGAGCTGATTAAAAGAGGTCACAGACTTATTGCAGACGATGCTGTCGAAATCAAAAAAACCGGTTCAAAAACCATTGTCGGCTCTGCACCGGATAATATCCGCCACTTCATTGAATTAAGGGGTATAGGTATTATCAATGCAAGACGAATTTTCGGTATGGGTTCGGTTAAGCTTTCGGAAAAAATAGACATGGTTATTCAGCTTGAGCCTTGGGACAGCGAAAAGGTATACGACCGGATGGGAATAGAAAACGAATACACGAATATTCTCGGAGTTCATGTGCCTTACACGGTTGTTCCGGTTAAGCCCGGACGAAACCTTGCGGTTATCATCGAGGTTGCCGCCATGAATAACAGACAAAAGAAAATGGGTTATAATGCCGCAAGAGAGCTTATGCATAATCTCGGCATGGTTGACGATATAATCCCCCAGGATGATGAAATCAAGCTTTGGGGTAATTTTTAAGAGGTGAAAGATATGTATAAAATTGGTGTAGACTTAGGTGGAACAAATATTGCCGTCGGTGTAATAAACAGTGAAAACAAAATTATCGGCATTTCAAAAAGAAAGACAAATCTTCCGAGACCTGCCGAAGAAATTTTCGACGACATCAACCTTTGCATTGCAGATGCAATAGAGGATGCCGGAATTACGGCACAGGAGGTTTCCAATATCGGTATAGGTACTCCCGGCTCGGTTGACCATGAAACAGGTGTTATACTTTATGCAAACAATCTTGATTTTCACAATGTTCCGGCTGAAAAATATATCAACGCTAAATTCCCCAACATAAAGGTATATATTGAAAATGATGCCAACTGTGCTGCTCTGGGTGAAGCACTTGCAGGCTGTGGTATGGGTAAAAAGAGCTTTATTGCAGTAACTCTCGGCACGGGTGTCGGCGGTGGAATCGTTCTTGACGGAAAGCTGCTTGTCGGCTGTAACGATGCTGGCGGTGAAATCGGTCACATGATCATCAACCTTGACGGTGAGCCGTGCAACTGCGGAAGAATCGGTTGCTGGGAAAGATATGCATCGGCAACGGCACTTGTCAATCAGACAAAAAAGGCTATGCTTGAAAACAAGGACAGCAAAATGTGGGAGCTTTGCGACGGTGACATTGAAAATGTCGGCGGAAGAACTGCTTTTGACGGCATGAGACTCGGTGACGAAAGTGCAACCGAGGTATGCAAGGCTTATATCAAATACATAGCAATAGGCACTGTTAATCTGATTAACATCTTCCAGCCTGAGCTTATTTGCTTCGGCGGTGGAATATGCAACGAGGGTGAAACCTTGCTTGAGCCTCTCAGAAAGCATATCAGTGTTTGCAGATACAGTAAGCAACAGTCAAAGCAGACTGAAATTTGTCGTGCAACTCTCGGAAACGACGCAGGCATTATCGGAGCGGCTTTGGTAGAATATTGATCTGGAGGTCTTCCTTTGAAAAAACTTATCGACAAACTTTCTTTAAGTGAAATAAATTTCTTGATTGATGAGCCGATGAAAAATCACACAACCTTCCGTACGGGAGGAAATGCAAGTGTTTTTATCTGCCCGAAAAATGAAGCTGAGCTGACCGAAGCGCTGAAAATCATCGCAAGTGAGGGTTTCAAGCCTTTCATTCTCGGCAACGGCAGTAATTTGCTTGTCAGCGATGACGGAATCACGGACAGACCCGTTGTTTACATCGGCAAGGGATTTGATTCAATCAGGCTCATTGATGAAACAACAGTTGAGGCAGAGGCAGGAGCGTCGCTTTCTTCACTTTGCAGGTTTGCACTCGAAAACGGGCTTTCCGGACTTGAGTTTGCTTTCGGTATCCCCGGTTCATGTGGTGGTGCGGCATATATGAACGCAGGTGCTTATTCGGGTGAAATGAAGGATGTCGTTTCATGCTGCAAGCACATTGACTTTGAAGGCAACAAAGGACAGCTTGATAAAAATGAGCTTGACTTTTCTTACAGACACAGTGCTTATACTGATTCCGACCGTGTGATAACAAGCATAGTTCTTTCCTTGGAAAAGGGAGACAAAGAGCAGATTCAGTCAAAAATGAAAGAGCTTCTTCAAAGAAGAAAGGATAAACAGCCCTTGGATTATCCGAGTGCAGGAAGCGTTTTTAAACGCCCCGAGGGTTATTTTGCAGGTGCTTTGATTGAGCAGTCGGGTCTTAAAGGCAAAAGAATCGGCGGTGCTATGGTGAGTGAAAAGCATGCAGGCTTTATTATAAATTATGACAACGCAACAACAAAGGATGTACTTGATCTTGTCAGATTTTGTCAGGATACAGTTATGGAAAAATTCGGCGTGATGCTTGAAAGGGAAATCAAATCAGTTTAACGGTGATAATATGCAGCTTATTATTGTAACGGGACTTTCCGGTGCAGGAAAGTCAACGGTGGTTCATGCCATGGAGGACATAGGTTATTTTTGTGTTGACAATCTTCCCGGCAAGCTTATACCTATGCTTGCCTACTCTCTTATGAAAGAGGGCAAAAAGCAAAAGGTTGCGATTGTTTCCGATGTAAGAGCCGGCATAAATCCCGACGATATTAAGCAGGCACTTTCTAAGCTTACGGATTTCGGTATTCCGTATAAGCTGCTTTTTCTTGACTGCAAGGAAGATGCATTGCTTCACCGTTTCAGACTTGCGAGAAGAACCCATCCGCTTATGTGCGAGGACTGTCAAAGCACCGCACAGGCAATAAGAAAGGAAAGAGAGCTTCTCGAACCTTTCAGGGCGCTTGCGGATTATATCATTGACACCACGGCACTGAGCCTTAATTCCTGCAAAAACCGTATTTTCGACTTTTTCAAGGAAGCAGAGGACACACAAAGTACAGTTAAGGTTCACTGCGTTTCATTCGGCTTCAAGCATGGTGTTCCCACTGATGCGGATTATGTTTTTGATGTCAGATCCCTGCCGAATCCTTATTATGTTGATGAGCTTAAAGCACTTTACGGAACTGATGAAAAGGTCAGCAGCTTTGTTATGGGATTTACGGAATCAAAGGAATTTGAAAAACATCTGATTGATTTTTGCAATTTCATTGTTCCGCTTTGCATAAAAGACGGCAGAAGTCAGCTTATTATCGCAATCGGTTGCACGGGAGGTCATCACCGAAGTGTAACCTTTGCCGAGCTTCTTTATAAGCATTTACTTTCACAAGGATACCGAGTCAGTCTCAATCACAGAGATATCAACAAATAAAAAGGAGGGCATATATGTCTTTTTCAGCTGAAATAAAAGAAGAAATCATGAAAATTGAAGATATGCCCGATTGCTGTGCCCATGCAATGACTTATGGAATGCTGCTTTTTGCCAGAAGCTTTGATGCGGGTAATATTTCTCTGCTGACGGATAATTGCTCTGTTGCGGAAAAATATTGCGAAATGGTTCAGAAGGTGTGTAATGTCACGGTTGATAAACATGTTTCCGATGCCGGTAAGGTTACATGTGAGATTTCCTCACAAAGTGATCGGATGAAGGTGCTTGACTGCTTTTCAACAACGGGCAATGAACGGCTGAAAAGGATTGACCGAGGTAATCTTCTCAACGAATGCAGCAACGAGGACGAAAACATAAGCTGCTGTGATGCCGCATTTTTAAAGGGAGCTTTCCTTTCGTGCGGAACGGCAAGCGACCCGAATAAAAGCTATCATATCGAATTTGTTGTGCCTTACAGGGCATTGAGCATGGATCTTTTAAGGATACTTACTGATTACGGCTTAAAGGCAAAGCACATGGTAAGGCGGTATATCAATGTAATTTACATAAAAGACAGTGAAAGCATTGAGGATTTGCTCACGATTATGGGTGCTACCAATGCATCGCTTTCAATTATGAATATAAAAATATATAAGGATTTCAGAAACAGGACAAACAGAATCAATAATTTTGAAAATGCCAATTTAATGAAAACAGCCACAGCAGCAGGTGACCAGATTTATGCCATAAAAATGCTGAAGAAAAACGGTGGATATGCTCTTTTGAGCGATGAACTTAAAGAGGTTGCGGAATTGAGGGAAACCTATGCCGAGGCAAGCTTGAGAGAGATCGGTGAAATGTGTTCTCCTGTTTTGAGCCGTTCGGCAGTCAATCATCGGCTGAAAAAAATTGTGGCTCTTTCCGGAATCAATAATGTACAAAGAGAGGTGAGCAAGGTTGGAGAAACAGACGAATAAGTTTACCGTTCCTATCGGGGAGCTGAACAAACAAAAAGAATATACACAGCTTGTCAGAACAGTCCTTTCTTCAAGATTTCCCGACAGAAAGCCTAAGGCATATGTTCATACCTACGGCTGTCAGGGTAATGTTTCAGACGGAGAAAAGCTCAAGGGTATGCTGTATGACATGGGGTTTGAATTTTGTCTTGATGTTGATGGTGCCGATTTTGTGCTTTATAACACTTGTGCAATAAGAGAACATGCCGAGGACAGAGTTTTCGGCAATGTCGGAGCTTTAAAGCCGATAAAAAAACAAAATCCGGATTTGATAATTGCACTTTGCGGTTGCATGATGCAGCAGCAATGGGTCGCCGATAAGATAAAAAACAGCTATCCGTTTGTTGACATCGTTTTCGGAACTCATGTTTCTCACAGATTGCCCGAATTTGTTTATCGCAGTCTTTGCTTAGGAAAGCGAGTTTTTGAAGTTTCCGACAGCGAGGGCAATATCGTTGAAGGGCTTCCCGTTAAGCGTGACGGAGTTTTCAAGGCATGGGTGCCGATAATGTACGGTTGTAACAACTTCTGTTCTTATTGTATTGTGCCTTATGTCAGAGGCAGAGAACGCAGCCGTGATTTTGATACGGTTGTTTCGGAGGTTGAGGCTCTTGTCAGGTCGGGATATAAAGAAATCAATCTTTTGGGACAAAATGTTAATTCATATAACAAGACTCTTTCTTCAGACAAGCAGTTTCCGGCTCTTTTGAGAGCTATAAACGAAATTGACGGAGATTTTATCATAAGGTTCATGACATCTCATCCGAGAGACTGCACAAGGGAGCTTATTGATGCGATGGCTGAGTGCAAAAAGGTTGCAAAGCATTTGCATTTGCCTGTTCAGTCAGGTAATGACAGGGTGCTTAAAGAAATGAACCGTCATTATGACAGGGAAAAATATCTTTCTCTTATCGACTACGCTTATGAGCTGATGCCTGAGCTTTCAATCACAAGTGACATAATCGTCGGCTTCCCCGGTGAAACCTATGAGGAATTTTGCGACACGCTTTCACTTGTTGAAAGGGTTAGATATACATCACTTTTCACTTTCATTTTTTCACCTCGTAAGGGAACGAAGGCTTATGACATGGATGACCCTGTCTCGAGGCAGGAGAAGGGAGAGTGGTTCAAACAGCTCACTCAGCTTCAGGAAAAAACGGCAGGAGAAAGAACCTCAAAAATGAAAGGCAGAATCTATCGTGTTCTGGTTGAAGAAAAGGCTAAAAACGACGGCTTCCTCTCCGGCAGAACACAGGGCAATGTCATCATTGAATTTGAGGGCGACGAAAGCCTTATCGGTAACTTTGCCGATGTAAAGGTGACGAATCCGAGAACATGGATCGTTTACGGTGAACTTGTATAAACTACTTCAAAAGAAGTATTTATTATAAAAAATTTATTTTAAGGAGCAAAAACCAATGGACATTATCAAACTTACACGTGAACTCGGTGCAGCTATTCAGCAGGACGAGCGTTACATCAACTTTGCCAAGGCAAGAGAAGAAAATGAAAACGACGCCGAGCTTAACGAGCTTATGGCACAGATTCAGATGGTTCAGATGAATTATCAGATGGAAGCATCAAAGGAAAACCCCGACAGCGAAAAAATGCACGCTTATGAGGAGCAGTTCAATGATGTTTACACAAAATTCATGGACAGCGACAAGATGAAAAATTATGAGGCTGCAAGAACAGAGATTGATAATCTCATGAATTACCTTATGCAGATCCTCGGTCTTTGCGTCAACGGAGCAGATCCTGCAACCTGCGAGCCTGAACCCGAAGCAGAACACAATTGCGGCGGCTCATGTTCAAGCTGCGGTGGCTGTCACTGATTTTTTTGATGAATTGACGAAAAAAACACAGGAGGAAAAACAAATGGCTGAAGTTACGCCGATGATGGCACAATATTTTGAAATTAAAAAGGAATATCCGGATGCTATTTTGTTTTTCCGTCTGGGTGACTTTTATGAAATGTTTTACGACGATGCAAAAATCGCTTCCTCTGTTCTTGAGCTTACCTTGACGGGCAGAGCTTGCGGTAACGGTGAAAAGGCGCCAATGTGCGGCGTACCTTTTCACTCGTCGGATTCCTACATTGCAAGGCTTGTTAAAAACGGCTACAAGGTTGCAATTTGTGAGCAGGTTGAAGACCCTGCTCTTGCTAAGGGTATCGTCAAGCGTGATGTTGTGAGAATTGTCACAAAGGGAAGCATCATTGAAAATGAAATGCTTGACGAAACAAAGAATAATTATCTGACATCAATTTTCGTTTCCGATGACGGCTGCGGAATCTGCTTTGTTGATGTTTCAACGGGTATGCTTAATCTGACGGCTTTCCCGTTTGATAAGGATCTTGAAAGGTCAATCATCAATGAGCTGGGTGTTTTTTCACCGAGTGAGATTATTCTCAATAAGGACTGTGCGGCACTTAAATCGGTTGTCTCTTTCATTTCAAAAAGAACAGATGCTTCATGCGAAATGCCCGATGATGCTTATTTTGATTTTGAGGACTGCTATAAGGTCTGCTGTGAGCATTTTTCACAAGAGAAAATTAATTCGCTTGAGCTTGCAAATCAAAAAAGTGCCATCATTTCCGTCGGCTGTGCAATTAAATATTTGAAAAACGCACAGAGAAATGACCTTGAAAATATTAGGGAAATCAACTTTTATTCCGAAAATCAATTTATGAAAATCGGCTACTCAACAAAAAGAGACCTTGAAATTGTTGAGACCATGAGAAGCCGTGAAAAGAAAGGCTCACTTTTGTGGGTGCTTGATAACACTGGAACCTCCATGGGAAAAAGGTTACTGCGTTCGTGGCTTGAAAAGCCCCTTATAAATCTCGCTCAAATTTCCAGAAGGCATAATGCCGTTGACGAGCTTTATAATGATAACATGAAACTTAATGAGCTTAGTTCGGCTCTTAAAAATATATTCGACATTGAGCGTCTTTTGACAAGAATCGTTTTTGAAACGGCAACGGCAAAGGATCTCAATTCACTCAAACAGACAATAACCGTGTTGCCGGATGTCAAGGCTCTGCTTTCCGACTGCAAATGTGCTTATCTTGTCGGTCAGTATAATGCACTCGATTGCCTTGAGGATGTGTATTCGTTGATTGATTCTGCAATCAGAGAAGATGCACCGTTCACACTGCGTGAGGGCGATTTGATCAAGTCGGGCTTCAATGAAGAGCTTGACAGTCTTATGGACATCAAAAACAACGGAAAAAAATATATTGCCGAGATTGAAAACCGTGAAAAAGAGCTTACAGGCATTCCAAAGCTCAGAATCGGTTATAACCGTGTTTTCGGCTATTACATTGAGGTTACAAACTCATATAAGGAGCTTGTTCCCGAAACCTACATCAGAAAGCAGACGCTTTCCAACTGTGAAAGATATATAACTCAGGAGCTTAAGGAGCTTGAAAGCAAGGTTCTCGGAGCACAGGAGAGAATTGTCAAGCTTGAATATGAGATATTCTGTCAGGTCAGAAAAACGGTTGCCAAGGAATTTAACAGAATCAGAGCAACTGCCGGTGCGATTGCGGTTACAGATGTAATTTGCTCACTTGCCTTAGCTGCGGTGAAAAACAATTACGTCCGTCCCGTGATGGTCGATTCTCCCGAAATCAAAATCACCGACGGCAGACATCCGGTTGTTGAACTGATGCTCAAGGACGCACCCTTTGTGCCAAATGACACAAACATGGATTGTGAAAATAACCGTTGTGCAATCATAACAGGCCCTAACATGGCAGGTAAATCAACTTATATGCGTCAGGTTGCCATCATTTGTCTTATGGCGCAGATAGGCTCTTTTGTGCCGGCGAGAAGTGCAAAGCTCGGCATTGTCGGAAGCATTTTCACAAGAGTCGGAGCTTCCGATGATCTTGCGACGGGACAGTCAACCTTTATGGTTGAGATGAGTGAGGTTTCCGACATTCTGAAAAATGCCGACAAAAACAGCCTTATTATTCTCGACGAGGTCGGCAGAGGAACATCTACCTTTGACGGAATGAGCATTGCAAGGGCAGTTTTGGAATACATTGCCGACAAAAAGAAAATCGGAGCAAAGACTCTGTTTTCAACACATTATCATGAGCTTACCGAAATCGAAAATCAGATTGAGGGCATTAAAAATTACAACATCTCCGTCAAGAAAAGGGGAGACGATATAATTTTCCTTCGTCGCATAGTGCGTGGCTGTGCTGACGGAAGCTTTGGTATTGAGGTTGCAAAGCTTGCCGATTTACCGCAAAGTGTTCTTACCAGAGCAAGAAAAATTCTCAAACAGCTTGAATCGGAAACACCGGATAATTCTCAGCTTATGAAAAACATAAAGCGTGAAGATGAAAAAGAAGAAAATCAATTTTCACTTTCACAAAGGTTTAACAGTGAGCTTGCCGATAAGCTCAGAGAAATTGATGTCAACACCTTGACACCGATTGAGGCACTCACAACTCTTCATGAGCTGGTAAATTTTGTGAAGAACACACAAGTATAATTTTTTTAAAAGGAGGCTGTACCGTGGCAAAAATCAATGTTTTATCAAAGCATTTAGCAGAGCTTATTGCTGCCGGAGAGGTTGTTGAAAGACCGGCAAGCGTAGTGAAAGAGCTGATGGAAAATTCAATAGATGCCGGTGCGACCTCAATTACGCTTGAAATACGCAACGGCGGTGTGACATATATGCGTATAACCGATAACGGCTGTGGCATTGAAAGAGATGATGTGCCAAAGGCATTTATAAGTCACGCAACAAGCAAAATAACAGATGAAGCCGACCTTAATTCTATTCTGACCCTCGGCTTCAGAGGTGAGGCGTTAGCCTCAATTGCAGCGGTTTCACGCACTGAAATTCTCACGAGAACCGCCAATGAACAAATCGGCACTTCCTATGCCGTTGAGGGTGGAGTGCAGACTCGCTTTGAACAGGCAGGCTGTCCACTCGGAACAACGATAATTGTCAGAGATCTGTTTTTCAACACACCGGCAAGAATGAAGTTTTTGAAGCGTGATGTTTCGGAAGCCAATGCTGTGGCTGAGGTCGTTGACAAAATGGCACTTTCAAATCCTCAGGTCAGCATACGCTTTATCCGTGAGGGTAAGCAGGCGCTTATCACTCCCGGTGACGGAAAGCTGCTTTCAGCTGTTTATTCCGTTTTCGGTCGTTCGTTTGCCGATTCACTTGTTGAGGTCGATTATGAGCTTGACGGTATCGGCGTTGAGGGTTACACCTGTAAACCCGCTTTTTCGAGACCGTCTCGTTCGATGCAATATTTTTTCCTTAACGGAAGATATATCAAGTCCCGTTCCTGCATGGCTTCCATGGAAAACGCTTATAAGAATTCTATCATGGTCGGAAAATTTCCGAGCTGTATTCTTAACATAAAGATTCCGCCGAATTTTGTTGATGTAAATGTGCATCCTGCAAAAACAGAGGTGCGTTTCAGCGACGAAAAAAGAGTCACTTCGGCAGTTTATTATGCTGTTAAAAGTGCGATTGAGAGCCTTGACACACCCTTGAGCATCAACTTTTCAAAGGTAAGCGAGAGGACTAAGCCGGAAACAAGTCAGCTTTTTATGAATTTGCAGAACGATGAAGAAAATATTTCTTTGACAAAGCCGCAAGCCGATTCTAAAAAAATCGCAGATGAAAAGCCGGACATTTTTCACACTGCCAAAATGCCGAGTGAGTTTAAATCCCGTGTAGCTTCACCCAAAAGTGATTTTTCCTTAGCAGACGATAATGATGAGCCGGACCTTGTTTCTTCATTTATGAAAAGCACACCGCTTGAAAGCGTTAAGCCTGTGCCGGTAAGACAAATGAAGGAGTCTTTAAACGAAGCTCCGTCACCTGTTCAGTCAACGGCTGAATATAACCCACCGTCGCACAGCTTTGTTCCCGTTGAGCTTCATGAGGAAAAGGATTTACCGCCGAAACCGTTGAGACTTATCGGTGAAGCGTTTAAAACTTATATTATATGCGAATATGACGGTAAGGTTTATTTCATTGACAAGCATGCGGCTCATGAAAGACTTATCTATAACAAGATGAAAAAAGCTTCATCGGAGAAATCACCTTCTCAGGTGTTGCTTTCACCCGTGACTGTAACCTTGAACAAAAATGATTATGATACAGTTCTTGATAATCTCGACATTTTTTCAAAAGCCGGATATCTTGTTGAGGATTTCGGTTCGGGTGTTGTCATCGTTCGTGAAGCTCCCATGCTTATTTCGGGCGACGATGTCGAGGATACCGTTGTTGAGATAGCCTCTTATCTTGTTCAAAACAAAACAAATGTCGAAAGTGAAAAAATCGACCATATTCAGCATACCGCTGCGTGTAAGGCAGCAATAAAAGCAGGCTATAAAAATTCAACTGCCGAATTAAAAGCTCTTGCCGAAAAGGTGCTGTACGATGATGAGATACGCTATTGTCCGCACGGCAGACCCGTAATGATCGAGATGAGTAAGTATGAGCTGGAAAAACAGTTTGGCAGAATACAGTAATCGGAGTTACATTTATGAAAAAACCTTTAGTTGTCGTTATCGTCGGGCCGACGGCATCGGGAAAAACAACACTTGCGGTTGAAATAGCAAAAAAATTTGACGGTGAGGTCGTTTCGGCAGATTCCATGCAAATTTATAAGGGCATGGATATCGCCACGGCAAAGCCTACCGAACAGGAAAGGTGTGGCATACCGCACCATCTTATCAGCATTATCAGTGCAGATGAGAGCTTTAGCGTCAATGAATTTAAAAGGCTTGCCAAGGAGTCGATTCAGGATATTCTTTCAAAAAACAAGCTTCCGATTGTTGCAGGCGGTACCGGATTTTATGTTGACACGCTTGTCGATAACACGCAGTTTCTTGACTGTGAAAAAAGTGATATCCGTTTTGAGCTTGAGCAAAGGGCAAAAAACGAGGGAGGAGCCGTTCTTCTTTCGGAGCTTGAAAATATTGATCCGGAAACAGCACAAAGACTGCATGAGAACGATGTCAAGCGTATAATCCGTGCCTTTGAGGTTTATTACAGCACCGGAAAAACAATTTCCGAGCAATGCAGACTGTCACATCTCAATGAAAGCGATTACAGATTTTGCATCATTGGAATCAATGCCGAAAACAGACAGCTTCTATATGACAGAATCAATCTGAGGGTCGATGTCATGCTTGAAAACGGGCTTGTGCAGGAGGCACGGGAGTTTTTCAATTCGCCTGTTTCCGAAACCGCAAAGCAGGCAATCGGTTATAAAGAGCTTAAGCCTTATTTTGACGGACAGCTTACTCTTGAACAGGCAATCGAAAAGCTCAAAATCGAAACGAGGCATTATGCGAAAAGACAGCTTACATGGTTCAGAAAAAGGCAGGATATCAACTGGATCTATATCGACGGCAAGACTAAAAATGAGATTGTCGCTCAAGCATCGGATATAATAAAAAGCTATATGAATAAGGAAAAATCATAATTTTTCGAAAGGAGAACAAAAAAATGCACGATTTATCGGTTGAACGCCGTTTTTCCAATATTGATTTTAATATCGAAAAAATCAGGCAGAATATATTTAAGGCGGCAAGCTCTGTCGGAAGAAATCCCGATGGAATTACGCTTATGGCTGTCACGAAAACAGTTGAGCCGGTTTTCATCAACAGGGCGCTTGAAAACGGTATAAAGCTTATCGGTGAAAATAAGGTTCAGGAATTTCTCTCAAAAAAGGATTTTCTCAATCTTGACGGTTGCCAAGCTCACCTTATAGGTCATCTGCAAACCAATAAGGTCAAGCAGATTGTCTCACAGGTGTCAATGATCGAGTCGCTCGACAGCATTAAGCTTGCAAATGAAATTTCAAAACGCAGCGTCGAAAAGGGTATTGTCACACAATGTCTTGTTG
>CAZBFI010000019.1:0-22287 GCA_964491165.1 uncultured Faecalibacterium sp.
TTATTGTTGAATCGGACAACAAATTATATCCGATTGATGTTAAAAAAGGCAGAGGCACTCTCAACTCCCTTGAAAAATTTTCAAACCATAACAAGTTTGAATTTGCCATCAAGGTTTCTAAGAATAACTATGGCTATAATCCCGAACAGAAACTTCTCACCGTACCGTTTTACTTTATCCCGTTTGTAGCAAAAGATTTGGCAGAGGGAACAATGAAGATATAATGCCGCTTGGCATTCCCGTCTTGCAACTGTTACCCTTGAAAATTATAATCAACAGGGCTTTAGATCCGAATTTATGCGAAAGTATATTACTTACGAAGAGTATGTAAAAGACATAAGCTCTTCAATATGCGATGCAGAAAATAGAATTGATGAATAAACCGCCCTCGCACGGCAGGGACTTGTTCTTTGCCATTGCTTTTTCTGCGTTAAATTTATTTTCCGATGCTTAAACATAACAGAACTTTTCAAACAATAACAATGCTTCATCACCACCCTTTCCTTTTTCAATTATCTGTGATATAATCATAATCATCAAGGGGGTATGCAAGAATGGTACATATCGGTAATGATTGGGACGAAATTCTTTCTGATGAATGGGGAAAGCCGTATTACTTAAAGCTCAGGCAGTTTCTCAAATCCGAGTATTCGAGCTGTCGGGTGTATCCGGACATGAATGATATATTTAACGCACTTAAATATACTTCATTTGCCGATACAAAGGTTGTTATAATAGGGCAGGACCCTTATCACGGTGCGGGTCAGGCGCATGGACTTTGCTTTTCTGTCAAGAAGGGCGTAATGCCTCCTCCGTCGCTTAAAAACATTTTCAAGGAGCTTCAAAGTGATATCGGAAAGCCGATTCCTGCACATGGTGAGCTGACGGATTGGGCAAAGCAGGGAGTTTTGCTTTTGAACACTGTGCTGACAGTGAGAGAGGGTCAGCCGACGAGCCATAAGGGCATGGGTTGGGAAATTTTCACCGACAGAGTGATAGGCGAGCTGAATAAAAAGGAAACACCGGTTGTGTTTTTGCTCTGGGGCGCTCATGCGCAGAAAAAGGCGGAAATTATAACAAATCCGATTCATTATAAGCTTGCAACTGTTCATCCGAGTCCGCTTTCGGCTTCAAGAGGCTTTTTCGGTTGTCGCCATTTTTCAAAAACCAATCAGCTTCTTAATCAAAACGGTATTGACGGTATTGATTGGTGAGGCTTAAAGAAGATTCACTTTTTTGTTAACAGACTATTTACATTTAAAAGCCTTTGTGCTATAATAAAATTGCAGGAAACAAAAATAACAGAGAATTTAAAGAAAAAGGAGAATGAATATGAATTTGCAGGACATGGAATGGTATCAGGAATTGATGGACAGACTTCAGACAGTATCTTTTAAGCTCTTTATTAAGTTTCTTTTGAAGCTGATTTTCTGATATTGGCGACGCCTTGTATAAGGCTGTGAGACTTTAAAAAAATGAGAGAGCAGGGCGCTGTTTTTTTCGGTTGCCTTGCTCAAATTCTTAAAAAATCGCAAAATCCACTCTTTGTCCGCTTGACAGCTAAAGTCAGGCTTTTGATTCTTACACCTTTGCTTTGGCTTTGTGCAGGCTCATTTTTTTAACTTTTTTTGTGTATTTTTTGTTGACAAGTAAATTTCTTTTTGATATAATCACTACCGAAGACCCTGCTTTTGTGGAAAGCTTGAAAGAGATAGTGTGTCACCGGCTGAAAGCACACTTCAAGTGAGTAGTAAGTCAGGCAACACTTCCGTAAGCGTGAGGTTGAATCCGATGGGATTTGATACGCTTTCGCTTAGCCTTTCTTTAATTTAATAAAAGAGTGGGTACTTCTTGAAAGTACCAATACGGGTGGCACCGCGGGTAGAATGCTCGTCCCGAGAATTATTTTATATAATTCTCGGGACTTTTTTATATTTAAAAAGCATATTTTGGAACTGTATCTTTTTACAGTAAGCAAACGGAGGTAATAGATATGTACAGGACTCATCGTTGTAACGAGATAAGAGAAAAACACATCGGCATGACAGTGGAGCTTGCCGGTTGGGTTGATGTTATCCGTGACCATGGAGGCGTTCTCTTTGTTGATTTGCGTGACGAAACCGGTGTTACACAGGTTGTTGTTCATGACGAAAATTTGCTCAAGGGTGTCGGTAAGGAAACTGTTATCACAGTTCACGGCACGGTTACAAAGCGTGATGAAATCACCGTTAACCCTAAAATTGACACCGGACTTGTTGAGCTTGTCGCAGATAAGCTTGAGGTTTTGGGCGTGTGCAGCAGAGAGCTTCCTTTTGAAATCGGCTCGAATGATACAAATGAAAACATTCGCTTAAAGCACAGGTTCCTCGATTTGAGAAATCCCGAATTACATAATAATATTATCCTTCGCTCAAAGGTTATCAGCCACATGAGAAAGCTCATGGATGAAAGAGGCTTCCTCGACATTCAGACACCGATTCTTACCGCTTCGTCACCCGAGGGCGCAAGAGACTTTCTTGTTCCGTCGCGTAAGCATCCGGGAAAGTTTTATGCTCTTCCGCAAGCTCCCCAGCAGTTTAAACAGCTTCTCATGGTTTCCGGCTTTGACAAGTATTATCAGATTGCACCTTGCTTCAGAGATGAGGACGCAAGAGCCGACCGTTCACCCGGTGAATTTTATCAGCTTGACTTTGAAATGGCATTTTCAACTCAGCAAGAGGTTCTTGATGTCTGTCAGGATGTTGTAAGTGACATTTTCCGCACATTTTCAACTAAGCCTGTCACACCGACTCCCTTCAAACAAATTCCTTATGCAGAAGCAATGGCTAAATACGGCTCAGACAAGCCCGACCTTCGTAACCCGCTTGTCATTTGTGATGTGAGTGAGCTGTTTAAACAAATTGCATTTAAACCCTTTAAGAATAAATATGTCCGTGCGATTGTTGCTCCCTGCAAGAATGAAAGATGGTTCTTTGACAAATCACTTGCCTTTGCAACAAAGCAGGCAAAAATGGCAGGTCTTGCACATATTACCCTCACAGACAGAGAAAACTGCGAGTTTAAGGAAGATCCCATCAGTAAGGTCATGACGGCTGAAGAAAAAAGAGCAATGGTTGAGCTTACCGATGTCAAGCAGGGCGAAACAATCTTTTTCATTTGCGACACCGTTTCCTCTGTTGCAGACAAAAACGCAGGTGTGATTCGTACATGGCTCGGTGAGGAGCTTGGATTGATTAACAAGGATTCGTTTGAATTTTGCTTTGTTGTTGACTTCCCGATGTATGAGCTTGACGAGACAACCGATAAGATTATCTTCACACATAATCCGTTCTCAATGCCACAGGGTGGTCTTGAGGCACTTGAAACAAAGGATCCGACAGAGATTCTCGCTTATCAGTATGACCTTGTTTGTAACGGCATAGAGCTTGCCTCGGGTGCGGTCAGAAACCACAGCCCCGAAATAATGAGAAAAGCATTTGAAATTGCCGGATACAGTGAAGATGAGGTTAAAAAGCGTTTCAGCGCTCTTTATAATGCATTCCAGTTCGGTGCACCTCCTCATGCAGGTATGGCACCCGGTGTTGACAGAATCGTCATGCTGCTTGCCGACACCGAAACAATCCGTGATGTTATTGCTTTTCCGCTTGACGGCACGGCACAGGATCAAATGCTCGGCGCACCCGGTAATGTTACAGAGCTTCAGCTCTTTGAGGCGAATGTCAGCATTCGCGGAAGCGGAAGCGTTGAGGTTTCCGATGCACAGCTTGATGAAAGCGGCACTGTTGAGGTTAAAGCGTCGGCTACCTCTGTCAAGGAGAGCAAATTTGATGACCTTGAACAGCTCAATGAATTGAGCTTTGAAAAAGCCGAAAAAGAAAAGATGAAAGCTATATTTGAGCTTATGAGCAAAAATGAAGCCGAGCTTGAAAATACAGATACACAAAATGTTGAGTCGATGGTTTATGTTATGCCGATGGTCAATGTTTTGAGAAGTGATAAGAGAGAACAACCGTTTGAACGCAAGGATCTGCTCAAGGGTGCTCCGCAAAGCACCGAGGACAGCTGGCAGGTTCCGAGACTTGTTAAGTGAGGTGGTTTAAGTGAAATATATCAGTAAAATCAATCCGGCAGGAACGATTGCCGTAGATGATACAATTCTTGTTAAAGATGTTCCTGCAACGGCAGGCTCGAAAATGCTTGAAAGCTTTAAGCCGCTTTTTTCGGCTGAGGCTGTTGAAAGACTTGAAAAATCAGGCTATCTCATTTCGGGAAAAACAAATGTCGGTGAATTCGGACTCGATTTGTTGGGCGAAACCTCATTTTTTTCCAACGGAGAAGCTGAGCTTAAGGGTGCTGCGGCAGAGCTTGTAGCTTCGGGTGAAATTAAGGCGGCTCTGAATGTCGAGCTTAACGGCGCTCCGAGAAGAGCAGCGGCAGTTTCCGGTGTGGACTTTTTAAAGCCGACCTACGGAACCGTTTCCCGTTACGGAATTATTGCGGCAGCCTGTTCGGGCGAGCAGATCGGTGTAACAGCGGCAGATGCCGAGGGCGTTAAGGAAATTATCGGTGTTATTGCCGGTCATGATGACAAGGACGGCACAAGCCTCCCTGCAAAAGAATATAGTTATTCAACCGATGAAAAGGTTGACGGAATGAAAATCTGCATTCTCAAAGAGCTTTATGACAGTGTGAGCGACGAGGTTAAAGAAAATCTCGACGCTTATGTTAAAAAGCTTGAGGCCTTAGGCGCAACGGTGGAAACCGTTTCACTCGATGTTGTTTTTCAGGCAAAAACTGCTTGGCAGATACTTATGTCGGCTGAAACCTGCAACAACCTTTCAAGATTCGACGGTGTAAAATACGGCTACAGAACACCGGAATACAAAAACATTGATGAGCTTTATGTCAAGAGTCGTTCCGAATCAATGGGCTTTCTCACAAAGGCAACAATCATTTACGGCTCGGCAGTTCTCGCAAAGGCAAAATATGAAAAGTGCTACGATAAGTCGCTTAAAATCCGTAGCGTTGTTTGCACAAGGGTCAGAGAGCTTTTATCTCACTATGATGCAATTCTCACACCGGTATGCAGTAAGCTTTCCTTTGAGAGATATGATGAGCTTGAGGCTTTTGAAAAGGTCTTTGAAGAAAGTCTTTACACGGCACTTGCAAGTATTACCGGTATGCCTGCAATGGTAACAAAGGGCGTTCAGCTTATTGCCGATTCATACAAGGACAGTACTCTTTTGAGCATTGCTCACAGCGTTGAGAGGATGGAGGCATAATATGAAATACGAACTTGTTATAGGTCTGGAAACTCATGTTGAGCTTTCGACGGATTCAAAGCTTTTTTGTTCCTGCGGAGGTCATTCAAGTCCGAAAGAACCGAATGACTGCGTTTGCCCTGCCTGCTGTGGTATGCCGGGTATGCTCCCCGTGACAAACAAGCACGCAATCGAGCTTGCCGTTAAAGCCGGCTTTATGCTCAACTGTAAGATAAATCAGTACACCACCTTTGACAAAAAGAGCTATTATTATCCCGATTTGCCCTGCGCTTATCAGATAACTCAATGGTTTCATCCCGTCTGCGTTGACGGCAGTGTTCAGGTTGGTGAAAGAACAATCGGAATCAAGCAGATTCATGTTGAAGAGGACGCAGGAAAATTGGTGCATGATGAAGCCACAAACACTTCCTTTGTTGACTTTAACAGAACGAGCGTTCCTTTGATTGAAATTGTAAGCCGTCCCGATTTCCGTTCCTCCGATGAGGTTATCGCATACCTTAAAAAGCTTAAAGCAAGCTTGCAGTTTGCCGGCATTTCCGAATGCGAGGAGGGTGCGATGAGATGTGATGTTAACATTTCCGTTCGCCCCGAGGGAACAACACAGCTCGGTGTCCGTTCGGAAATCAAGAACATGAGCTCACTTTCTGAGATTAAAGATGCGATTGAATTTGAAAAGGTTCGTCACATTGATGCGATTGAAAGACACACGGAGGTTCTTGTTCAGGAGACACGCCGTTGGGACGATGTTAAAAGACGCACCTTCCCAATGCGTAACAAGGAAACAGCAGCCGATTACCGTTACTTCCCCGATCCAAACCTTATGCCCATTGTTATTGACGATGAGTGGCTTGAGGAAATCAGAGCGAGTATGCCTGCAACTGCCGAGGAAAAGGCAGAAAGCTATGAAAAGCTTGGAGTTGCGGCTAAGGAAGCGGCAATTCTTTCCTCTGACAGAAAGCTTTCGGATACCTTTGATGAGGTTGTTGCTTTGGGACGCAGTCCGAAAACGGTTGCCGGCTGGATTCTTACCGAATGCATGGGCATCATGAAGCGCTTGGAAATTGCCGAGCTTGACATTTCAGCCGAAAAGCTTTCAAGAATAATTGAGCTTGTTGAAGAAGGCACAATCACAAGAGCTGCCGGTAAGAAGATTCTTTCGGCTGTTTTTGAAAAAGATGTTGATGTTGATGAATATTGCAAGGAAAACAGCTTTAACCAAAAGGTTGATGAAGACTTTATCCTGCAAACCGTTCAAAGACTTATCGGCGAAAATCCTAAGGCGGTTGCCGATTACAAGGGTGGTAAGACGAAGGCTATGCAGGCACTTTTCGGAAGCGTTATGCGTGAGCTTAAGGGTAACGGTGACCCCGAAACAATCAAGAGAATGCTTGAAGCAGAGCTTAATAAATAAGCTTAAAAAAGTGCAGACAGTATAAATTAAAGGGTTTCTCAAGGAGCGTAAAAGCTCTTAAAGAAACCCTTTTTGATTTTGCCGTTTTTAATCTGTCACCTTTATAATTCTGATGATGTTGTCAATCTCTGAAATTTTTTCAATCAGCTTATCGCTTGCATGCTCCGGTGTGTCAATAAGCGTGCAGGCATAGTTGCCCTTTGAACGGTTCGCCATGTTGTCAATGTTTATTCCCTCTGCGGAAATGTGGGAGGTGATTGAGCTTATTATGTTGGGGACATTCTTATGCAGAATCAAAAGGCGGCCGCTTTCGGGTACTCTCGGCATTGAAATTTCGGGATAATTGACACTGTTTGTGATGTTGCCGTTTCTCAAAAAGTCGTCAAGCTCATGAGCTGCCATGACGGCGCAGTTGTCCTCGGATTCGGCAGTCGAAGCACCAAGGTGTGGAATTGCAATCGCATTTTTGCAGCCTTTGATTTCATCGTTGGGGAAATCCGTCACATAGGCGCTGACCTTACCGCTTTCAAGTGCCTGCGAAAGCTCGTCAAAGTCAACAAGATCGGCACGGGAAAGGTTGATGATTTTCACTCCGTCTTTCATTTTTGAAATGCTTTCTTTGTTAATCATCTTTTGCGTTTGCTTAGTTGCCGGAACATGGAGAGTGATGTAATCGGATTTTGCGTAAATTTCATCATAATTTGAAGCCTTGCTGATATAACGGGAGAGATGCCATGCCGATTCGATTGTTATGAACGGGTCAAAGCCGATGACCTTCATGCCGAGACTTTTTGCAGAGTTGGCAACCATTCCACCAATTGCGCCAAGTCCGATAACACCGAGAGTTTTTCCTTGAATTTCACAGCCGGCAAAGGCGTTTTTTCCGTTTTCGACTTTTTTGGCAATGTCGCTGTCAAGAGTTTTTGCCCATTCTATACCGCCGACAATGTTCCTTGAAGCAAGAAGCAGGGAGGCTATGGTAAGCTCCTTGACACCGTTGGCATTTGCACCGGGGGTGTTGAAAACAACAATTCCCTGTTCGGCACAGCGGTCAACCGGAATGTTGTTAACACCAGCACCGCATCTTACAATGGCAGTAAGCTTAAAGCCAAAGTCCATCGCATTGAGGTTGGCAGAACGCACTAAGATGGCATCGGGGTTATCCGTTAAATCGGTTATGGTATATTTTGTTCTGTCAAGCTCCTTTAAGCCTATATCGGCAATTTTGTTGACGGTCTGTATAATTTTCATAAGCGAACCTCCTCAAACGGTATATTAAGGCTTGGGGTTGTTAAGTGCGAATTCTTTCATGAAGCTTATGAGGGCTTCGACTCCGTCATAGGGCATAGCGTTATAAATCGAGGCTCTCATGCCACCTACACTGCGATGCCCCTTGAGATTTTTAAGTCCGAGCTGTGAAGCCTGCAAGGCGAATTTTTTGTCAAGCTCTGCATTTCCGGTGACAAAGGTGACATTCATCATTGAACGGCTTTCCTTTGAGACAGGGGCAATGTAATAAGCTTGCGAATCGAGAAAATCATAAAGCAGGCTTGCCTTTTTTTCATTGAGCTTTTTCATCTGACTCAAGCCACCCAGCTCTTTAATCCATTGGTAAACGAGCTTTGCAATATAAATGCAGTAGCACGGCGGTGTGTTATACATTGAACGGTTATCTGCCATGAGCTTATAGTCAAGCATTGACGGAGTGATGTCTCTTGCGTTTCCGATAAGGTCTTGGCGAACGATGACGAGCGTAAGTCCTGCCGGAGCCATGTTTTTCTGAGCACCGGCATAAATGAGACCGAACCTGCTCACATCTATCGGCTCGGAAAGGATACATGAGGACATATCGGCGACGAGGGGAATGTTATCCGTGTCGGGAATGTAGTTGAATTTTGTTCCGTAAATTGTGTTGTTAAAGCAGATATGCACATAATCGGCATCCTTACGAAAGGATTCTCTTGTGGTTTCGGGTATTTTTGAAAAATTACTGTCCTTGCTTGTTGCGGCAACAACCACATCACCGTATTTTTGAGCCTCCTTAAAGGCTTTGGTCGAAAACTGACCCGAAAGAATATAGTCGGCTTTTTTGTTTTTGTTCATCAAATTGAGAGGTACTGCGGCAAATTGAGTGGAAGCTCCTCCTTGAAGAAAGAGAACCTCATAATTATCGGGAATTTCTAAAATTTCACGAAGAAGTGTTTGAGCTTGCGTGATTATTTCCTCATAATCGGCACTGCGGTGACTCATTTCCATGACGGACATACCGCTTTCACCGTAACAGCACAATTCCGAAGCCGCCTTTTCAAGAACCGGCATGGGAAGCATTGACGGGCCTGCCGAGAAATTGTAAACTCTTTTCATAGGGATCTCCATTCTGCATTTTATAAAGCGTAGGCGTGCTTTACAAAGGTGCTTTTTATTTATTATACGAACAATCAGTAATTGTGTCAACAAAAACGAACTGTTGAAATCTTTTTTGTGGATATCGACATAATTTTCCTGTATTTTTCAACAAAAATCGAAAAGAGAAAATAAAAGCTCGGACTTAGACGGGTTTTATCGACAAAAAGGAAAGATAAGTTGTGAAAAATGTACAAATAAAAGGGGCTGTAAAAAACTTTCGTTTTTTATAGCCCCAAATGAGTCTGTCTCAATTTATAAACTTTAAATTGATAAGTTTCCGATTTAAAACGGCACTATGCTTTCCCAATCAATCAGACATTGAAAAGGAAATGGACAATGTCGCCATCCTTCATGACATATTCCTTGCCCTCACTTTTGACAAGACCCTTTTCCTTTGCTGCTGCAAGAGAACCGCAAGCCATGAGATTGTCAAAGGAAACGACCTCTGCTCTGATGAAGCCTCTTTCAAAATCGGAGTGGATTTTGCCTGCTGCCTGAGGTGCTTTTGTGCCTTTCTTGATTGTCCATGCTCTGACCTCCGGCTGACCGGCAGTTAAATATGAAATGAGACCCAAAAGGTCATAGCTGCGTTGAATCAGCAGGTCAAGACCGCTTGTTTCGATTCCGAGGTCTGTGAGGAACATTTCCTTGTCCTCTTTTGAAAGTGAGGAAATTTCAGCTTCAAGTCCTGCACAAATGGGAAGAACCTGAGCACCCTCTTGTTCTGCGATTTCCTTAACTGCACGGTAGTTTTCGTTTGAGTCGATTCCGGAAACAAAATCAGCCTCACTCATGTTGCAGGCATAAATTACGGGCTTTGAGGTCAGAAGTGCAACCTCTGAAAGCATAGCCTTTTCTTCCTCGGTGCATTCGACACTTCTTGCAGGCTTTTCATTTTCGAGAGCCTCTTTCACTCTCTTGAGAAATTCAACCTCACTTGCAAGGCTCTTGTCACCCTTCATTGCTTTTGAGGTTCTGTCGATTCTTCTGTCAATCATTTCCATGTCGGAGAGAATCAGCTCAAGGTTGATGGTTTCAATGTCTCTTTTTGCGTCAACACTGCCGTCAACATGAATGATATCATCATCTTCAAAGCAACGCACAACATGAATGATTGCGTCAACCTCACGAATGTGTGACAAGAACTTGTTGCCGAGACCTTCGCCCTTTGATGCACCTTTTACAAGACCGGCAATGTCAACAAATTCGATTGTTGCCGGTGTGAACTTAACGGGGTTGTACATCTGTGCAAGCTTGTCGAGTCTTTCATCGGGGACTGCAACAACTCCCACATTCGGCTCGATGGTGCAGAATGCATAGTTAGCCGACTGAGCGCCTGCGTTTGTGATTGCGTTAAAAAGTGTGCTTTTGCCGACATTCGGCAAACCTACTATACCTAATTTCATTTTTAAATCAACTCCTATATTTTATCGGCACTTCCGGCATTCAAAATGGAAGCACCGCTTTGATTTTGTGATAGCTTTAATTAAATGCTTTGCTCAAATTATGAAAAGAGCAGAATATAACTGATACAGTATATCATATCGGCTGTTTTTTCTCAATAGATTTATGAAAATAATTTAAAATTATCAGCGGCGGAAAAATAAAAACAATCAAAAAAGGCGTTTTTTTGATGCTGCGTTGCCGAAAAAAGAACGGCTGCCTTATCTTACGAAGATAAAACAACCGTTGATTTTTTTAAAAAGATATGCATCGTATTAAGAAGCGATTTTGCAAAAGCTTATTTTGTTGCGGCAATAAGAGCCTGTTCAATGTCGGCTATGATATCATCTGCGTCCTCAATGCCGACTGAAAGACGGATAAGGTCACTTCTGACACCGCAGTCATTGAGCTGTTCCTCTGTAAGCTGACGATGAGTTGTTGAAGCCGGATGCAGACAGCAGGTTTTTGCATCAGCAACATGAGTTACGATTGAGGCAAGCTTGAGTGAATCCATGAATTTTGTTGCAGCCTCTCTGCCACCCTTTACACCGAATGAGACAACACCGCAGGTTCCGTTGGGCATATATTTTTTTGCGATTTCATATTGGGGATCGCTTTCAAGTCCGGGGTATGATACCCAAGAAACAAGCTCGCTTTTTTCAAGATATTTTGCAACCTCGAGAGCGTTTTCAACATGTCTTTCCATTCTCAAAGCAAGTGTTTCGAGTCCGAGGTTTAAAAGGAAAGCGTTCTGCGGGCTGGGGATTGAGCCAAGGTCACGCATGAGCTGAACAACGCATTTTGTAATGTAAGCGCCCTTGCCGAATCTTTCGGTGTAGGTTACACCGTGGTAGCTGTCGTCGGGAGTTGTGAGTCCGGGGTATTTGTCGCTCTTTTCCCAGTCAAAGTTACCGCTGTCAACGATTACACCGCCAACCTGTGTTGCATGACCGTCCATATATTTTGTGGTTGAGTGAGTCACGATGTCAACGCCGAATTTGAAGGCCTGACAGTTGATGGGGGTGGGGAAGGTGTTGTCAACGATGAGGGGAACTCCGTGACTGTGAGCAGCCTTTGCGAATTTTTCAATGTCGAGAACCTGAAGCGACGGATTTGAAAGAGTTTCACCGAAAACTGCCTTTGTGTTTTCCTTGAAAGCGGCATTAAGCTCTTGCTCACTGCAATCGGGTGTGACGAAGGTGAAGTCGATTCCGAGCTTACGCAATGTGACATTGAAAAGGTTGAATGTACCGCCGTAAATTGCGCTTGAAGCGACAACATGGTCACCGGCGTTGCAGATGTTGAAGATTGCAAAGAAGTTTGCAGCCTGTCCCGATGAGGTCAGAACAGCGGCAACACCACCTTCAAGGTCTGCGATTTTTGCGGCAACGGCATCGTTTGTGGGGTTTTGCAGTCTTGTGTAAAAATATCCCGAAGCTTCAAGGTCAAAGAGCTTGCCCATTTCGATGCTTGAATCATATTTATATGTAGTGCTTTGATAGATCGGAAGTTGTCTCGGTTCACCGTTTTTGGGCGAATATCCCGAATGGATACATTTTGTTGCAGGTTTGAATTCACTCATATTATTAGCCTCTTTTCAGTGTGATTTTTTGAAACTTTGCAATTTATAATTATATTACAATTGCTGCCATAAGTCAAGTTTATGACTTATATTTAAAGGGCTTCTTTTCGGTTTTTGAACCTTAAAGAAGCCCCTGCCGTTTCGCCTATGAGGCTTGTGTTTACAGCTGCCTTAGGGTGAGCCGGAAACACAAGCGAAAGCTTATTTGCGGGTTTTGTTTTCCTCAGTCTGCTTGAGACCGCTGAATTTTTGTCCCCATGCGTTTGCCCACGATTCGCAGTAAACAGCCGAATAGGGAACATTGTTCTTTTCTCTGTATTTTCTGAAGCAGTTGCACCAGATGACCGACGGAAGAGCGATGACAATGTAATATAACGGGCCTAAAAGCAGGCATTGCCATGTGTGACCGTATTCATGAATGCGGGTGTTGTAAGTCCAGGTTTTGCTCTTATGCTGCTCCTTGACGAAAATGAAAAGTCCCAAAGAAAGACCGCCTTGATTCCAAGGAATATAGACGATTTTTGAATAACCGAAGTGTTGCCAACGGTAGCCCTTGATTTTCGTGCAGATAAGAAAGGCTATTCCGCCGACAAGGTTTACCGGCAAGCCCCAAGTCCACTGAATGAGGTAAAAGAGGAAATCCTTGACCGGACTGAACCAATTTCTCTTTTTTTCGGGCGGTTCTTTTATTGAAATATCAATCTGTTGCATAGTGTATTCTCCTTTGTGATTTGCTCGGTTTTATGCGTTTTCTTCGGCTTTTTCAAGCTTTTTGCCTGTTCTGATGGCAGACATTTCAGCTTCCTTTTCAATGAGGATATCATATTCGCCGTCGGCATTAGGCTCAACGGGATGCTCATCGCCCTCGTTGTTCCTTCCAAGCCAAGTGTTTTCGTGTTTCTGACCTGAAATGCTTTCAATGGTTTTGATCTGTTCCGGTGTGAGAGTGACATTGCCATACTTGTGCTTTGTTGCAATTGCAGCTCTGAGGAAGGTATGCTCTTTTTTGTTCATGTTGTATCTGCTGAGAAGAAGCAGTGAAATCAGAGCAAAGGCGATGGGAATTATCGCAATGCAAAGGCGTACGCCAAGAATCGCACTGTCTGTTTGCTGATAGGGTAAGCCGGTGGAATTTTCGTAATTCGTAACCTCTGAGCCGGTGACAAGACCGAAGCCGGCGAGAATGAACATAACCACTGCACTCATTACACCCGAAACGCTCTTTTTGATGAAGGTGTTAAATGTTCCGATAACACCCTCACGGCGTCTGCCGGTGATAAGCTCGTCAACATCGGAAACATCGGGGAGAATGTTTGTTGCAACATAGCCGAGACCCGATTTGCCGAAGGGATAAAGAATGGCTGTCAAGAAGAGAATGACGACCCAAATGAACGATTCCTCGTTTCCTGTTTTCGGATTCATAAACAGGCAGGCTGCAAAGCCCATAAGCATGAGAGGAGTGACGATATTGCCGCACTTTTTCTTGCCAAACTTCATGGTAAGAGCGTAGTTCAACGGGAATGAAGCAGCCTCGAAAGCACCTGCGATTGTGGTGAACAGTGTGTAGTAAGAGGGGAGCTTTGCAATATATTTAATGTAATAAATGAGAGTTGTCGAATAGAAGTAAACCGATATGTTATAGCAAAGGCTCATGAAGAAATACTCTCTGAAGGCTTTGTTTTTGAAAACATAGACATATTCGTTCATGAGGAACTTGAAGTCGAATTTGTCAAGCTCAAGGTCAAGTGACGGCTTTTCTCTTGTTCGTTTAAAGGTGTTGTAAAGACAAAGACCGTATATAACGGCAAGAATTATGCCTGCGATAAGCATGGGCTTTTGTGAGCCGGGTGACGGTGTGCTGAAGCCGAAAATTCCGAGTATACCGGCAACGAGGAAGAATGAGGGGAACATTCCGAAAGAGTTGAAGATATAACCGACTGAGTTATACTGGACTCTCAGATCGTAGTCGGGGGCAAGCTCCGGAAGCATGGCGACATGTGGAATGTCAATAATCGTATAGGCTGTTTTGTAAAGCATATAAACTATTGTGTAATAGATAAATGCCTGCATGGGTCTTTCCTTGCCGTCGAGACCGTAGCTGTTCCAAAGAAGTGCAAAGGAAACGCACAAAAGCGGCATACCCCAAAGGATATAGCGTCTGTGCTTGCCGTATTTTGAACGGGTTCTGTCGGTGAAAACACCCATAACCGGATCTGTGATTGCGTCCCAGATAACAGCGATTGTCGTTACAAGACCTGCTAATTTCGGGTCAAGGTCAACAACATCGGTAAGGAAGATCATGAAATAAAGGCTGATAACATATCCTGCACCGGAGGTTGTGATGTTGGCACAGCTGTAATTCATCATCGGAACGACAGAGTCCTTGAATGTGCCTTTGACACCTATAAGTTTAAGTGCTTTTTGTTCCAGGTTAAGCAAATTTTGTCTCATTTTTTCTTAAACACCTCTTCTTTTTTGTTTATACTGCATATACTTTATCATGCAAAAGCGATAAAGTCAAGAAAAAATGTACTTTTTAACAAAATAAACTGTTATTTTTACACTGAATTAAAAGCTTTAAGCGAGTGTTTTTTATTTAAGTTTGACATTAAGGCGTGATTTTTCAGAAAGAAAAAATTTTTTCTAATTTGCTGTTAACACAATATACATAAACTGCACCGAAAAAAGCAAATTTGCCCTTTGTTTTAATAAAATATTTTTATCTTCTTATTGACTGGTATTACAAAAAGCGTTATAATGACACTGTATAATTTTATACAAATTGTATATACAACTTGATAAAGCAGTTAAAAAAAGGAGGACAATCCATGAAGAAAGACAAACAGATTCAAGACCTGATGGACTTTTACGGTGATTGGTTCAACGACGGAAAAACTCTTGAAAAGGGTAAAATGACCAAGAATCTTTATCCTTATGAGAGTATGTTTTCTCCGGTTCAGGTCGGCAAGCTGACAATCAAAAACAGACTTGTCATGGCTCCCATGGGCAACATTTCAATGTGTGACGAAACAGGCCGTCCGAATGAAAAGATGATTGCCTATTTCACGGAAAGAGCAAAGGGCGGTGTAGGACTTATCACAACAGGTCTTGTGCCGGTTTCACACGGACTCGATCACACAATCACAGAGCTTGACAAGCTTACATATTTCCCCAGACTCGACAGAAGTCGTACCTGCTATGCCGGCTGGAGAGATCTTGCGGCAAACATTCACGCATACGGTTCAAGAGTTTTCATTCAGATTACTCCGGGCCTCGGCAGAGTGGGTAATCCGCAGTGCCTTGTCAATTCACTCAAGCTTCCGCAGTCCGCTTCGATGAATCCGAGCTGGTATATGCCTCAGGTTCCCTGCATTCCCATGAGTGCAATGAAGCTTAACAAGATCATTGCCAACATCGGTCAGTGTGCTGCCGACGCAAAGGCAATGAACATCGACGGTGTATATCTTCACGGACATGAGGGCTACCTCATGGAGCAGCTCACAAACCCCGCCTTTAACCGCCGTATCGCAGGTCCGTTCAAGGATTGGCAGGCATTCGGCATTAAGACAATCAAGAAAATCCGTGAGCGTTGCGGAAACAATTTCCCGATCATGTATCGTATTGACCTTTCACTTGCTCTTAATGAGACCTACGGTGACAAGATGAACACCGTATCCGCACTCAAAAAGTTCAAAAACGGCAGAACAATAGCAATGACTCTCGAATATATGAAGAACCTTGTTGAAGCCGGTGTCGATATGTTTGACGTTGACCTTGGCTGTTATGACAACTGGTGGCTTCCGCATCCGCCGGGATCAATGCCTCCGGGATGCTATCTTGACATCTCAAAAATCGTAAAGGATTATTTCAAAGAAAACAACATCGTTTCAAATCTCGGTGTACCCGTACCCGTTGTTGCAGTCGGTAAGCTCGGCTATCCCGACCTTGCAGAGCAGGCATTGCGTGACGAAAAGTGCGACATGGTCATGCTCGGCAGACCTCTTCTTGCAGACCCCGAATGGCCCAACAAGGCAAGAACCGGCAGAGTTGATGAAATCTGTCCGTGTATCGGCTGTCAGGAAGCCTGCCTTAACGAGTTCGTTGAGGGCGGACATCCTCAGTGTGCCGTCAATCCCAGAACAGCCTTTGAGGAGATATATTCAAAGATTCCGCCTAAGGCAGAAAAGAAGCTCAAGGTTGCCGTTATCGGTGCAGGACCGGCAGGTGTTGAATGTGCGGTTACGGCAGCACAAAGAGGTCACGATGTCACAATCATTGAAAAGACAGACCGTATCGGCGGCAGACTCAATCCCGGTTCAAAGCCCGGCATTAAGTTTGACATCGTCAATTACATTGAATACATGAAGAATCGCATCGCAAGAGCCGAAAAGGAATACGGCCTTAAGGTCAAGTTCGGCACCGAGGCAGACGCAGAGCTTATCAAGAAAGAGAAGTTTGATAAGGTTGTTGTCAGCGCAGGCACAAAGGATGTTGTTCTTCCCGTTCCCGGAAGCAAGGAAAAGAGCTGGTATCAGGCTGTTGACATTCTCGAAAATCCCGATAAGATCAAGGATGCGAAAAATGTCGTTGTCATCGGCGGCGGTGTCGTCGGCTGTGAAACCGCTTATTTCCTGAACAAGGAACACGGCAAGGAGGTTACGGTTGTTGAAATGGCAGAGTACATGATGAATCACACCTGCACTGCAAACCGTGGCTACATGCTTAAATATATGTATGACGCAGGCGTGAAGCTTTTCAACTGCACAAAGCTTCTTTCAATTGAGGACAAGGGCATTAAGGTTCTTCGCAACATGGATAAGTCTGTTCCCGATCCTTATCTTACATGGAATCCGATTCTTCCCGAAAATGTTCTCAATCCTCTTGCTCCCAAGGTTAAGCAGAGCAATGAAGAACAGTTCATTCAGGCAGATGCAATCATTATGGCAGCCGGTGGCAGACCCGATGAAAAGCTCTTCCTTGACATTCAGCAGCAATGCCCCGAAATCGAGGTCTATAATATCGGTGACTCCTTCAAGGGCGGAAAGGTATTCGAGGCAACCAAGTCGGGATATAACTGCGCTCTTAATCTGTAATTCTGAGATGCTCGGATCGGTTATGTTTCGGCATAACCGATCGATTTTGAAATTCAAATACGGCATGAGCCGAATCTAAAAAAAGGAGAATTCTCATGGACACTAAAATGATCCTCACCGATGAGGAAAGAGCCATACTTAACGGTGAAAAGGGCGAGACCATGGCTAAGGTTATCAAAACCCTTATCCTTTACGGTGAAACCTTCGGTGCAAAGCGCTTTGCAAGAGTTACAGCACCGGGACATCTCGTAACAAGCTTCGGTATTTCCGTGCTTTCACCTGTTTTCAACATCACTCAAGAGCTTATTGATGCAGGCTTAAAGGCTGAAATGCCCTTCACTGTTGACCCCCGTCCCATTGATTATAAGAATGTTAAATGTAATCCCATCGAAAAGCTTGTTTTCAACAAATTCCTTTACGGTATGCAGGAGGAATATGAATTACAGCTGCGTCAGCTGGGCTTAAAGGATAAGAATGCGTTCACCTGCACCTGCTATCTCGATCAGGTCGGCAACACTCCCAAAAAGGGCGATGTGCTTTCATGGGCAGAGTCATCGGCAGTTGTTTATGCAAACAGCGTTATCGGTGCAAGATGTAACCGTAACTCCGGCATCATCGAGCTTTTCGGCATGATTCTGGGCAAGGTTCCCGAGTTTGATCTTCTCACCGATGAGGGCAGAAAGGCAAAGTGGATTGTTGAAGTTAAGACCACAAAGAAGCCGGAGGCACAGGTTCTCGGTTCTGCAATCGGTCTTAAGGTTATGGAAGATGTTCCTTATATCAAGGGACTTACGGACTTTATCGGAACAGAGCTTGACGATGAAACAAAGTCATATCTTAAGGACATGGGCGCTGCAACCGCATCTAACGGTGCTGTCGGACTTTACCATGTTGACGGACTTACTCCCGAGGCTGTTGAAATGGGCGAAAAGCTCATCAATGACGATGCAAAGGTTTATGTTATTGACGACGCAGAGCTTGAAAGAGTCAAGGCATCGTATCCTGTCATGTGGAAGGACAAGAATGCAAAGCCGGAGCGTTGCTTTATCGGTTGCCCGCATCTGACTTATGCACAGCTTAAAAACTGGACAGAAAAGTTTGAAGCTGAGCTGAAGCGTCAAGTGAAAACAAAGGTCGGAATGATAACAATTTTCACAGCTGCACCCGATGTTGTTGAAAAATTCAAGAGAGAGGATAAGCAGGCTTATGACAAGCTCATTTCAATGGGCATTAAGCTGACAAGCATCTGTCCTCTTATGTATATGAACAATCCTCTTTGCGGAAAGAAGAATGTTATCACCAATTCAAACAAGCTTCGTACATACACCACATCGAGATATTTCACCGATGATGAAATTTGTACTATTGCGGTAAAGGGGGCTATTTAATCATGGCAAGAGAATTTAAAGGCCGTCCCGTTATTGCGGGCGAATGCACCGTTGAGGCGGTTGTTTCCCATGGCGGTTTCAACACACTTGCATCTTTCCAGAAAAGTGCGCTTGCAAGAAAAAAGGAAACAATCGTTTCCGACCAGAACAATCCGGATCTTTTCGGAAAAAATATTACAGGTAAGGGTCTGTGCCTGCCGAAAACCATCGGTTCAACAACGGGCGGTATGGTAATTTACACTGCAACGGCACTGAACATTCAGCCAAGAGCAATGCTCTTTTCCGAGCCTATCGACTCATTGGCTGCTGCCGGTGTTATCCTTGCTGATGTTTGGACAGACGACACCATCACAACAGTTGACAATCTCGGTCAGGAGTTTCTTGATTATGTCAAGGACGGTATGATGATCGAAATTAAAAAAGACGGAACGGTTATTGTTAAGTGATTTTGCAGGCACAATAGAGGGTCTGCAAAGAACCGCGACGGATAAAACAGGATAAATAAAATTAGCTTTCCGTCAGAGTGATTTGATGGAAAGCTTTTTTATATGTATTTTTCGGATTGGACAAAACTGTCGTTTTGTGTTTTATCCTATAAACCAACCTCGCCACACGACGTACCTATGTACGCCGTGAAGCTGACGGAAGACAAAACCAATATGTCAAAAACGCAATACTTCACGCACCCTCAAGCTGTTGCATTGTAAATGTTTTCGACGCAGTTATGGCGAAAATATGCCCGAAAGAACCATATTGCGTTTGTTTTCCGTCAGCTTAAAACCGAAAACAAAGCTGACGCTTTATTTTGGCTCGGTTGATTCATTCTGCATTTTTTTCCAAGTCCCTTGACAGTAGATTGTGAAAACGCAAGTTTTTTAAAAGCCTCTTTTTATCGTTAAGCGGGCGAAAAATATAACCCGTTTGTATTTGTGTGTGGAATTTTTAATTTTTATCCGATGCACCAACAAAAAAGCTCCCTTTACCGCTGTCGGCAAAGGGAGTTGTGTTTTTTGCTTTCACTTCAAAAATTCGCAAACGGCAACCGATGCCGCAGCACCGTCGGAAACGGCAGTTGCAATTTGACGGACAGCCTTGCTTCTGCAATCACCTGCAACGAAAATTCCGTTTTCACCGTCGGGTATACAGCTTTCAGATGAAACGATATAGCCCTTCTCGTCAAGGGCAACGGCATTTTTAAAGCATTCGTTTTCGGGGCATTGACCGATGGCAACGAAAATTCCGTCAAGTCTGAGGTCGGTTTCCTCTTTTGTCTCATCGTTTTTGACAGTGATTCCCTCAAATTTGTCGTCACCCAAAATTTTCGTCACAACGGAACTAAGCAGCACTCTGATATTTTCAGTGTCTTGGAGCTGTTTGATGAGCTTGCTTTCACCTGTGAAAAAGGGGAGGTTCTGCACAACAGTGACACTTTTCGAGGTCTTTGCAAGCATGAGAGCCTCTTGCAGTGCCGAGTTGCCTCCACCGATAACGGCAATGTCCTTGTCCTTATAAAAAGCTCCGTCGCAAACAGCACAGTAGGAGATACCCTCACCGGTGAATTTTTCTTCATTTTCGATTTTGAGTGTTCTGTGCTTAGAGCCGGTGGCAATTATCACCGTTTTTGCTTCATAAGAGCTTCTTTTGCCCGTGACGGTGAAAACATCTGCGTTTTTTGTGATGCTTACGGCATCATCAAGCTCAATGTCAGCTCCTTGATTCAAAGCCTGTTCAACGAGCTTGTCTGCAAGCTCAAGTCCGCTGATGCTGACAAAGCCGGGATAGTTTTCGATTTTCGGTGAATGTGTGATTTGTCCGCCAAAGGTTTCCTTTTCGAGAATAAGCACATTCTTGTTTGCCCTTTTCAGATAAATCGCAGCTGTCAGACCGGCAGGCCCTGCACCGATAATTATTGTATCGTAAATCATTTTTATGCCCTTTCGGTATATGCTCTGATGTTTGAAAGGTTGACGATTTTTTCAACCTTGCCGTTTTTGACAACGATAAGAGTGGGAGCTTGCTGGATTTCAAATTGCTCTGTCAGCTCCTTGTTTTCGTCGGCAATTATTTTTTCATATTTTATGCCTGCCGTGTCAAGAAAGCGTTCTGCCATTTTGCAGTTGGGGCAGGTTTTTGTTGCAAAAAGCAGGATTTTGTCGTCACAGGCACAGCTTTCATCGGCTTTTTTGACCTCTTGCTTTGCTTCAAAGATTCTGTCTTCAAACTTTGACGGATTATACTCGACTCTGTCCTTAAATTCCTGACTCTTGCCGTCGTTCCAGTTCTGAATCGGTCTGTAATAGCCGGTGATGCGGCTGTAAACCTCTGTTTTTTCACCGCATTCGGGACAGGTGTATTGCTCTCCGGTGATGTAACCGTGATTTTTGCAAACCGAATAGGTCGGAGAGAGGGTGTAGTAGGGGAGTCTGTAATTTTCGGCAATTTTCCTTATAAGGTTTGCGGCACTCTTCCATGACGGAAGCTTTTCTCCGAGGAAGGCGTGGAAAACAGTGCCGGAGGTGTAAAGGGTGTGAAGCTCATCTTGCTTGTCAAGTGCCTCAAAAATGTCATCGGTGCTTCCGACGGGAAGATGTGACGAGTTTGTGTAATAAGGCACATTACCCTTTGTTTTGTCGCTTGCGGTGATGATGTCGGGATAATGCTTGATGTCATGCTTTGCAAGGCGGTAAGATGTTGACTCTGCCGGTGTTGCCTCAAGGTTATAAAGGTCGCCGTATTTTTCCTGATAATCGGAGAGTCTTTCACGCATGTGGTTAAGCACAGCTTTTGTGAATTGCTGAGCCTTGTCATCGTTCAGGTCAACTCCGAGCCAGCTTGCATTAAGGCAGGCTTCATTCATGCCGACAAGACCGATTGTTGAAAAGTGATTGTCGAATGAGCCGAGATATCTTTTTGTATAGGGATAAAGACCGGCATGGAGAAGATTTGTGATAACCTTTCTTTTGATTGCAAGGGATCTTGCACTGATGTCCATGAGCTTGTCAAGACGCTCGTAAAAGTCCTTTTCGTCCTTTGCGAGATAGGCTATTCTCGGCATATTTATTGTGACAACACCGACCGAGCCGGTGCTTTCACCGCTTCCGAAGAAGCCACCGGATTTTTTTCTAAGCTCACGCAGGTCAAGACGAAGTCGACAGCACATTGAACGGACATCGCTCGGCTCCATGTCGGAGTTGATGTAGTTTGAAAAATAAGGTGTGCCGTATTTTGCGGTCATTTCAAACAAAAGACGGTTGTTTTCCGTTTCCGACCAGTCAAAATTTCTTGTGATGGAGTAGGTGGGAATGGGATATTGGAAGCCTCTGCCGTTTGCGTCGCCCTCGATCATTGTTTCAATGAAGGCGCGGTTGATCATATCCATTTCCTTTTTGCAGTCCTTATACTTAAAGTCCATTTCCTTGCCACCGACGATTGCATTAAGCTCTGCAAGGTCGGCAGGTACAGTCCAGTCGAGAGTGATGTTTGAAAAAGGAGCTTGAGTACCCCAACGCGACGGAGTGTTGACACCGTAAATGAAGCTTTCGATACATTTTTTCACCTGCTCGTAGCTGAGGTTGTCAACCTTGACAAAGGGAGCAAGATAAGTGTCAAAGGAGGAGAATGCCTGAGCGCCTGCCCATTCGTTTTGCATAATGCCGAGGAAGTTAACCATTTGGTTGCAAAG
>CAZBFI010000020.1:0-21367 GCA_964491165.1 uncultured Faecalibacterium sp.
GTAAATTACCATAAAAAATCAAATTTTACTTTAAAGATTTACGGGAGGTTTAATATGGATTCCTTTGCTGAAATATGGCAATTGGTTCAACAGGAGCTTAAAAATCAGGTCACGGAAGTTGCTTACAATGTCTGGCTTAGTCCTCTTGAATTTGTCAAATTTGAAAATGACACTGTCTTTCTTTCAATCAGCGAATTTAAGAAAAATATCATCGTTGATAAATTTATGACTCCTCTTAAAAATGCTTTTGAAACGATTTTAGGCTTTTCAGTTCAGATCGTTTTTCTCATTCCGGGTGAAGCTAAGGCACAAAACAAGGAAGAGCCGACGGAAGCTCAGTCCTTTGAGCATGAATACACCTTTGATAATTTCATCACCGGTCCGTCAAACCGTTTTGCTCATGCGGCGGCACTGAATGTTGCCAACAACCCCGGCATCACATATAACCCTCTTTTCATTTACGGTCATTCCGGCTTGGGTAAAACTCACCTGCTTCTTGCAATCATGAATGAAATCAAGCAGCAAAGACCCGATTCAAAAATCATTTATACAAGCGGTGAGCTTTTCACAAACGAGCTTATCTATTATATACAGAATCACAACACCTACGCTTTTCATGAAAAATACAGAAGCTGTGATGTTCTTCTTGTCGATGACATTCAGTTCATTGCAAAGGGTGAGACGACTCAGGAGGAATTTTTCCATACCTTTAATGCCTTGAAAAACAACGGAAGCCAGATTGTTCTGACCTCCGACCGTCCTCCGAGAGAAATGATGACTCTTGAAGAAAGACTCAGAACAAGGTTTGAAATGGGTCTTATCGCAGATGTTCAGCCTCCCACACTCGAAACGAGAATGGCGATTGTCAAAAAGAAATCCGATGACCTTAACATTTATCTTAGTGACGATGTTGTCAAATATATTGCCGAAAACATTAAAAAGAACATCCGTCAACTTGAGGGTATCGTCAAAAAAATCAGCGCCTACCGTGAGGTTGAGGGTACTTCACCGAGCATTGCCGTTGCAAAAAGAGCCATAAGCGACATTATCAACGACAATCAGCCTCTTCCGGTGACGGTTGAAAACATCATCAACGAGGTTGCAAGAACCTTTGATGTTTCCGCCGCAGATATCCGTTCTTCAAAAAAGAGTGCCAATATTTCACTTGCAAGGCAGGTCGCAATTTATATTGTTGACCGTGTGACCGGTCTTTCACTCAAGGCTATCGGAAGCGAGTTTGGAAACAAGCACCATTCAACGATTATTTATTCGCTCAAGGAATGCAAGGCAAAAATCGAAAAAGATGTCTCTCTTAAGGCGACCGTTGAGGACATAATCAAAAACATCAACGAGCAATAAATTCAACAAACTAACTAACATTCCACTAACATTTTTTAACATTTTCAACACGCCGATTTTTCCGGTGTTAATAACTTTCGATTTTACACATCGGTGTCAACATTTTAAAAACACCTCCGAGCCCTTACCGCAAAAGGAAAAACGGAGCTTTTACACATTTTTGACACCACCTACTACTACTACTATTTATAATCATTCATTTCATACAAAAAACGGGAAAGGAAGTTTTTTTCAATGAAAATCATTTGTGACAGTGCAGAGCTTGCAAAAGCCGCTTTCAGCGTTCAGAGAACGGTTTCCGGTAAATCAACCATTCCCTCATTGGAGGGTATACTCATTGAGGCTTTTGAAAATAAGATAAAGCTTACCGGCTATGACCTTGAGGTCGGCTCAACAATTATCATTGATGCCGATGTCAGAACAGAAGGAAGAATTGTGCTTAATGCAAAGAGCCTTTGCGATATTTTGAGAATGGTTCCCGACGACAGCATTTCAATCGAAACAGATGAAAGAAACATTGCGAAGATAAAAAGCGGTGAAGCCGATTATTCAATCATTGCAACAAATGCAGATGATTATCCGGAGCTTCCCTCACTTAGTAAGTTCTCGCCTGTTGTGGTTGAGCTGGGACTTCTTAAAGACATGATAAAAAAGACTATTTTCTCGGTTTCCACCGGTGAAAGAAATCCCGTTCACAACGGCGTTAAGTTTGAAATCACCGAAAACAAGCTTGTTCTTGTTGCAGTTGACGGAGCAAGGCTTGCTGTCAGAAGAGAAGAAATCAATTATGATCAAGAGGCAAACGGTGAGCTTAACTTTGTTGTGCCTGCAAAAACTCTCGGTGAAATTCAAAAGAACACAAACGACGATTCAACTCCGGTTGAAATCAGAGTAGGAGACAGACACATTATTTTCAAAATCGAGGAATATCAGATTATTTCAAGATTGCTTGAAGGTAACTTCCTTAACTATAAATCGGCAATCCCCTTGAATTACGAAACAAGAATTATTGTCGAAACAAAGAGATTCATTGAAAGCATTGAAAGAACCTCACTTATAATAACAGACAAATCAAGCCCGCTGCGTCTTATCGTCGATAACGGAATACTCAAGTTTTCGTCGGTAACAGCCTTGGGAACGGCAAGTGATAAGATGGCTGCCGACATTGAGGGAAGCAACATTGAAATCGGCTTTAACAACAGATTCGTTCTCGATTGCCTCAAGGTCTGTGATGTTGATGAAATCAAAATTGAAATGATCAGCGCAAATCAGCCCATTACTTTTTCTCCCTTGCAGGGTGATCACTTCTTCTACCTTATCCTGCCTGTAAGAATATAATTAAAATAAGAGATGATAAAAAATGAAAATTACCGTTAAGCTCAAAAAGAAAGAAGAAAAAGATGTTTTCATCGTCACCGAAAACATTCCTCTTGACAAAGCTCTCAAATTTTCCGGCATTGTCGGAACAGGGGGACAGGCAAAAATGCTCATTCAGGACGGTCTTGTCAAGGTCAACGGTGAAGCTTGCCTTTCAAGAGGAAAAAAATTAAAAGACGGTGACAGCTTTGAATTTGAAAACACCGTTTATAACATCAAGAAAAAGTAAGAGGAGAAAATAAATGCTTGTAAATCAGCTTGAGATCAAAAATTTCAGAAACATTGAATATACAGGCATTTCTCCGTGTGAGGGAATCAATATAATTTACGGTGAAAATGCTCAGGGAAAAACCAATCTTCTTGAAAGTATATGGCTTTTTTCCGGCTGCCGTTCATTTCGAGGCTCTAAGGATAATGAAATAATCAATTTCAATTCAAAAAAAGCTAATCTTTACATGGATTTTTTCGCTTATGACAGAAAGCAGAATGCTTCGCTTGAAATCAGTGAGGGCAGAAAATTCATCTTGAACGGCGTTAAGATGAAAGCCTCAAGTCAGATAATGGGAGAATTTCTCTGTGTTGTTTTTTCACCGGAGCATCTTTCTCTTGTCAAGGACGGCCCTTATGAAAGACGGCGCTTTCTCGATGTTGCAATCAGTCAGCTCAAGCCAAAATATGCCGTTACGCTTTCGCAGTATAACAAGGCAATAAATCAAAGGAATATTCTTTTAAAGGACATCGCTTATCACAGTGAGCTTTATGACACACTGGATATTTGGGAGGACAGAATTGCTTTTTTCGGCTCGGAGATAATCCGTCAAAGATATGGCTATATCAATAAGCTTTCACTTTATGCAAACGAGATTTACGATGGGCTTTCAAGTGAGAGGGAAAAGCTGAGCATCGGCTATAAGCAGCAGGCAATTATCGAGGGCGACAGCAAGCAGGAGCTTTATGAAAATTTAAAGGTTCAGCTTTATCAGTCAAGAAGAAATGACCTTGTCACCGGCTCAACCTCAATCGGCCCTCACAGAGATGACCTTTCAATCAAAATTGACGGTCTTTCGGCAAGAAATTTCGGCTCTCAGGGTCAACAGCGTTCCTGCGCTCTGGCACTTAAATTGGGTGAGGCAGCCGTTGTCAAAAATTTCAGCGGTGAACAGCCGGTCGCCCTGCTTGACGATGTGATGAGCGAACTTGACATTAACAGACAAAATTATATTCTCAATCATATAAAGGACTGGCAGGTATTTATCACCTGCTGCGATCCGGCAAACCTGAAAAATTTGAAAGACGGAAAAAAGTTTTTGATGAAAGACGGAAAACTGTCTTTGAAATGAAAGAATTAAAGGGGAAAGACTATGTATCTTCATCTGGGAAACAAAACGGTTATCAAGACCGATGAGATTATCGGTATTTTTGACCTTGATAACACAACGGTTTCAAAAAGAACAAGAGATTTTTTGAATAAAAACGAAAAGATGGACAACATCGTCAATGTTTCAAATGAAATCCCCATTTCATTCATCGTTTGTCAAAGCACGGAAAAAAACAGAAAAATATATTTTTCCCCGATTTCGAGTATGACACTCAGCAAAAGAATCAAGGAAAATTTTAAATAAGAAAAATTAAGTTATATAAAGAGAAACGGAGGTATTAGTCATGCAGGAAAACAAGGCTAACACTGAAAATCAGGAGTTTCAAGTCTCACCTGAGGTAACAGAGGAAGAAATAGAGGTTATGGATACGGTTGTTACCGAGGAATATAACGCTGATGCCATTCAGGTTCTTGAAGGACTTGAGGCTGTAAGAAAGCGTCCCGGTATGTATATCGGCTCAACAGGACCGAGAGGTCTGCATCATCTTGTTTATGAAATCGTGGACAACTCAATTGACGAGGCTCTTGCCGGATATTGCACACACATTGAGGTTGAAATTCTCCCCGGAGATATCATTACAGTAAGAGATAACGGCCGTGGTATACCGGTCGGAATCAATGAACAGCAGGGACTTCCTGCCGTAACAGTCGTTTTAACAGTGCTTCACGCAGGCGGTAAGTTCGGCGGAAGCGGTTATAAGGTTTCGGGCGGACTTCACGGTGTCGGCTCATCGGTTGTTAATGCACTTTCGGAATGGTTTGAGGTTGAGGTTTCACAAAACGGCCACATTCACCATCAGCGCTTTGAAAGAGGTAACATTGCAACAAATCTGACTGTTATAGGTGACACTCAGGAAACCGGTACTTTCATTAAGTTCAAGCCCGACGCTGAAATTTTCAAGGATACAACCGTTTATGATTATGAAACACTTCAAAGACATCTGAGAGAATCCGCTTTTCTTAATGCCGGTCTTGCAATCACGCTGACGGATAAAAGAGATGAAGAAAACATTGTCAAGGATTATTTTTGCTATCAGGGTGGTCTTTCCTCATTCGTTGAGCATATAAACGAAAGCAGGGGACTGACGGCAATTCATGAAAAGCCGATTCATTTTTCAACGGTTGTCGGTGACAGAAGTGCCGAGGTTGCTCTGATGTATAACGACGGATACAATGAAATCATGCTTTCTTATGCAAACAATGTTCACACGGTTGACGGCGGTACACATGAGACAGGCTTTAAGACTGCACTGACAAAGGTATTCAATGAATACGGTAAAAAATACAATTATCTTAAAGATGCTGACAAAAAGCTTTCCGGTGAGGATTGCCGTGAGGGTCTTGTTGCGATCATTTCTGTCAAGCTTACGGAGGCTCAGTTTGAAGGACAGACTAAGGGCAAGCTCGGAAACACCGACATCACAAAGCTTGTTTCAAACACGGTTTATGAAAAGCTGAGCGACTTCTTTGAGGAAAATCCCTCAATCGCAAGGGCTATCATTTCAAAATCTCTCGATGCATCAAGAGCAAGAGAGGCTGCAAGAAAGGCAAGAGAGGCTGCAAGAAGAAAATCACCTCTTGAGTCAAATTCACTGCCCGGTAAGCTTTCCGACTGCACCGAAAAGGACCCGACAAAAACCGAGATTTACATCGTTGAGGGTGACTCGGCAGGTGGCTCGGCAAAGGACGGACGAGACAGAAAAATTCAAGCGATTCTTCCTCTTTGGGGAAAGATGCTCAATGTTGAAAAGAGCAGACCCGATAAGGTTATCACAAACGAAAAGCTGCTTCCCGTTGTCTCTGTCTTGGGTGCCGGCTTCAATGATGACTTTGATATCAACAAGCTGCGTTACCACAAGGTTGTTATCATGGCCGATGCCGACGTTGACGGTGCTCACATCAGAACCTTGCTTTTAACCTTCTTTTTCAGATATATGCGTCCTCTCATTGACGGTGGCTTTGTTTATATCGCACAGCCCCCTCTTTACAAATTGAGCAAGGGCAAAAAGCATGAATATGCTTATTCCGATGAAGAAAGAGACGAAAAGCTCAAGGAAATGCCCGGTGCAGACATTCAGCGCTATAAGGGTCTTGGTGAGATGGATCCCGATCAGCTTTGGGAAACAACAATGAATCCGGAAAACAGAATCCTGCTTCGTGTCACTCTTGAAGATGCGATTCAGGCTGATGAAACCTTTTCAATTCTCATGGGTGACAAGGTTGAGCCTCGCCGTGACTTCATTGAAAAGAACGCAAAATATGTTCAGAATCTTGATGTTTAATTAAAGGATTTGCTTTTATGTTACCTTACGGAATAGTTATAAAACAAAACAAAAACACTTTTTATCAAGCCTTAATGCTTTGGCAGAAAAAATACGGGATACTTAAATTAAGCAGTCTCGCCCTTCATTTTGCTGTTATCGGTGTGATTTTTGCTTTGGCTTCAACTGCTTACTTTACCTTTTTTAAGCAAAGGGTCACAATATACGATGCGGCGGCTGTTTTCGGTATGGGCTTGCTTTTGATCGCTTACTTTTTGTATTCATCGGCAGTCAAGACAGTCAGAGAATTTTCCGGAAATTTTGACAAAAGACTTCAGCTTGTCTTAAAAGAGGACATTATTGAAATAACAACGGAAAATTCAAAGCAGACAGTTCCTTATGATGAAATTTGCCTTTGCTTTGAAAAAAACTTTCTTCTGACGATAATCACGGACAAAAACAGTTTGCCCATTTCTGTTTCAAAGATGATGCTTGAAAAGGGCAATTATGACATTTTCGTTTCTCTTATTAAAGAGAAGCTTGCCGACAGATATGTAAAGAAAGGAGAATATTGAGTTGAAATATTTTTCTCTTTCTTTCAAAACGGAAAAAAGCGATTATGCCGAGTTTTACAGGGACTTTTTGAAAAGCAACAGCCTTGTATATTTCAAAAGAACGGCATTTTTGATGTTTATTACGGTGTTGTTTGCTTTGTTTTTTGTGACAAGGGATTCGTTGGTTTTGCTCATTCCCCTTTTTTTGATTCCGCTTGTCGATGTAATCATGTCCTTGGTTTATTCAAGGAAAATTTCAATGTCTCTTTATCAGTCGGCTCAAAACAGAAAGGTCGGAGTTTACGATTTTTATGCCGATCACATTGAAATTCATTTTCAAGCCGATGAGCTTTCAAAAGGCACAATGCAAAAGCATTTGAAAATGTCGGGCTTCACGGCAGTCAAGGAAAGCGAATCAAATTTTTATTTTTCATATATGAATGAAAAAATTTTGATTATCCCAAAAAGAAGCCTCGATGAAGAAAAGTATACGATGGTAAAAAATCTCATTGAAAATTATTTTTCCGATGTGTATGTTAAAATATGAAACGAGCGTAAATTTCGGAAATAAGATGGTGATAAAATGGAAAATTTGAATTATGAAAATCAAACGATAATTGATGTTGATCTCAACAGAGAAATGAGAAAATCCTTTTTGGATTATTCAATGTCGGTTATTACCTCCCGTGCTCTTCCCGATGTAAGAGACGGCTTGAAGCCTGTTCATCGCCGTATTCTTTACACTATGCATGAAAACGGACTTTATCCTGAAAAGGCTTACCGTAAGTGTGCCGACACCGTCGGTTCGGTTCTCGGCTCTTACCATCCGCACGGTGACTCCTCGGTTTATGAGGCGATGGTAAGACTTGCACAGAAGTTTTCGACAAGATACATCCTTGTTGACGGCCACGGTAACTTCGGTTCGGTTGACGGTGACCCACCTGCTGCTTACCGTTACACAGAAAGCAAGATGAGCAAAATCTCCATGGAGATGCTCACCGATATTGACAAGGACACAGTCGATTTTGTCCCCAACTATGATGACCGACTCAAAGAGCCGACTGTTCTTCCCTCCCGTTTCCCGAATCTTCTTGTCAACGGCTCAACGGGTATTGCCGTCGGTATGGCAACGAATATACCGCCTCATAACTTAGGTGAGGTTGTTGACGGTATGTGTTATTACATCGACCATCCGGAAGCAGAGCTTGACGAGCTGATGAAGTTCATCAAGGGACCGGACTTCCCCACGGCAGGTATTGTCATGGGAAGAAGCGGAATCAGAGCCGCCTACGGCACAGGCAGAGGAAAAATTGTTGTCAGAGCAAAAACTGAAATTGTTGAGGGAAAAAACGGCAGATTCCAGATTGTTGTTACCGAGCTTCCTTATCAGGTCAATAAGCGCAGACTCATCGAATCCATGGCAGATCTTGTTAAGGATAAGAAAATCGAGGGTATTGCCGACATCAACGACTATTCCAGCCGTGAGGGTATGAGAGTTGTTGTTGACCTTAAAAGAGATGCGAATCCTCAGGTTATTCTCAATCAGCTTTTTTCATTCACTCAGCTTCAGATTTCTTACGGTATTATTCTTCTTGCACTTGTTGACGGTGTGCCGAGAATACTCACCTTGAAGCAGATTCTCGACCATTATATAAATTTCCAAAAGGAAGTTATTGTCAGAAGAACCCGTTATGACCTTAAAAAAGCTCAGGATAGAGCTCATATTCTCGAGGGCTTGAAGATTGCACTTGATTTCATTGACGAGGTTATTTCAATTCTGCGTGCTTCAAATGATCAGGCAAGCGGTAAGCTGAAGCTTATTGAACGCTTTGGTCTGACGGAAATTCAAGCCGATGCCATCGTTAAGATGAGATTGGGACAGCTTACCGGTCTCGAAAGAGAAAAGATCGAAGAGGAGCTTAAAACCTTGAAGGAAAAAATTGCCGAGTACACGGAAATTCTTTCAAACGAGAGCAGAGTTCTTGAAATTGTCAAAGCTGAATCAATGGCAATCGGTGACAAGTTCAGAGATGAAAGAAGAACGGAAATTGCAACTGTTACGGGTGAGGTTGATATCGAGGACCTTATTCCTCAGCAGGAGTGCGTTTATACATTGACAACGATGGGCTACATCAAAAGACAGCCTGTTGAAACTTATACTCTTCAAAGAAGAGGAGGTAAGGGCATTAAGGGCATGACAAGAAGAGAAGAGGATGTTGCGGAAACAATGTTCACCTGCTCAAGTCATGATTTCATCATGTTCTTCACCACCAAGGGTAAGGTTTATCGCCTTAAAGGATATGAAATTCCCGAGGGCAGCAGACAGAGTAAGGGCATGAATGTTGTCAATCTTCTTCCGCTTGAAAGCGAGGAGAAAATAAGCTCAATGATAAGAGTACCCGATTTCGGCTGCGATGAGACTTATTATCTTTGCATGGTCACAAGAAACGGTATCATCAAAAGAACAGAGCTTGACCAGTATAAGAATCTGCGTAAGGGCGGAATCATTGCCATCAATCTCGATGAGGGTGATGAGCTTTCATGGGTATGGCTGACAAAGGGTAACGATGATATTCTTGTTGCAACCAGAAAGGGTATGTGCATAAGATTCAACGAAAATGATTGCCGTCCTATCGGAAGAACGGCAAGAGGTGTTAAGGCTATCGAGCTTAAAGAAAACGATGAGGTTATCGGAATGTGTGTCATCGGTGAAAACGAGAGTGACGAAAACAAGATACTCACCGTTTCACAGACGGGCCTCGGCAGACTCAGTGAGCATAGCGAATACAGACTCCAGTCAAGAGCAGGTAAGGGCGTGCTTAATTATCACACGGAAAAATACGGCGATGTTGCTTCCGTTGCCCTTGTCAGTGAGAATGATGACATCATTATGATTTCCTCTGATGGTATTCTGATAAGAATACCCGCTTCACAAATCAACATTGTCTCCCGTACATCAAAGGGTGTCAGGGTAATGCGTCTTGCAGAGGGCGAAAGAGTCGTTTCGGCAATCAATGTCAAGGAAAGCGAAAGCTCAGAAAATCCGGAAAATGAAGAAACAGCCGAAGAAGAAGCACAGGAAAGCGAAGAATAAAACAGAATAAAAATAAATCGGAGAATTTAAAAATTCAAGGGAAGTGAATATATGAAAAAGAAAGCTCTTTCTGTTTCGGATTTCTTATGGAAAGACAAAAAACACAGAGCAAAGAATTTTTATTTTGTTCTCACAATGCTTCTTGTTATTGTTTCGGTTGCATTCGGTTTCATCAACAGTAAGCTTGACATGCTTCAAATCGAAAACAATAAGAATAACAACACAACAAGTCAGCCTTATACAAACCAAACCATCGTTTATGATGAAGAAGAGCTTAAGCTCATGCAGGCAATCAATAAGGCAGGCTCTTTGAATGATTATCTTTATAAGTGGTCAAACAACGGCGGTGAGCTTTATTCGAGCAAGAATGTTATAAATCTTTTGCTGCTCGGACTCGACTCCGACGATGCACTCGAAAACGGCGGCCGTTCCGACAGCATGATTGTTGTGTCACTGAACAGGGTGACGAAAAAAATCAACATGATTTCATTTTTCCGTGATGCCTGGTGCTACACGAATGCAGGCGGCTATGACACCTATAACAAGATGAATTCATCGTATTATTACGGTGGCCCGAGCGGTGTAATTGATACCATCGAGAAAAATTACAAGATTGATATTGATTATTATGTTGCAGTTGATTTCACATCCTTTGTTGACATAATAAATGCTCTTGGCGGTGTTACGGTTGAGGTTCAACAGTATGAGGCGGAATATATAAACAGCACTACTTTGTTTAATATCGTTCCCGGAGAGGCTGTTACTCTCAACGGAATCGAGGCCCTTTGCTTTTCGAGAATAAGACAGAGTGACTCGGACTCCGATGTCAGCCGTACAAGGCGTCAGAGAATGGTTATCACCTCCCTGCTCAACAGTATCAAGGGTGCATCATTGACACAGCTTAACAATGTGCTTGATTTGCTTTTCACTTATGTTAAGACAGATCTGACCAAGATGCAGATAATCTCCTATGCAACTCAGGCACTTTCAAACGGTTGGCTTAATTATGAGATTGTGTCTCACACCTTCCTGAGTGAAAAGGATGTTTTCAGAACCGGTTATGTCGGTGACTCATCGGTTGTGTTTATCGATTTTCCGCTTGCAGCTCAAAAGGTACAAAATGCACTTTACGGTGAAACGAATATTGTTCTTGATGAAAACAGAGTTATAATTTTCGACCTTGCGTCGGAGCTTGACGAATAAGAGCTTTCAGTTAAAAAAGAAAGGTAGTTTATTTTATGGATATTAAAGTTGGCACAAAGCATGAGGTTACAGTTGAGGTGACGGAAAAAATCACTGCTGCAAGTGTAAAAAGCGGTTCTCTTGCCGTTCTTGCAACACCTTATATGATAGCCCTGATGGAGCAGGCTGCAAGTGAGCTTTGCGACAAGTTCGTTGATGAGGGAATTTCCACTGTCGGAACTCTTATCAATGTTTCCCACCTTGCCCCGACATGCGTCGGCTCAACAGTCAGAGCCGTTGCAACGGTGACGGCATTCGACGGAAGAAAGGTTTCCTTTGATGTGGAGGCTTATGACGATGCCGGTCTTATCGGTAAGGGTACTCATGAGAGATTCACGATAAAAATCGAATCATTTATGAAAAAGGCTTTTGAAAGAAAGGCTTGATGAAATGAATAAGTACGATTATGTTCTTTTTGACTTTGACGGAACGGTTGTTGACACGGGTGAGGGTATTCTCAAGAGTCTGCAATATTCATTTGAACAGATGGGTCACGAAGTCCCCGAGCAGTCACAGCTGAAAAGGTTCATCGGCCCACCTATATATTACAGCTACACTCATTTTTACGGCATTTCGGAGGATGAGGTTGATATGTATATCAAAAAGTACCGTGAAAGATATAAGGTAAAGGGCATTTTTGAATGTGCGCTTTATGACGGAATGAAGCAGCTTCTTGAAGTACTCAAGGAAAAGGGTATAAAAATCGGTGTCGCTTCAAGTAAGCCGGAGCATCTTATTTACAGCGTTTCGGATTATTTGAAAATAACGGATTTGTTTGATGTCATCGTCGGTGTCAAAACCGACAACAGTAATCACAGCACAAAGACGGGCTTGATAAACGAAGCAATGAATAAGCTTTCGGTAAAAGACAAAAGTAAAGTGCTTATGGTCGGTGACAGATGCTTTGACATCGACGGAGCTGCCGGTGCAGATGTGGATTCCTGCGGTGCTTTATGGGGCTACGGCAATAAAGAGGAGTTCATTGAGCATAAGGCGAGCTTTATAATCGAAAAGCCTCTTGATGTGTTAAAACTCGTCTAAAAATAGTACAAAAATAATAATAGTGTCACAAATGTTCAAATTATTGAATAGCTTTGTTTGTGATGATGTAATCTGCGTTCAAGAAAAAACTATTAAATAAAAATAACCGTACATTTCGAAAGTTTTCCACACACTATGTGGAAAACTTTCTTGAATAAGGGACAGTTAAAGGTTAGTGATTTTATGAAGTATTTCGCAAAGGATTATGATGTAATTGTAATCGGAGCAGGTCATGCCGGAATCGAAGCCGGCCTTGCCGCAGCCCGTTTGGGTGTGAGTGTCGGCGTTTTTACGATAAATATGGATTGTGTGGGAAATATGCCCTGCAATCCCTCAATCGGCGGAACATCAAAGGGTCATCTTGTCCGTGAAATTGATGCTCTCGGCGGTGAGATGGGTAAGGCTGCCGATGCCAACACCCTGCAAAGCCGTATTCTGAATCTTGGTAAAGGCCCCGCCGTTCATTCATTGCGTGCCCAGATTGACCGAAAAAGATATAGCGAGTATATGAAGCATATCATGGAATTGCAGGAGGGTCTTGAGCTTGTTCAAGCCGAAGTTGTTGACATTTGCAAAACCGACGACGATAAGTGGCAGATATTGACCCAGCTCGAAGCAATGTATACCGCAAAATGTGTTGTTCTTGCAACGGGTACTTTCCTTTCGTCAAAGATTTATGTCGGTGATGTTGTTTATGACGGTGGCCCTGACGGAATGTTTGCGGCAACAAGGCTCGGCAGTGCATTGAAAAAGCTCGGACTTTCAACAAGACGCTTTAAAACGGGAACTCCCTCTCGTGTCAACAGAAGAAGCATCGACTTCTCCAACCTCGAAAGACAAGACGGCGATGAAAGAATTGTTCCTTTTTCCTTTGAACATAAATTCCAACCGCAAAATAAGCTTCCGTGTTATATCACATATACAAACGAAAAAACAAAAGAGGTCATTCTTGAGAATATCCACCGTTCCCCACTGTATTCGGGAAAAATCGACGGTGTAGGCCCACGATATTGCCCCTCAATCGAGGATAAAATCGTCAGGTTCTCGGAAAAACAGAGACATCAGCTTTTTATTGAGCCTTGCGGTGAAAACACCGAGGAAATGTATCTCCAAGGTATGTCATCATCCTTGCCCGAGGATGTTCAGCTCAGATTTCTCAGAACAATCCCCGGTCTTGAAAATGTGCAGGTTATGAGAACCGCTTATGCAATCGAATATGACTGCGTCGATCCTCTGACCTTGAACGCAAGCCTTGAATTTAAAGATTTTTCCGGACTTTTCGGTGCAGGACAGTTCAACGGCTCAAGCGGTTATGAGGAAGCCGCCGCACAAGGACTGATTGCCGGAATCAATGCAGCTCAAAAATGTCTCGGCAAAGACTACCTTATCCTTGACAGAGCTTCTTCTTATATCGGCACGCTCATCGACGACCTTGTCACAAAGGGCTGTTCCGATCCTTACCGTATGATGACCTCACGTTCGGAATACCGTCTGATTCTTCGTCAGGATAACGCAGACCTGCGACTGACCGAATACGGCTATAAAATCGGCTTGATAAGTCAGGAGCGTTGGCAAAATCTTCAGCAAAAGATAAGTCTCATCGAAAAAGAAAAGGAAAGAGTCTCTCTCGTTTCCGTGCCAATGAGCAAGGAAATAGATCAGCTTTTAGTTTCACGTGGAACATCTCCTCTTGTCACAGGCTGCCGCCTTTCCGAGCTGTTGAAAAGACCACAGCTCGATTATGAGGCTCTTGCACCCTTTGATCCCGACAGACCAGACCTGCCTTATGAAATATTCGAGCAGGTCGAAATCGGAATAAAATATGAGGGTTACATCAAAAGACAGCTTGCACAGGTTGATGAAATGCGTAGGCTTGAGGTAAAAAGCCTTAAAATGATAAAGGATTATAAGCAGGTCACAGGACTTCGCGCAGAGGCAGAGGAAAAGCTGAACAAAATCAGACCCGAAAACCTCGGTCAAGCATCAAGAATCAGTGGTGTAAGTCCTGCCGATATTTCGGTTTTGCTTATATATCTTGCAAAAAACGGTTTGAATTAAGGAGGACAAAATGAGTGAATTTATTTCAAAGGAGCTTCTCAAGGAAAAGGCAGAAAAATTCGGTGTAAAGCTCGATGAAGAAGCTCTTGAAAGATTTGACAGCTATGCAAGGCTTCTTGTTCAGTGGAATGAAAAAATCAATCTCACTGCAATCACTGATCCCGATGAAATAGTCGTTAAGCATTTTGTTGATTCGCTTTCCGTGTTTTCCGCAGTTGACATTCCTCAAGGAGCAAGAGTGATTGATGTGGGAACAGGTGCAGGCTTTCCGGGTCTGGCTATGCTCATTGCAAGACCCGACATTGACCTTACACTGATGGACAGCACAAACAAAAAGCTGAATGTTATCAGAGATATACTTGAAAATATCGGCTTGTCTGCCAATGTTGAGCATAAGAGGGCAGAGGACGCCGGACAAATGAAGGCTTTCAGGGAGCAATATGATTTTGCTACGGCAAGGGCAGTTTCAAATTTAAGGGACCTGTCGGAATATTGCTTGCCGTTTGTGAAGGTCGGCGGTATGTTTATTTCAATGAAAAGTGCAAAAGCCGATGAAGAAATCGAGCAGGCGAAAAAGGCTATTTCAGTGCTTGGAGGAAAAATTGCCGAAAAGAAAACCTTTGAGCTTGAAAATGCAGGTGAAAGAACAGTAATTCTAATCAAAAAGCTTTCGTCAACTCCCGACAAATATCCACGCCCATCGGCAAAAATGGTTAAAAATCCGATAGCATAAGCTCGAAAACAGAAAAATATCAGCTGTTATTGTAAAACAGTTTTTGTGGACAACCTTTCTTTGTTGTGATATTCTTTACAGCAAGGAAAGGTTATTTTTTTCGGAGGGTTTGTAATGATAAAAGAAAAGCCGAGATCGGCAGGACAGGTTTTGCTTATACCGAATGAGATTATTTATCCGAATCCAAATCAGCCGAGAAAAAATTTCAGTCAGGAAGAGCTTGTCAACCTTGCAATAAGCATTCGTCTGAACGGTATTCTTCAGCCTATCACCGTAAGGGAGACCGAAAAGGGCTACGAGGTTGTTTCGGGCGAGAGGCGACTGCGAGCGTCGAGACTTGCCGGACTTCTCTCTGTTCCTTGCATCGTTATCGAGGTCAACAGCTTCAAATCGGCAATTTACGCACTTATAGAAAATCTTCAAAGACAAAATCTCGGCTATTTTGAAGAAGCCGTCGCCATTGAAAAGCTGATGACGGATTTCGGACTTTCACAAGAGGAGGTCTCACGGCAAATCGGCAAAGCACCGTCAACCGTTTCAAACAAATTGCGTCTGCTCTCTCTGCCTGCAAAAATCAGAGAAATGCTCGTTGAAAACAATCTGTCGGAAAGACACGCAAGAGCCTTGCTGCGTTTGCCGGAAGAAAAAATGCTTGGCGTGCTTGAAAAGGTGCTTGAAAAAAAGCTGAATGTCACTCAAACAGAGGAGCTTATTGAAGAAACGCTCAACGCAAAAACCGGCAAGCGAATCACAAAGACCATGTTCAGTGATGTGAAAATCTTCATCAAAACAATCAATCATGCCGTCGATACGATGAAAAAAGCCGGAATCAAAGCCGATATCAAGAAAGAAGAGCAGAACGAGGCTTACATATACCACATCAGTATTCCGAAAAAGCAGATGTATAAGACGGCAGACAACAATGATGGCAACACCCATAGCGGTGATTCCATATAATCATATCTTTCTCTTTCACACCCCACAAAAGACGGAAACCGTGTCAGTTTTTGATGCGGTTTCCGTCTTTTTAAATGTTTCACATGAAACAAAATAAAAAAATTGAAAAAAGGCTTTAAAATGCAGCATACTTGTGTTATAATACTCGGTACACAACAAACAACAGAAAGGGTGAAGAAATGGGAAAGACCGTTGCAATAGTCAACCAAAAAGGCGGTGTCGGAAAAACAACCTCGGCAGTCAATCTTGCCGCTTTAATCGGACATCATGGTTATAAGGTTTTGCTTGTAGACATGGACCCTCAGGGAAACGCAACAAGCGGACTCGGTATAAATAAAAGAGAAATAGTAAAATCTACTTATGATATGACAATGGGAGAGACAACGGCAGAAGAGATTATGAAAACGACTCGGTTTGAAAATCTGAGTCTCCTGCCGTCGAATATGAACCTTGCCGGTGCAGAGCTGGAGCTTGTTGACATGAATGACAGGCAAATGAGGATTAAAAATTCGTTGGCGGCGGTGAAGGATGCCTTTGATTTTGTTATAATCGACTGTCCGCCCTCACTCGGACTTCTTACGGTTAATGTGCTTTGTGCGAGTGACAGTGTAATTGTGCCGATTCAGTGTGAATATTACGCATTGGAGGGCTTGTCACAGCTTATGAATACGATAAGACAGGTCAAAAGGATATATAATCCGTTGATTGAGCTTGAGGGAGTTTTGCTGACGATGTATGACGGCAGATTGAATCTTACTCAGCAGGTTGTCAACGAGGTCAAGAGATTTTTTCCTCAAAAGGTATACGGAACGGTGATTCCCCGTAATGTTCGACTTTCGGAAGCCCCGTCTTTTGGTAAGCCCGTTTATTATTATGACAGGGCATCAAAGGGAAGCACAGCGTATGATGATTTTACAAAAGAATTTCTTAAAAAGAATAATAAATCAACAAAATAAAGGAGGTAGCTATGGCAGTTAAAAAAAGCGGTTTGGGAAAAGGTCTTGATGCACTTTTTCTTGACAATTCAACGACGGACGGGGATAAGCCCTTGAGACTTCCGATTACCGAAATTGAGCCTAACAGAGATCAGCCGAGAAAGCATTTTGATGATGCGGCATTGCAGGAGCTTTGCGACAGCATAAAAATACACGGTGTCATTCAACCTCTTGTTGTAAGGCCAATTTCCGATGGCGGTTATCAGCTTATTGCAGGTGAGAGACGCTGGAGAGCATCGAGAATGGCTGGCTTGACAGAGGTTCCCGTTGTTATCAGGGAAATGACTGAAAATGAGACAATGGAAATTGCTCTTATAGAAAATTTACAGCGTGAGGATCTTAATCCGATTGAAGAAGCAGAGGGCTTCCGTGTGCTTATGGACAACTACTCTCTGACTCAGCAGCAGGCAGCGGAAAGAGTTGGAAAATCGAGACCGGCAGTTGCAAACACAATGAGACTTCTCGCACTTCCGGTGAAAACTCTTGATTTGGTCAAGCAGGGAGAGCTTTCGGCAGGTCATGCAAGAGCCTTACTTCCGCTTAACGAGGAGGCAAGAATCAATTTGCTTGCCGATGAAATCGTAAGAAAGGGACTTTCCGTCAGAGATGTTGAAAGAATGGTCAAAAACATTCTTTCGGAAAAGAAGGAAAAGGATAAGGACAAGGATAAGGATAAAAAGAAAGAAAAAAGAGATCCTTTTTATGACGAATGTGAAATTGCGATAAGAGAGGAATTAGGCAGAAAGGCGGAAATTCATCTCAAATCGTCAAACAAGGGAACAATTGAAATTGAATTTTTCAGCAAGTATGATCTTCAGACGATTCTTGAAGCACTTGCAGGTAACAGATAAGGAGTAAAGAGCAATGTTAGATATTAAGCTTATAAGAGAAAATCCCGAAAAGGTTAAAGCGGCAATGAAAACGAGAAACAAGGATATGGACGCATTGGTTGACGAAATCCTTGAAATTGACGCACAGGTCAGAGCATTGACACAAAAGGCAGATGCTTTCAAGGCTGAGCAGAATGCCGCAAGCAAAAAGATTCCGCAGATTAAAAAAGAGGGCGGAGACATCAGTGAGATAATGGCTCGCATGAATCAGATCAAAGAGGAAGTCAAGGAGCTTGACGCTCAGAAGAATGAGCTTGCCTTAAAGCAAAAGACGATGATGTATGAATTCCCCAACATTCCGTCGGATAGCACACCGATAGGCAAGGATGACAGTGAAAATGTTGAAATCCGTCGTTACGGTGAGCCGAGAAAGTTTGATTTTCAGGCAAAGGCACATTGGGAAATCGGTGCAGACCTCGGCATTCTCGACCCCGAAACAGCCGCTAAGGTAACAGGCACACGCTTCCATTTTTATAAGGGCTTGGGTGCAAGGCTTGAAAGAGCGATTATCAGCTTTTTCCTTAACACACACACAGAGCATGGCTACACCGAGGTTTTCCCTCCGTTCATGGTAAACCGTGCTTCAATGACCGGCACAGGTCAGCTTCCGAAGTTTGAAGAGGACGCCTTTAAGCTGACAAACGATTATTTCCTTATTCCCACGGCAGAAGTACCCGTAACGAATATGTTCAGAGATGATATCCTTGACGGCTCACAGCTTCCGTTGAGCTTTTGTGCTTATTCGGCATGCTTCAGAGCAGAGGCAGGCTCGGCAGGCAGAGACACAAGAGGTCTCATCAGACAGCATCAGTTCAATAAGGTTGAGCTTGTCAAATTCGTCAAGCCTGAAAACAGCTATGCAGAGCTTGAAAAGCTGACAAACGATGCAGAAAGAGTTCTTCAGCTTCTCGGACTTCCTTACAGAGTTGTTGCTCTTTCGACGGGTGATATCGGATTTTCCTCTGCAAAGACTTATGACATTGAGGTTTGGATGCCCTCTTATGGCAGATATGTTGAAATCAGCTCATGCTCAAACTTTGAAGATTTTCAGGCAAGAAGAGCATCTATTCGCTTTAAGAACGGCCCGAAGGACAAGGCACAGCTTGTGCATACTCTCAACGGCTCAGGTGTTGCCGTCGGCAGAACGACAGCGGCCATTCTCGAAAACTATCAGAATGAGGACGGTACAGTTACGATTCCCGATGTACTTGTTCCTTATATGGGTACGGACATTATTAAATAAAAGAAGGAGGAAGAGATTTGTCCTCAAAAGCATCTGTTTTTAAACACAGAGACAACTTTATGAAGTATCGCTATTTACTCGGCGAGCTTGTGCGAAAAAATGTGAAGCTGCAATACAGAAATTCCGTTTTAGGTATGTTTTGGACATTTTTGCAGCCGTTGATGACAATGATAGTGCTTTCGATTGTTTTCAGCAATCTTTTCGGAAAGGATTCATCAAAGGTTGTCAATTATCCGGTTTACCTGCTTTCGGGCAGACTTTTGCATGACTTTTTCACTCAAAGCACAAAAAGAGCGATGCGTGCGATAAGGTCAAACGCATCAATCATCAAAAAGGTATATGTTCCGAAATACATATATCCGCTTTCCTCGGTGCTTTCAACCTTTGTCACATTTTTGATTTCACTTATTGTGCTTGCGGTTGTCATCTTGTTTTTCAATCTTATAAATTCAAATCCCATTTCACTTTCGTGGCAAGTGATATTCTTCATCATTCCGGTGATAATTCTCTTTTTCCTGTCACTCGGAGTGGGCATGATACTTTGTACGCTTGATGTTTTCTTCAAGGATGTTGAAAACCTTTACGACGTTTTCACCCTTTTGCTGTTTTATCTGACACCGATAGTTTATACCGTTGACCGACTTGGCTTTTCCGCAGGCTCATGGCAGGAGAAGCTGTTGAAGATAAACCCGATGTACGGAATAATTGACATGTTCCGTGCGGCAGTGATTCATTCAACGGAGTTTACGGCATATTTTGACTTGAATATGCTTTGGTATACAATCGGCTTCACGGCTGTCATGCTGGTAATCGGCTTCACGGCATTTTATAAGTGTCAGGACAAGTTCATTCTTCACATTTAAAAGGGAGGGTAATACATGAAACAGTACGCAATAGAGGTTGATCATGTAAGCATGCTCTTTCATTTGAATCGTGAAAGGGTGGACAACGCAAAGGAATATGTGATTCGTTTTTTGACACGCAAGCTTCATTATACAAAGTTCTGGGCGTTAAAGGATGTTTCATTCAAGGTTGAAAAGGGAGACCGTGTTGGTGTCCTCGGCTTTAACGGTGCGGGAAAAAGTACACTTCTTAAAACCATCGCAGGTGTACTCAAGCCGACGATGGGCAGTGTAAAGGTCAGCGGTGTTATCGCTCCGATGCTTGAGCTTGGCGCAGGCTTTGACATGAACTATTCCGGTGCTGAAAACATTTATCTTTACGGAGCAACGATGGGCTTTTCGAGGAAGTTCATTGACGAAAAGTACAATGAAATTGTTGAATTTTCGGAATTGGGCGAGTTTATTGATGCACCGCTTAAAAGCTATTCGTCGGGAATGAAGAGCAGACTCGGTTTTTCCATTGCGACGGCAGTCAAGCCCGATGTTTTGATTCTCGATGAGGTGCTTTCCGTCGGAGATGCAGCCTTTAAGGACAAGAGCGAGCAGCGTATCCTTGACATGATGGCAGACGGAGTCACCGTTCTTTTCGTTTCGCACAGCACCGAAAGGGTCAAGAAAATTTGCAACAAGGCGATCATTCTCACAAAGGGTCAGCTTGTCGCTCAAGGCGATGCAAACGAAATTTGCGAAATATATACCGACATGGTCAATAAAAAATAATGAGAATAAAGGGCTTCCTTTTGCTTTTGAGCGTGAGGAAGTCCTTTAACTGTTTTTTGTAAAAAAGAAAATTAACCGCTTTTTATACACTTGTCGCTTTTCTTTTTTCGTCATGCTTTAACCTTGCCGGAAAAACCCTAATGCGTGGGTCGTTTTAACTCTGCCACGCCTTAGGCTAAAGGCAAAATAACCAAAGCAAAATTCATTTTTTCGTCACAAGACACAATTTTTTAATAATTATACAAGTTTTTGACTTTTGTTATTGACTTTCTTGATTTTGAAATGATATACTGATACTAACTAAAAGTGACTCTGTGTATCTTTTTAGCCGAAAAAGCAAAATAACAGTCAGGTCAGGGGCTGTGCAAAAGGCTTGGGATTCATTTGGGTGCACGATAAGTTTCGTTCAGACGGTTAATTTCAAAAAGGGTCGCTTTTGCGGCCTCAAAGCCGTTTTATATAACGACATATTTTTGTTAAGGAGGAAATCTTAATGAAAAATCAAATTAAAAAAAGCTTATCACTTTTAATGGCTGTTTTAATGCTTATGTCTTGCTGGGTGT
>CAZBFI010000021.1:0-21142 GCA_964491165.1 uncultured Faecalibacterium sp.
ATACTATATTATGTTGATTTTTTCAAGGGCTTAGGCAATTTTTTACAAAAAAAGAGGTTAAAAATTTTTAGTTATATTTCATATTAAGAAAAATAAAACCGATGTTGTGTGTCATTATTATTTTGAGAAAATATAACGGCGTGAAAGCTGTAAGGAGGAATAAAAAATGAAGAAAAAAACAGTGTCGCTCTTGCTGGCAATTGTAATGATTTTCTCAGTGTCAACAGTGCCGGCATCGGCGCTTGAGCTTGACGGAATAACAAACGGTGCAACGAATGTTTTTGCAAGAGTGCTGGGCTTTGTGCTTGAGGGGATTGTAGGTGCAATCAATTCAAATATGCGTCTGACGGAAAGCTTTGTCCCCGAAAGCGACTACACCTATGACAATTTTTACCAAGGAACAGAGGAGTTTATCTCTCAGGCCGAAGACGGTGCAGTCTGGTCACTCGGAAAATCAGAGGTGAGTCTCGTTCCGGATAATTGGCAGGATTATAATTTATATCTCGGTGGCTTCATGAGCGAGCAGAATCTTTTCACAAACGATGTGCGTGAAATTCTTGATGACATGCGGGTGCGTGTCATTGCTCTTAATGACGGCTCCGGCAGAGGAACTGCTGTTTTTGCAACGGTTGACGCAATCGGTGTTTCAAATTCGGATATCAGACAAATCAGAGAAATGCTTTCCGATTTTGCACTGGAAAACTCAATCAATTCAATCAACATTTTTGCAACACATGCACATTCCTGTATTGATACTCAGGGCTTATGGACTGATATTTCGGGAAAGTGGCCGGCAAATTTGCTTCACGCTTTCACAGGTCTTGGCACAACGAATCCGGGAACCGATCCGGAATACATGGTCTTTTTCCGTGACAAAATCAAAACTGCCATTGAACAGGCTGTGGCTTCAATGCAGGACGGAACCATGACTTATGCGGAAAAGGATATCGGTGAAAAATATTTTAACAACAAAAACCGTCCCTCCGCTTCTTCACTTGACACAAAGCTTAAACGCTTTGCTTTTTACCCCTTTGATCAAGAGGTAAAGCCGACCTATATTCTCAACATGACGGCTCATCCCGATGTTGTCGGACTTGCAGTTAAGGACGATGAAACAAAGGGTCACGGACTTTCCGGTGATTATATTTATTACATAGGACAGACACTCAATCAGTTAGGCTATGATTTCATGTTCTTCAACGGAGCAATTTGTGGAATTTACATTGGCAGAATTGATGTTCAAACGGAAAAGAGAGTCGATATTGCAGCAGCTTACGGCAAGGAGATTGCAAGAATGGCTGTCGGCATGACAATGACCGAAGAGGAAATTGAGGCTGACGAGGAGCTTATGGCACTTAATTTTACCGACCTTGAAACCGAGGGCCATGCTTATGTGCCGTGGTATGAGGGCTGGACGCCTGTCAGCGAGCAGGAGGTTGAGCCGATACTTAACATTGCTTTGAGAACGGTTGAGCTTGAGGCAACAAATCCTGTGATTATGGCAGCGGCAAAGCTCGGTGTTGTGAACTATAAGGTTAAGGTCACAGCCGATGAAAAATATTACATCACCACGGAAATCGGTTACATGGAAATGGGCGAGGATATTAAAATCGCCTTTGTACCCGGAGAATTTTGCTCCGATCTCGTTTACGGCGGAGCATCGTTGACAGCACAGGGAAGCGTAAGCGGAGAGGCTTTTGCAGGAAGACCGCTTGTTGACATTTTCGGTGAAGATGTGATTGTGTTCGGACTTGCAAATGATGCAATAGGCTACATCGTGCCCGATAATGATTACTGCATGTGCCTTGCTTTCGGTCATTATCAGGAAAGCATCTCCATTGGAAGAAGCACAGCATCAACAATTATCACCGCTTTTGAAGCTCTTAAACAGGAATGTGCTTGAATAAAAAAGTGAATTTAGGAAAAGGGGTTAATTATGAATTACGCATTTGATTTTGAGGGGAAGGGTATTCTTGTAACCGGAGGCGCAAGCGGAATCGGTCTTGAGGCTGTAAAGGCTTTTTTGCAGAACAAGGCAGATATTTATCTGGCAGATTACAATGAAAAGACCCTTGCAGAAAAAGAGAAGGAGCTGAAAGCCGAGTTCCCCGACAGAAAAATATACACCTTCGTTTGCGATATTACAGATCCGCAGGCAAGGAAGGCTCTTGTTGACGGCATTAAGCAGGTCGGCGGAAAGATTGATATTCTTATCAACAATGCAGGAATGTCTCACGCTGCTTACAGCATCTATGAAAAGCAGGAGGATTGGGAAAAGGTTATTTCGCTGAATCTGACGGCACAGTTTTTCATGTCGCAGATTATTGCAAACGAGTTTTTCATTCCTCAAAAAAAGGGTAAAATAGTCAACACCTGCTCGCTCAGCGGTATCATGGGAATTCCCGGTGCAGTTGCTTACAGCGCCAGCAAGGGTGGAGTTATGCAGATGACAAAAAGCCTTGCGTGTGAGTGGGCGCGTTTCGGAATAACCGTAAACTGTGTTTGCCCCGGCTTTGTTGACACTCCCTTGATTGCGGACAATATGGCTAATGAGAAGTGGCTTTCTTACATGAATATGAGAACGCCTATGCGTCGCCTTGCAAATCCCGACGATGTTGCCGGTTCAATCGTTTTCTTTGCATCTCATTTGTCGGATTATATAACCGGTGCAAGTATAGTTGTGGATGGCGGTTTTTCAAGTGGCTCATAATATAAAAAACAAGCTTCAGGCAGTAGGCCGTGAAATAATCGGCAAAAAAAGAAGAAAGAATATCATTTTCATTTTCACAGATCAGCAAAGGTATGACACGGCTAATAATGTGATAATGCCGAATTTATATGACCTTTCCGATGATGCGGTAACCTTTACGGATTGTTACACCTGTCAGCCGGTGTGCGGGCCTGCGAGAGCCTGCTTGCAAACGGGTGTTTATCCCACTGAATCGGGCTGCTTCAAAAACGGAATTTCACTTCCCGAAAGCATAACACCGCTTGCAGAATACTTTAACCGTGCAGGGTATGACACGGCTTATATCGGAAAATGGCACCTTGCAACAGATAAGAATTTCAACTGTGAAAAAACGGCAATTCCACCGTCAAGGCTCGGAGGCTATAAGTATTTCAGAGGCAGTGATGTTTTGGAATTCACATCTCACGGTTATGACGGCTATATTTTCGATGAAAAGGGAAATAAGATTGATTTTAACGGCTATCGTGCCGACTGTATAACGGATTTTGCCCTTGAATATCTTGACAACACTTCGTCGGAAAAGCCGTTTTTCATGTTCCTTTCTTACATAGAGCCTCATCATCAGAATGACAGCGGACATTTTGAGGGGTATCGGGAAAGCGTTGAGCAGTTCCGTAATTATCCGATTCCCGATGAGCTACGGCACTTCAAGGGTAATTACGAACGAGAGTATGCCGATTATCTTTCCTCAATTAACCGTGTGGATTATAACATCGGCAGAATCAGACAAACGCTTGAGAAAAAGGACATTTACGATGACACTGTGATTATTTTCACAAGTGATCACGGCTGTCACTTCAAAACAAGAAATTTGGAATATAAGCGTTCATGTCATGAGAGCAGCATACATGTTCCGCTGGTTATTAAAGCGGCAGGCTCTAAGGGCAGAATGGCAGATAATCGGCTTGTCAGCTTGATTGATCTTCCACCGACTGTTTTGGCTCTTGCCGACATTGAAATTCCGGACAGCTTTAAGGGAAACAGTCTTTGTGAGGATTTTTCAAGGGATTGTGTGTATATTCAAATCAGTGAAAGTCAGTGTGCAAGAGCAATACGCACAAGGGAATACAAATATTGTGTTTGTGCGCCGACTTATGCACTCGGAATGACCTTGCCGAAAAGTCCCGTTTATGTTGAGCAGTATTTATATTCGTTGAGTGATGACCCGATGGAACTGCACAATCTTATTAAAGATCCGCTTTATGACAAGGTTCGTGTCAAGCTGAGAAAAAAGCTCATTGAAGAAATGGAAAGAGCCGGTGAGGGTAAGGCTGTTATATTATCGGCAGCGTATGCAAAAAGAAAATAAGCATCGGATTAAGCTTTCCGTGGGAGAAATCTCATGGGAAGCTTTTTGATTGCACTTTTGAGAATTGTAAAAGCTGTTTTGTCATAAGATTGTAACATGACAAAAGGGGTGATTTAATTGGTTCTTCGCATTGATAAAAGGAGACTTTCGGGAATTGTTTCCGTCATAATTGCATTGTGTATTGTTGCAATATCCATTTATACAAATGTCAGTGCCGAAAATGAGACTGAAAACGGGAGCTATATAAAGTGGGCAGAGATGAATTTTTCACTTTCGGCTCTCAAGGACACCATGCAGCTTGATATTGGTACATACGGAAAGCTTTATCATATCAGTTGGATTGATTCGCTTGCTTACCTTGCTTGCAAAAACGGTAACAAGTGGGGAAATTATAAAAAAGCTGACCTTGAAAAAATGCTTGAAAGCTTAGGCGAAAGCTATACTGTCGATGAGCTTATGAGCGAGAATGAATATTACGCATATTACAAAAAGGTGTTTTCCGCAATGCTGTCGGGCATTCTCGGCTGTTACGAAAAGGAAGCGCCCGACGGAAACGGAGGAAAGAAAAAGGTGTCGGGCTACGGAGTAATCGCTTACAGTCCGATTGCCGAGGGCTTTTCTTATTCGCATTATGATGACTTCGGTGCTTCAAGAAGCTACGGCTTCAGAAGAAGTCATCTCGGAAATGATCTTATGGGGTATATCGGAACACCGATCGTCGCTGTTGAGGGAGGAACGGTTGAAAGCATCGGCTGGAATCAATACGGAGGCTGGAGACTCGGAATCAGAAGCAACGACGGCAAAAGGTCATATTATTATGCCCATCTGCGTAAGGACAGACCCTATGCACAGGACATCGGAATCGGAGCAAGGGTCAAGGCAGGTCAGGTTATCGGTTACATGGGAATGACAGGATACAGCGTTAAGGAAAATGTCAACGGAATGAATGTCCCTCATCTGCATTTCGGAATGCAGTTGATTTTTGATGAAAGTCAAAAAGAGGGCGAAAATCAAATATGGCTGAATGTTTATAATCTTGTCCGTTTGCTTGACATGAACAGAGCAACGGTGATAAGAGATGATACCTCCGGTGAATATTTCAGATTGTATGATATAAGCGTTAATCCTATTGACTTTTTATCTTAGTAGGTATTATAATTGTGTATATATTATTTGAAAATGTATAAAAATCCGTTTTCGTTAAAGGGGTAAGTCATGCAAGAAAGTAAAAATGAGTTTTCCGATGCAGATTCCGAAAAGGTGTTGAGTCTTGCTCTGGAAATCGGCAAAAGCATGGTGCAGTGCGGTGCTGAAATCAATCGTGTTGAGGAGACGGTGAGAAGAATTTGCTTTGCTTACGGATTGAAAAGAACAGAGGTTTTTTCAATCGTGTCGATGGTTTATGCCACGGTTTTTGAAAGTGACGGCAAGCCTCATACTCAAATGCGACGCATTTATTCTTATGCACCGAATTTTGATCGCCTTGAACAGCTTAATTCTCTTTCAAGAAAAATTTGCTCACAGCTGCCCTCGGTTGATGAGGCAATGAAGGAACTTGATAGTCTTTTTGTCAAAAAGAAAAAATTCCGTCCAACAGTTTGTCTCGGCTATATCATTGCGGCAATGGGCTTTGCAGTGTTTTTCGGCGGAACATTATGGGATGCCGTTGCAACTGTTCCGATAGCTTTTGTGATTTATCTTATAAATGCTTATGTCAAGTCTACCGGTGTTAACCGTCTGTTTTTTACGGCTCTTGCTTCAGCCGTTGCAGGCTTCATGGCTTTGACATTTGTGCATTTCGGCTTTGGCGACAATGCCAACATGATAATGATAGGTGTCGTTATGCTTGTGATTCCCGGACTGATGATCGTCAACTCCGTCAGAGAAATGCTGTGCGGTGATATCATGTCGGGCTTGCTGAGGCTTCTCGAATCGGTTATCATTGCATTTGCCATTGCCTGCGGCTTTTCGGTTGCGATTGTCACAATGGGCAGAATCTTATAAGGGAGGCGAAAAAATGGACTTTCAGGAATTTTTGCGTATCGTAATTTCGGGAACGATAGGCACCTTGGGCTTCACACTTCTTTTTCGCTCAAATAAAAATCGTGTCATTGTTTCCACAATCGGCGGAGCAATAACCTGCGTTGTTTATGCGGTTTGCTGCTGTTATTTCGATCACGCCATGATGCAAAATCTTTTTCCAGCACTTGTCGCAACGGTTTATTCCGAGATCATGGCAAGACTGACAAAAGCACCCACAACGCCGATTCTCGCTTGCTCGATTATCCCGCTTGTTCCGGGTGGCAAGCTTTATTACACGACTTATTATTTTGTCGTCGGTGAAATGGAAAGCTTTTACAGTGCATTTATTGATTTGCTGCGGATTGCGTGCGGTCTTGCAGTCGGTATTATTCTGGTTTCGGTTGTCGTTCATGAGATCAACCGTCATAAGTTCAAGCAAATATTTGATGTAGAGTAAATTTTAAGGGGATATTAAATGAATAAGGTGTTTCAAAAGGTTTATTCAGTCGGTGCGACTGTTTACGGAAAATTCAACAGCCTTTCACAAGCAGAACAGGCAAGGAGCAAAGCACCAAAGGTTGTCACCGCAGGTATGCCGGAAATTTTGCGTGAAGCTGCGGCTAATGGTGCTGTTTTGCTTGAAAACAACGGTGTTTTGCCTCTTGAAAGCGGCAGCAGAGTCACTCTTTTCGGAAGAGTGCAAAACGATTGGTTTTACACCGGCTACGGTTCGGGCGGTGATGTAAACAAGCCTTATGCCGTCAATCTTCTCAAGGGAGTCAGACATTGTGATGCCCTGAAGCTCAATGAGGCAGTTGCCAGAACCTATGAGGACTGGTGCATGAAAAATCCCGTTGATCACGGAGCATGGGGTCAGTGGCCGAGATGCTATCCGGAAATGCCTCTGACCAAAAGAATCGTCGCTCTTGATAAAAGAGACGGAGACACTGCCGTTGTTGTTATAGGTCGTTCAAGCGGTGAGGACAGGGAAAACGCTCTTGAAAAGGGAAGCTATTATGTAACCGACGAAGAGGTCGATATGCTTTCAAGAGTCACCGATGAATTTGACAGAGTCGTTGTGCTTCTCAACATCGGCTGTGTGATGGATTTGACATGGCTCGAAAATTTCGGTGAAAAGATTTCTGCCGTTCTTCTTGTATGGCAGGGTGGCATGGAAAGCGGAAATGCCGTTTGTGATCTGCTTTCGGGAAAGGTCAATCCGTCGGGCAGACTCAGTGCAAGCTTTGCAAGACGATATGAGGATTTTCCCTGTGCCGAGGATTTTGGCAATAAGGATTACAACAATTATACAGAGGATATCTATGTCGGATACAGATATTTTGAAACCTTTAATAAGCAAGCCGTGAAATATCCGTTCGGCTACGGTCTTTCATACAGTAAATTTATAATCGACGGTGAAACCTTTCAAGAGACCGAAAACGGTGTTGAAGCAGTTTGCATCGTCACCAACAAAGGCCCTTATGCCGGCAGAAATGTCGTTGAGTTTTTTGTGCAGAAGCCCTGCGGAAAGCTCGGCAATCCTGCAATAGAGCTTGCTGCTTACAAGAAAACAAAGCTTCTCAAAAAGGGTGAGAGTGAAAGAGTCAAGGTCTTCATTCCCTTTGAGGCGTTCAAAAGCTATGATGACAGGGGCGTTACGGGACATCAGTTCTCCTATGTCATTGAAAAGGGTGAATATGCGATTGCAGTCGGCAGTAATGTCCGTGATGCAAAAAGCCTTTATAAAAAGGTTATCAGTGAAAACATCGTTGTTGAAAAGCTCAGTCAGACATCGGCTCCGCAAAATGATTTCAGCATCATCACTGCCGTGAAAAACAACGGAAAATATGAGATAAAAAAAGAGCCGGTTGTAAAAAGACAGTATGACCTTAAAAAGATCATCTCCGACGGTATACCGGCTGACATTGCTTTCACGGGTGACAGAGGAATTAAGCTCAGCGATGTGCGAAGCGGAAAAAATTCAATGGAGCAGTTTGTTGCCCAGCTTGATAATAAGGAGCTTGAAGCCATCACAAGAGGTGCGTATATTATGGGAAGCCCCTTAGGTGTCGCAGGCAATGCAGGCTGCTTTGGCGGAGTGCTTGATTCATTGAGAAAAAAAGGCGTTCCGGCAGTGACAACGACCGATGGGCCTTCCGGAATCAGACTTTCCGCTTGCTGTTCGCTCATGCCTATCGGCACACTTCTTGCGTGTACCTTTGACGAGGAGCTTGTTGAAAGAGTTTACAGCGCACTTTCCGGTGAAATGGCTGACAAGGGAAGCGATGTGCTTCTCGCTCCCGGAATGAACATTCAGCGTAATCCTCTTTGCGGAAGAAATTTTGAATATTATTCCGAAGATCCTTATCTTTGCGGAAAAATTGCGGCTGCTGCCGTAAGAGGTATACAGAAAAACGGAAGATCTGCATGTCCGAAGCACTTTGCTTGCAACAATCAGGAATTTAATCGTTCAGGCAATGATTCGAGACTTTCCGAAAGAGCGTTGAGAGAAATTTATCTCAGAGGCTTTGAAATTTGCGTCAAGGAAGCCTCACCGAAAAATATCATGACATCGTACAACCTTATCAACGGTGTGTGGGGACATTATAATTATGAGCTTTGCACAAGAATATTGCGTAACGAGTGGGGCTACGAGGGAAATGTCATGACGGACTGGTGGATGAAAAAGTCAAAGAGTCAGGAGTTTCCGGAACTTTGCGATCAGGCATATCGTGTTCGCGCTCAGGTCGATTTGCTTATGCCTGGCGGACCGAGAGTTTGCTTGATTAAAAAGCCCGACGGAACACTGCTGAAAACACTCGGTCAGAGTGAGGGTATTACCCTTGGTGAAATTCAGAGAAGTGCAATGAATATCCTTAGATTTGCAATGAACAGCTCTGCAATGAAAAATATTTGACGGTACTTGAAATTTGTCTCAAATATTGGTAAAATAAATAAAATGTCAAAAACGGAGTAAACATGGAAGGTTATAAGCTTTATTGTAAATCAACATTCGAAAATATATCTGAAGAAAAACGAAGGAAGATTCTTGAGGTTTCCGTCAGAGAATTTGCTTATTGCGGTTTTGAAAATGCAAACATCAACATCATCGCAAAAAAAGCAGAGGTCAGTGTCGGCTCACTTTATAAATATTTTGACACAAAGACGGATCTGTTTCTCACAAGCGTGAATTACGGAATCGACAGCCTTAAAACTATCATTGATGCGGTCACAAATTCAGATGAGGATGTCATGAAAAGGCTTGAAAAAATCGTGAGAATTGCGATTGAATTTTCCAGAATCAATTCCGTGCTTATCAAGCTTTATAATGAGGTCACAAGTGAAAGCAATGCCGAGCTTGCCGGTAAGATAGCCTCGGACATGGAAACGGTGACTGCGGCAGCTTACAGAAAGGTTATTGTTGACGGTCAGGTTGCAGGTGAGATACGCACCGATATTGATCCAGGTATGGCGGCATTTCTTGTGGATAATCTTTTGATGAATATTCAGTTTTCTTATGCTTGCGATTATTATAAGAAAAGGTATGAGATATACACAGGAAAGGATATATTCAACAGAGATGAGTTTGCCGTTCAGAATATATTGAAATTCATTAAAGCGGCACTTAAAATGAACTGATTAAATTTGAAAGGAAGAAAATAATATGAAGTACGCACTTGCCTATGATATAGGTACAACGGGGGTTAAAACCTGTCTTTATGAAATTGACAAGAGCATTAAGCTTGTTGCCGATGCAATAGAGGGCTATGAGCTTTATGTTTATCCCGACGGTGGAGCAGAGCAGGACCCGAACGAGTGGTGGGATGCAATGTGCAAGACCACAAAGGAAATTTTCACAAAATGCGATGTTAAGCCGGAGCAAGTCGACGGAATTTCATTCTGTTCTCAGGCACAGGGACTTGTTCTTGTTGACAAGGACGGACTTCCGGTACGCCGTGCAATGAGCTACATGGATCAAAGAGCAAGAAAGGAACGCAAGGAGCTTATGGCTCACGGCATTCAGATTGCAGGAGCAAGTGTTCCGAAGCTTCTTGTTTCATTGGCAAAAACAGGTGCAGTTGCAGCAAGTGTTAAGGACCCCGTTTTCAAATATAACTGGGTCAGAAACAATGAGCCGGAGAATTTTGAAAGAGTTCATAAGTGGCTTGATGTTAAGGAAGCTCTCATTGCAAGAATGACCGGTCAGTTCATCATGACAGAGGACTCGGCTTTCGGAACCTTGCTTTATGATATACATAAAAAGTGCTGGAGTCAGGAGGTTTGCAAGATTCTGCATGTTGATATGCGTCATCTTGCAAAGATTATCAAATCAACCGATGCAGTCGGCGGAATCACAAAGCAGGCAGCAGATGAGCTTGGACTCAAAGAGGGCACACTCGTTTTCGGTGGCGGTATGGACGCTTCTCTTATCGGTGTCGGTGCAGGTTCGGTTAAGAAAAATGACACTCATGTTTATATGGGTACATCGGGTTGGGTTTCAACGGTTGTTGACAAGAGCATTGTTGACGCTACGGCTATGATTGCCGCAGTTGTCGGTGCAAGACCCGGATATTATAACTATTTTGCAGAGCTTGAAACAGCAGGCAAATGTCTTGAGTGGGTCAAGAACCACCTTGCTCTTGACGAAATCGGCATTTACCTTAAAAAGACTCATGTTGCAGAGGATATGGAGAGTAAATATACCAATCTCTATCAGTATCTTTCAACTGTTATTGAGCAGGTGCCGGCAGGCTCAAACGGTGTCCTTTTCGCTCCGTGGCTTCACGGCAACCGTTGCCCGTTTGAAGATCCCAATGCAAGAGGTATGTTCTATAATTTGAGCATTGAGACCGGTAAGAGCGAAATGATAAGAGCTGTTATCGAGGGCGTATGCATGCACATGCGTTGGATGCTTGAAACACATGAGAAAAAGACAAAGACCTCCGACATCGTGCGCTTTGTCGGTGGCGGTGCTTTGAACGATTCAACAAGTCAGATTCTTGCCGACTGTATCGGCAGACCTGTTGAGACTGTTTCAAATCCGCAGAATGTTGGTGCAGTCGGTGCAGCTGTCGTTGTTGCCGTAGGTCTCGGTGTTATCGAGAGCATTGACCATGCAGGTGATTTGATTACAGCGGAAAAGACCTTTGTTCCCAACGCTGAAAACAAGCCTGTTTATGACAAGATGTTTGCAGCTTACAAGGAGCTTTATGCCGCCAACAAGAAGATTTTCAAGATTCTCAACGGTTAAAGACGAATAATTATTGCCGCAGGGTTTAGATGCTCTGCGGCTTTTTTCTTTATTGTAAATAATATCAAAAAAGATAGTTTACCTTTGTTAAATTTGACGATTTGATGTTACAAAACTCAGGATTTTGTTTAAAGTTCCTTGTTCTTAATACAAATTTGTGTTAAAATTGTTAAAAATATGAACGATTTAAGCGCTAAAATTAAATCCGTAACCCATTAAACAATATTTGCTTTAGAGAATTATTTTGAGTGTATGTTTAAGGTGAAAACGGGTAAATTCTGACGGCTTTGATTTTAACGCTTATTACTTGGAGGTTAGAAAATGTGTGCCGTAGGCAGTGCAAAGGATAGGCTTGTAAGGACCTTTTTTGAGCTTCTTGAACAAAAGCATTACAGTAAGATCACGGTTTCCGAGCTTATTGAAAAAGCCGAGGTCAGTCGGACAACATTTTATCGGCATTTTGTTGATATTTTTGATATGTATGACAAGGTGTGCAAGCTTTTCATTGAAGAGTTTGTTGACAGTATGTTTAATGAATCATTAAAATGTATGCCGAATTACAAGCAGGAGTTTTTTGAACATTTGCTCAAAATATTGAACAGTCAGGAAAAATATGTTTTTCTTCTTTGCGGTGAAAACGGCGACAAACGATTTTTCAAGAGGGGCTTTGATTATATTGAAAAAAAGTTGAGATTTTTGAGCAGGGCAATGAAAGCGCAGGATCTTTTCAAAATCAAGTTTATTGTTTATGCCGGCATAATTTCATATATTGAAAGCGTCAACAAAAAAGAAGAATTGCCGTTTGAGATTGTGAGCATCAGCCGAAAAATTCTGAATTTATAAGTGCAACGGAGATAATGCAAATGGAAAAAAGCGTTAAAGATAAGCTGTTAAAGGGCTTTGATGATATATTTGATGATAAAAGGTCTGTGACCCTGCTTTGTGAAAAATCAGGTGTATCAAGAGGTACATTTTATTTGTATTACAGAGATCTTGAAGATTTTGAAAGAAGAATCGGAAATGAGATAATGCAAAAGTTTATTCATCAGGTTATTGACATTATTTTTTGCAGTGATGATGAGCTTGCAGAAAAGCTGAAAGAGAAAAATTTTCTTTTGAACAAAACCGAAAGAAGTCTTTTTTACAAGCTTGGCAACAGCTTCGGCTATCTCAATTTTGTTGAAAAAAAGAATGAAGAACCGATTGAATTGCTTAAAAACAGATGCAAGAAAATAATCGGTGAGGATTTATATGAAAAGCACGAATTTAAGCTTGAGTTTTTCCTCAACGGAGTTTCCATACTTTTGTTTTTAAGCCTTATTGATTATGATGAAAGCAAGGTTCTTTTTGAAATGCGTGAATCGAGAAGGATTATAAAGACGCTTTTTGATTGATTTTTCAAGGTAAGCAACTGTAAAAAATATAGCATATATTCATAAAATCAAGTAATAATGTTGAAGAAATTGTTAAGTGTTTAACAATTAAGCGGCATTTGTTACTTGAATTTTTTTTATTTATTTGTAACATATAGTTAACGGGTTTGCATTGGTGTTTTGCAAACCGGCGTGTAATTTTATTTTTTTAAGGAGGAATAAAAAATGAAAAAAACACTGGCAATTATTCTTTCCATCTTTATGCTTTTCGGAGCAATGCCTTTTGTCGGCTTTGCGGCTGATGAGTCTGCTTATGACAGAGCTGCCGTTGCCGCTGATGATGCAGAATACATTTCCGATATGACGGCAGAACAGATGGCATCTGTTATCCTTGATTGGCTTGACAGAGAAATCGCGAAATACTCCGACGAAATGAAGCAGGCTGCAACACAGGCTGTTATTCAGGGCTTTGAAGGCTTTGAAATCAGTGCGTTCGGTGAAGCTATTGCCGAGCAGATTCCCGAAATTGCTTCTCTTGACGATGTGCTGGCTTATAAGAGCTATCTTACAGAGCTTGGCGGAGATTTTGCAAATCTCGACGCAACCTCACTCGTTACCCGTGAGCAAGCTGGCTCGGCTCTCGGATTCATCGACGGAGTTTTTCAGTTTATGGCTGACAATTCCGATGTATTCGGTAAGGTTTTCCGTTGGGACAGTGAAGTGTTCGATTACGGCAAGGTAGGCGAATACATTTTAAGCCTTGACACAAGTGATCCCGACAACAAGAAAATCGTTGATTTTTATAACAATTACCTTATCGGTAACGACATTCAGTCAAAGTTCGTTAATTGGGTTGCAGGTCAGATGAATTACACACCCGCTGCCGACGAAACTTTCGACGACACTCTCAACAATGGTATTCTCGGCTGGTTCGTAGGTCTTTGCGAGGCAAACGGCATTCTTTCAGCTGAAGGTATCGAAGAGCTTAAAGGCTATGATCTGAGAACAAGCGATATTTACACACTTGTTAAGAATTTCGTTGCTCTTGTTCAGTCCGACAATGAAGTTAAGCTTGACACTTATTATAACTATCTTCTTGATACAGTTGTCCGTTTACTTCTCAAGACAACTCTCGGACAAAAGGCAGTTGTCGGTGAGTCGGTAGCACTTCCCTCAAATTTCAACGCTGTTTATAAGGATCTTGCTTTGCTTGAAAGCATTTCCGGCGGAACAGTATACTTCAAAGACGGCGACGCTTATTATCAGGTAGCTCTTGCCGACGGTGCTGTTACAGCTTGTAATGCTCTGACATGGGCAAACGGTATTGACATCAACTTTGAAGCTCCCACAGCAACAATTTATACAGGCAAAAACACAGATCAGCTTGTTCAGGTTTACAGACCCACATCAAAGGACAACATCGCTGTAAATATGTATGCAAGTGCCAAGAATCAGGCTCTCATGGCTGACAAGGGCATTGAATTTGCAGGCGAAGCCGTACCCGAAGAATATGCTGCTCTTATGACAGATGCAAATGCAAAGGCACTTGCAGATTCATTCGGACTTACAGTAGCTCAGGGTGAGGATATTATTTCAACACTCAAGCTCGCTTTTGCCGATATCGAGGAATATGCAGAGGCAGAGGCTCTTAAAATGGCACAGCCGATGGTAGAGTCCACTGTTGCAAGTCTTCCTTTCGGAAATGACACAAGGGTTGAAAGCATTGACATCGTTCTTTCTTATAAGGGCTGGTCAACAGACGATGAGTTTATCGCTCAGGTAACAGTTGACAGCGTATCAATCAAGCTTTCAGGTTCAATGGCAAGCATGATTCAAAGCACCGCAGACAGCTATGCTCAGCAGGCAGTCGGCACTTATATCGACAACCCCGTTGCAACAGTTGTTGTTGACGGACTTTCGGGCAACCTCAATGTTGATGATGCAAAGGCTCTTCTTGACTTCCTTGACACAGATTTTGACATTGATTCAGCTCTTATCGACTTTGCAGGCAACTATGATGCTTATAATGGCGTTGTAGGTCAGGTGAACCGTGTTCTTTACGGCCTTGTAGATATGCTTGTCAGTGATGCAGGCATGGAAAAGCTCAACCTCACACAGGGCAACAATGACAACTTCACAGCAAACCTTGAAAAGATTTGTGCAACTGCAAACGATATGATGACAGCAGCACAAGAGGTTATCAACAACGAAGAATATCAGGCAATGCTCGGTGAAATCGGCATTGATATGTCAGCTATCCTCGGCACTCTCGACCTTGATCTCCTTTATGCTGTTGACTTCTCAAGCGTTGAAAATCTCTGGGTATCGGTTATCGGTCTCGGCTTTGATATGCTTGATGACGGCACAAATGAAACAGTAACAGAGCTTCATGCTGCCGTTGAGGGCTTAAAGAATCTCGATGCTATTGCAGTGGCAGTGGCAGATTACGCTTTTTCAAAATGTATACCCGCTGTAAACAACAGCTTCTCGCAGCAGGGACTTAATCTCACCGTTCCCACATTAACAGATGCAAAGACTGTTAATGACGGCGACGGCAAGGATATCATCATGACAAAGGTCGTTGACCTTGCTTATCAAGCAGCAGCTTGGGGCGTTGGCTTTGTTAACGCAACTGTTAATGACATCATTGCAACAATTTCGGCAGAAGCCGATGCAGAGCTTCCCACCGTTGAGTTCAAGCTCAATGTTGAAAAGAAAGCAGCTTGGCAGTCAACTCTTGCAGCTCTTGTAGACAGAGTTTACGGCCTTGCAGACGGCATTCTCATTGCTTGTGACAACGAGTATACCGACACATTTGACAGAATATCGGCAGTTGCAAATTCTGTTCTTCCTCTCGGTTCGCTCGCTTCCAACTGTGCAAGCGAAAAGTTCGCCTTTGATTTCAATAAGGTTATGTCATTCATCTTTGATGATGGCTTTGACGGCGATTTCGACGGATTCCTCCGCCTGTTTGAAACAAAGGAAAAGACAGAAGATATTGCAGCAGCTTGCTCAGTGACAGAAGCACTTATCGTAGCTTCCGAGCATATCGTTGATTCTGTTTTCCCGAACACTGTTAACGCAGAAGATTATGTAAACCTTGCTTCTTATGCTGAGGTTGCTTTCACTGAAACAACAGTACAGGAATACTTCACATCGGCAGAAAATGATCAGCTTATCGCTTCTCAGAACATGGACAGCATCAATGCCCGTAAGGCAGAGCTTGTTCCGGCAGTTCTTAATCTTGTAAGAGAAGCAGGTGTTCTTCCCTTCTTTGCAAAGTGCGATCAGGATCATACATCGGCAGAGCTTAAAACAGTTACAGTTCCCGGCAAGGCTGCAACCTGCACCGAGGACGGCTGTGAAGCAACAGTTAAGTGTGCCGAATGCGGTTATGTTGTTTCCGGTGGCAAGACAATTACAGCTAAGGGACACAAGTGGGGCGAATGGAAAAACTCCGTTGCCGCTAAGTGTGAAAGCACAGGTAAGGATGTTCGTGAGTGTGACAACTGCGACGCAGAGGAAACAAGAACAGTTGCCGCAACCGGTCATGTAACATGGTCAGAGTGGAAAATTTCAGCAGCTCCCACCTGTGAGGGTGTCGGCTATGAAGAACGCACCTGCTCATGCGGTAAGACTGAAACCAGAGAAGTTGCCGCAAAGGGTCATAACGATGCAGACGGCGATAATCTTTGTGATGATTGCGGATTTGACATGAGTCCCGAAGAGCCTGTTGATAACAGCTTCTTTGGTAAAATCAGAGCATTCTTCCAGAGAATTATTGACTGGTTCAAGAATCTTTTCGGCTGATTGATTCTTAAAATGCATAGTTTTACGGCAGTTGCTTAAAATGAAATAAACAAAACGGGCTTCCTATGAGATTTCTCTCATAGGAAGCCTTTTAACATAGCTCCTTACGATAAAACTTTTTAAGACTTTCTTCACTTTTTACATTTCGGACATTGTTTAAATCGAAAAAACGAACGCATTATTTTTTTTCAGCTTGTTCGTTTTTTTCATTTTTATATTTTTCTTTTGTTGCCATTCCACCTCTGAGGTGTCTTTCCTCTTTGTTTTTGTTGAGGACTTCTCTGACTTTATCATAAAGAACGCCGTCAATTTTTTGAAGCTTTTTTGTGACATCGCTGTGAACCGTGCTTTTGCTGATACAGTTAGCCTTTGCGGCAGAACGCACGGTAGCTCGGTTGTTGACTATGTATTTGCCAAGAACAACAGCTCTCTCGTCGGCATTGTTTTCCATATTATACCTCCTCGGTAGAATTTATGCCTCAAAGAGATTTTTTATGCAAATTTGTTACAACTTGAGCTTTATTTGTTGACTGTTTCAAAAAAATTGTGTTATAATGAACACGGATTAAAGAAAAGGGGGATAAATTATGGCTACGAAAGAGTATAGCTGTGTTAAAAGAACCAAGAAAGCTTTTGAGATGAGTTTGGTTGAGCTTTCAAATGAGTTTCCTTTGAACAAGATTACCGTAAAGCTTCTTTGTGAAAGGGCGGAGCTGAGCAGAAATGCATTTTATTTTCACTATAAGGATATTAACGACCTGATTGATGACATTGAAAACAGTGTTATGAAGGATGCCGAAATGATGCTCGACAGCCTTGAGGATATCGGCTTTCCTAAGAATGTTTATGCAACAGTTGAGGGCTTAGTTGACATTTTTGATCGTCGTAAGGATACCTGCATTATGCTTTTTGACAAGACCTCCAACAGCTTGACTAACCGCATGAGCAAGCTTTTTTGTGATTTCAACTATAAATATTTTCAAAAATATCATGACACAAATGACAGAACAAGCTTTGATTTCTTTTATATGTTCCTTTCAAGCGGCTTTTACGGCTTGCTCAGATATTGGTTTAAAAACTATGATAAGATGGCAAAAAGCGAGGTTACAGCTCTTGCATACATACTTGTCAAAAGATTGATTGTGCCGAACAATCCGGATATCAGTTTCACAATCAACGATAAAACAGAATGAGTCCTTAGCTCGAAAGATACAAAAAAGCAGTCCTGAGACTGCTTTTTTGCGTTTATTTGAGGGGGATAGAGGGGGAGATGTTCATTTTTTAACCGGCGTTGCTTCATTCGGGAGAATGTTATACACCGTTCCCTTTGTGTCAACCATGCTTATCGGCACATCGGGCAAAATCAAATGCATTAAAGAGATGAAGTTGTTACTTTTTTCTCCGGGGAAGCCGACAACAATTGTAAGCGGCTTTTTCTTTGCAATATGAGCGCAAACTGTCATAATCGGGTCGTCGCTGAAGTAAACGGCAATTTCACCGCCGTTATTTTTTGCACAGTTGTAAAGCTTATCAAGCTCAAGCGGATCGAATTTTCTCTTTTCATCTTCAAGCGGAACTACCGAAACGATTTCAAGCTCGGCATGATTTTTCTCTGCCATAATTTTTCCTGCATGAATAAGGCCTTCGGATGAAGCTTGTGCGGTTGCGCAAACAAGGACTGTCCTTTCGTTTTTCATGGAATAATTCCTCCTTTTTCGAAAGCTGATATCTTGTTTGTTACAATTAAAGTATAAAGTGGCAAGCTTAAAATATGTTTAAATATATAAGCGTAAAAATTAAATTTGAAGTCGCTTGTTACGGCATATTTTCGTTGCCTTTTAACTTAAATCCACTCACAACGCAAAAAGCGGAACAAAGCTTATCGGGTTTTGGCGTTTCAATTAAGAAAAGATGTGCCGTTTATACAAAACAAATTGTTAACAGGGGATTATTTTGTTTATAAAATAATAAAAGTTATTAAAGTTTAGCCTTAAATTTTTTGTTTTGCTTGACGATAGTTTACATATATGTTAAAATTAAGATAAATACGAGAGGAAAGGTTTATATTATGAAGGTTTTTATTGTTGGCGGAACCGGTTTGTTAGGTTCGGTGTCGGCGGCTCAGTTCATCAGCCGGGGACACAGTGTAAAAACCCTTGCATTACCTGGTCTCCCCGTGGGTGCGGATTTGCCTGAGGGAATGGATATCTCTTTCGGGAATTATTTGGAAATGACTGATGAAGAGCTGCTTGCTTTTATGGACGGCTGTGACTGTTTTGTTTTTGCCGCAGGTGTCGATGAAAGGGTAGAATTTCCTAAGCCGGTTTATCCGTATTACGAAAAGTATAATATTGAGCCTGTGAGAAGGCTCGTTTCACTTGCAAAAAAAGCAGGTGTGAAAAGCTGCGTTGTTTTCGGTTCTTATTTCACTTATCTCAACCGTATCAGACCGGAAATGAAGCTTACCGAGATACATCCGTATATCAAATGTCGTTATGAGCAGGAAAAGGTTGCTCTTTCTCTTGCCGATGATAAGATGTCCGTTTCGGTGATGGAATTGCCTTATATTTTCGGCTCTCAAAAGGGCAGGAAGCCCGTTTGGGTAATTTTCACCGAAAAGCTCAGGTCAATGGGGCCGATTACCTTCTGGCCAAAGGGTGGCACGGCAGCGATTACAACAAGACAGGTCGGGCAGGCTGTGGTCGGTGCAGCTGAGCTTGGTGTGACGGCTGTTTATCCGATTGCAACGAAGAATTACACATGGAAAGAGCTTATGCTGAAAATTCATGAGGGCTTAGGAAGACCGAGAAGAAGATTTTATCACATTCCGGAAAAAGCCTTCAGAGCTTATGCACACCTTTTGCAAAGCTCAGCGGAAAGGAAAGGTCTTGAACCCGGACTTAATTATATTGAGCTTTCAAAAATAATGTGTACGCAGTTATTCATGGAAATCGGAGTTGCAAAAAAACTCGGAGCGACTGATGACGATGTTGACGCTGCGGTCATTGATTCGATAAAGACATCGGTTGATGCGATGAAAAACAAAGGTAACTACATCGGTATGAAAGCCGAGTAATACATAAAAAATATATATTGAAAGGAAAGATTCAAAATGTGGCAGCTTAAAAAAGCTTATTACAGAATCTACCAGAGAGTATTTCTGGTTGCAACCTCATCCGCCCTTTTTGATTGGTCTGAGCCTTATGTAATTGACGGCCCCGGAGCAATCAAAAAGCTTCCCGAATTTATCAAGAGTAAGGGAATTGAAAATGTTCTCGTTGTAACTGATAAGGGACTTATGGGAATCCATCTTCTTGACTCGCTCTTTGAAGAGCTTGAGAAGGCAGGCGTCAAGTATACCGTTTATGACGGTACACAGCCCAACCCCTCAATTCAGAACATTGAAGATGCCCGTCAGCTTTATCTTGACAATGCTTGTCAGGGTGTTATCGCCTTCGGCGGCGGTTCACCTATGGACTGCGCTAAGGCAGCCGCAGCAAGAGTATCCAACCCCAAGACACCTGTAAAGAAGATGCGTGGCTTGCTTAAGGTATGGCACAAGCTTCCTCCTCTTTTTGCGGTTCCCACAACAGCAGGTACAGGCTCAGAGGTTACACTTGCAGCTGTTGTAAGTGATCCCGAAACTCACGAAAAGAATGCAATCAACGATCCCAAGCTCAGACCCAAGTATGCAGTTCTTGATCCCGAGCTTACAGTGGGACTTCCTCCTCACATCACTTCAACAACAGGTATGGATGCCCTCACTCATGCTGTTGAGGCTTACATCGGCAAAAGCGGTGTTAAGACAACAAATGCTTATGCTGAAAAGGCAACCAAGATGATTTTCGACAACATCGAAACAGCTTATTCCGACGGCAAAAACATCGAAGCAAGAAACAATATGCTTTGGGCTTCATATTATGCAGGCATGGCATTCACAAGAGCTTATGTCGGTTATGTTCATGCAATCGCTCACAATCTCGGCGGTTTCTACGGCATACCTCACGGCCTTGCAAACGCAGTAATACTTCCGTATGTTCTTGAGTACTACGGTGAAACAGCTCACAAGAAGCTTGCAAGACTCAGCGAAATTGCCGGCGTTAAGACTGACGGAACCGACAAGGAAAAGGCAGAAGCATTCATCGAGGCAATCAAGACTCTTAACAAGAACATGAACATCCCCGATAAGTTTGACATGATCAAAGACGAGGACATTCCGACCATCGTTGATAGAGCTCTCAAGGAAGGCAACCCCTTGTATCCCGTTCCGAAGATTATGAACGCAGCCGACTGCGAAGCAGTAATCAGAAGATTGATGAAATAATTCAAACGATCAGCTTGAATGAAAAAAAATGAACGCACCTGAAGATGAAAGATCTCAGGTGCGTTTGTTGTTGTGCGGTGTATGCTAAACATTAAAGGTTAGTTTTGTTGATTTTCGGTGTTTATTTTGGTTATTATATTGCATATAATAAATCTTTTTGATAAAATTTTACTAATGAGATTATCAAAATCAATTAGGATATTATCTCATTTTGAAAACAAGGGGGAAATCTTAATGAAAAATCAAATCAAAAAAAGCTTATCACTTTTAATGGCTGTTTTAATGCTTATGTCTTGCTGGGTGT
>CAZBFI010000022.1:0-13811 GCA_964491165.1 uncultured Faecalibacterium sp.
CTCTAACGGAAAGCTAATTTTATTTTATCCTGTTTTATCCGGTCTGCGCTTTTTTACAGCTACACAAGCTTATTACCTTTTAAAAGTTGCTTTCATCGGAAAGAATTCTGTTGAAAATGTTGACAAGCAGCTCTGTTAAACAGCTTTCCTTTCTGTTGTTCATCTCACGGTAATCGTCAACAGAGGAGTCGTCGGCATCGTCGCTTATCTTTCTCAAGGAAAGCATTGGAATGTTCGCCTTGTCGCAAACGCTTGCGATAGCTCCCGTTTCCATGTCAAAGGCATGAATGGAAAATGTGTCCTTGTAAAATTCCTTTTTAACCGGGTCGCTCAAGAAAATGTCACCCGTTCCGCAGGGTGATTTTTTTAAGCCCTCACTTTCAAGTGCGTATCCGAGGAGCTTTTCATCTGCTTTTAAAAGGCTCTTTTGACCGTCACATTTTTCACCGAGTGCATAACCGATAGCCGTTAAGTCAAAGTCACATTCAATGTAGCTTTCACCTGCAATCATATCCTCACGGCGCAGTGAAGAAACTGCACCGGAAAGTCCGGCGTTGAGGATCATGTCGGCTTTTTCACAGCCGATAAGATAAGCTGTTGCCGCTGCTGCGTTGACCTTACCGATTCCGCATTTTACGGCAATTATTTTAAGCTTTCTGTCATCTTGAGTTAAGTATACTTCCACACATTCGTTGCCGAAAAGCTCTCTTTGAGTGGTGCTGCTTTGTGTTAAAGCCCAGTCAAGAAAAGGGGCATATTCCATTGAGTCAGCAAAAATTAAACCGATAGTAAGTTCCATGTTTTTTTCCTTTCAATTTGATTTTTCGCTATTATATCTCAAAAAGTGTCATAATGTCAACAGCTTCACTTCCTGCAAAAATGTATTTGAGCTGTTTTAACTTCAAAGCTTAAAGTGCATAAACTAAAGTGTAAGCCGTTTATAACGCTTTTGCAGTTAAAGTTATCGGTGGCATTTGCCCATGGAGAAGCCGATTTTGCTTTTTCGCCTTTACTGCTTTACTGCTCCGTTTGCTTTTTTCGGGTAAGCGGAGCATTTTCTTTCGGTTTAACTGTTGCATAATTGAAATATATTTGTTATAATAAATTTAACCGAATGAGGTTACTGTTAAAAGTATTTCAGAAAATACTGTAAGGAGTTGACTTGAAAATGAAAATTAAAGGGAAATTTATAATTCCGCTTATCGCAGTTCTCGTTGCAATGTTCACCCTCGGAATCACACCCGGCTTTGCCGCAGACACAACCGTGAGTGATTCGCTCACTTATGTTCCGGTTACACCTCCCGCAACATCGAGCGTTGATGAGGAAATCGAAGGCTTTATTTCCAGCGCTTTCAGTGATGATCTCCAGCAAGCCGAAGGCCCTCTGAGAGAATTCAGTGAGCTTATGGCTGGTATGCTTGCCTCGATCAAAAATGTTCTCAACAGCATTATCACATTTTTCCAGAGCATCGGCGGTTTGACAGGCGGCAATTTCGGAGGACTTCTCTGTGTTGCCGGAAGTGCGATTATTTAACCCGTTAGCTTACTTAAAATTTACCCTCTTAAACTTTCAACAAGCTTAAGAGGGATTTTTCTGCCTGATTTTAATTTTAAAGGAGTGTAAAAATGAAAGAGTATATCCGTAAAGGCTTGCCCTACTATAAAAGAATGTTGCTCATTGCAATACCTATTATGGTTCAAAACGGCGTCACAAACTTTGTCAGTATGCTTGACAACATAATGGTCGGTCAAGTCGGAACGCTTGAAATGACGGGCGTTTCAATTGTCAATCAGCTTTTGCTTGTGTTCAACCTTTGCATCTTCGGCGCTTTAAGCGGAGCCGGAATTTTTACGGCTCAGTTTTACGGAAAAAAGGATGACAACGGAATAAGGACAACTTTTCAGTTTAAGCTTATATCGGCTTTACTTTTGACGGCAGTGGGACTTGCTGTGTTCGTTTTCTTGGGTGACAGCCTCATTTCCGTTTATATTCAAAAGGATTCGGCACCTGAGGACATCGTTGCCGTTATGGGCTTTAGTAAAAGCTATCTTAAAATAATGCTTATACAGGCTCTTCCGTTTGCCATCGGTCAGGTTTACGCTTCAACACTGCGTGAAACAAATGACAGAGTCGTTCCCATGCTCGCAACCGTAGCTGCCGTTTTAGTCAACCTTGTTCTTAACTATGTTTTGATTTTCGGACATTTCGGCTTTCCGAAAATGGGCATCGAGGGTGCGGCGCTTGCAACTGTTATTGCAAGATTCATCGAATGTGCGATTCTCATTGTCCGTGCGCATACTGCCAAGAAAAAATATCCGTTCATGAAGGGTGCGTTTGTACGCTTCAGCTTTACCCGTGAGCTTATCGGAAAAATGACGGTTGTCACAATTCCGCTTCTTTTCAATGAGGCATTATGGTCTGCCGGAATGGCATTTTTGAATCAGTGCTATTCGGTGAGGGGACTTGATGTTGTTGCGGCAATAAATATTGTTTCAACGCTTAATAATGTTTTCAATGTTTCGTTCATTTCGTTTGGAAGTGCCATTGGCATCATTTTAAGTCAGATGCTCGGAGCAGGCAAAAAGCAGGAGGCAAAAAAAGCGGCAGACAGACTGCTGTGGTTCTCTGTTCTTCTTATTTTCGGAGTGGCCTTGGTGATGATGTGCTTTGCTCCCTTTTTCCCGAAAATTTATAACACAACCGATGAAATCAAAAGGCTTGCAACGACACTTCTGATGATTGTTGCGGCATTTATGCCCGTTCAGGCTTTCAACAATTCGGCATACTTTACCTTGCGTTCGGGTGGAAAGACCTTTATCACCTTCCTTTTTGACAGTGGCTTTGTTTGGTGCGTTTCGGCAACGCTGGCTTTTTATTTGAGCAGATTCACCTCAATTCCGATTGAGCAGATGTATATCTGTGTTCTTGCAACGGATATTGTAAAGGGTGCGCTCGGCTACATATACATGAAAAAGGGTATCTGGCTTAACACCATTGTTGAGAGCAATACAGATTGATGTAAAATATTAAACAGGCTGTAAAAAACGGAAGTTTTTTACAGCCTGTCTGCTTTTTATTTTTCGGCAGTCAAATCAGTAGCCAAGCTTTCTGAGTATAGCTTTGTCACAGCTGTCTGCCATTGAGCCGATCTTATCCCAAAGGGCATCTGCCTTGTCTTTCCATTCAAAGTAGCCGTCGGGAGTTTCGGGATATTCACCATAAAGCTTGGATACCTGAGCACTTTGAACAAGTCCCTTGACGATTGCGGCAATGCTTGAGGGCTTAACCTTGCCGGCTGCAATTCCAAGGGAAATGCCTTTAAGCATATCGGAAATGTCCTTAGCGTTAATGCTGATGTCGTTACCCTGTCCACCGATAATCTTTCGGCTGAAAATGATATCGTTTTTGAAAAGGTATTCGGATTCATCGTAACCGCATTTTACGACATTCATCAATAACGGACGTATCGAGTCAAAGCCGATACCCTGCTTTTTGAGATATCTTGTGTTGATTTGCCACATGTTTTCTCTTGAAAGGGGTTTGTTTTGCTTAATGAGTGAGTCAATGACATCAACGGCAATTTCACACTGAACAAGCGATGAGGTACAGCCCTCGCCACAGTTGGGCTTTGTAAGGCAAGCGGCATCACCCAGAGCGATGACATTGTCGTCAACAAAGGAGTAGATTCCTCTGTGATAAGGCGTTGTGCCTTTTTCGATTTTTTCGACCGTGTATTCGGGCCATTTGACATTCTTTTTGAAATGAGTGTTGAAAATTTCCTCTGCGTAATCGTAACCGTAGCTTCCACCAACACCGAGTATTGCGCCATGCTCGTCTCCCGACGGTGCAGACCAGACCTTGTAGTTGATGAATGAGCCGTCGAGGTCACGGGGGAGAAGCTCTTTGTTAAGATATCTGATATAGTAAAGCACGACGAAAAAGAGGTCTCTGTTTGTGAGCTTGAAGTTTTCGATTGTCGATGAATCGGGAAGCTTTCTTCTGACAAGCGCAGGAATACCCGTGCAGTCGGCAACGAGGGAGGCGGCAACCTCCTTTTCGGTTCTTGCTGTTTTATATTTTGCACCGGCGATTTTGCCGTCTTTGTCATAAAGCAGATCGGTAAATTCCGCACCGCAGACGATTTTTACACCTGCTTTTTTAGCCTCCTCGTGCATTCTTAAAATGTACTCATGCTTATGACAGCCGACGATGGTGTCGGGCTTACCGCTTTTTGCATAATTTCCGTAGGGTGAATAAACCGGAGAGCCGTCAAAGGTGAAGCCGTAATCCTTGTCCTCTTGTGAGGGAACAGTGAGTCCGAATTCCTCCATCTCCTTTTTTGTCATGTGGAAAATATCATAGGAACGGGAGATGTTTTTCTTGTCATTTTTTTCAAGCAAAAGAACCTTGTGACCCTTTTCAGCCATTTTTTTCGCAAACCAGCTGCCTGTGGTTGAACCACCGACAACGAGAATATCATACTTGTCCATTTTTCTTTCTCCTTAATTTTTATTTTCTCCTCAGATTTAAATCCTTTTACATTTTAACACTACCGGAATAAATATTCAATATTTCAATTATTATTTTTATTTTCCGATACGATTTTTCTTCTTATTTCCTGCCATTTTTCAACAAGCCAGAGACGGATTTCATATTTTTCTTCACTTATTATTGAAATTTGTTCACTTGTTAAGATTCCGTCAAAGTCATTCTTGCAGTCCTTTGCCGCAGGAAGACATAAGGCAGGGAACATTACGCACCACCAATTTTGCCCCTTGCCCTCACCGATGACGACCCTCAAGGCATCGTAATAGCCTGCCGGAAGAACGAATGAGTCATATTTTCTTGTGGGAAAATAACAGTTTTCGATTCCGACAGAAACATCGTAAGGGTAGTTTTTGCTTTTCAAAAAGCTTTCGGCTGTTTTTTGAAGAACGCAAATGCCGTTGTTGATTTTTTCCTCTGCCTGTTTTTTGGTTTCACTGCCCGAAAAAATTTCTTTTCCTTTTTTCAGCATTTCATCTCTGAGCATGAGCTTGATTTGCTGGTCATAATCCGAGTCGGATGCCGCAATCACATGAAGTCTTAAAACACCTTGCCTGATTCCGTCACAGCTTCTGTTGAGATTATATGTAGAAACCGTGATGCATATAATAAAAGCAAAGAAAGCGGCACATTCAATTTTCAGTATTTTCATCTCAAAAACCTTCTTTCAAAATGATTGTTGGAAAAAGATCCCGTAATTATACCGCAAAATATTTTTTGTGAATATCGGCTTAATTTTTTGAAAGAATAAATAAGAATTTTAAACTTCCTATATTCTATTGACAACGACATTCCTTACGCATAATATAATAAAAGAGCCTGTAAAAAAGCGCAGAACGGATAAAACGGGACTTAGTTCACGCTCGCTTAATTCTGTAGCTTTTTTCACGCTCTTTAAAAGAACAGATAAGGTTCTTACTTAAATCTAAGGAGGATAATATATGGATACATTTGAAAAGGTATGCTCAATAGTGTCACAACAGCTCGGTCTTTCTTCCGATTTTGAGTTTTCAAACGAGACAACATGGCAGGAGCTTTCCGCAGACAGCCTTGACCTTGTTGAAATTGTGATGTCGATTGAGGACGAATATGAAATTAAAATCACCGACGATGACATTGCAAAAATGGAAAATGTCGGTGATCTTGTGGCTTTTATCGACGGCTGATAAGCGACGGTGAAAAAATGAAGAAGTATAAATGTATTATATGGGACTGGAACGGAACGCTTCTTGATGATGTTGAGCTTAATTTGAGCATTTGCAACACGCTTTTAAGCGAAAGAGGCAAACAGCCGATTCCGAGCAAGGCTTACTACCTTCAGGAGTTTACCTTTCCCGTTTATGACTTTTACAAAAAGGTCGGCTTTGACCTTGAAAATGAGGACTTTTCCCTCATTGCAAGAAGATATGCCTCGCTTTATAACGAGAATTATCCACATGCGGATGTTTTCCCCGATGCCGTTCGGATTCTGAGTGAAATCAAGCATTCGGGAAAGCAACAGCTTATTATTTCAGCAACGGAGCAGGGCTATCTTTTAAAGCAGGTCAGATATTTTGAGCTTGAGCAATACTTTACGGATATACTCGGCACGGGCGATGTTTTGGGCAAGAGTAAGGTGCAAATTGCTCAGAAATGGATGAATGAAAACAGCTTTCTTGCACAAGATGTGCTTTTTGTCGGTGATACACTGCACGACTATGAGGTTGCACGCTCGCTCGGCTGTGACTGCGCTCTTGTCTGCCGTGGGCATAACAGCCGAAAAAGGCTTGAGGAAACCGACTGTGAGGTTTTTGACGATCTTTGCTTTTTGAAAGAAGTGTAAAAAATGAAAAAGGTAATAATCGCTCCCGATTCCTTTAAGGGAACACTTTCCTCGCAAGAGGTTTGTGAAATTGTCAGCGAAAGACTCAAGCAGCTTTATGCCGATGTGACTGTAAAGCAGCTCCCTTTAGCCGATGGTGGAGAGGGTACGGCACAGGCATTTTTGCAGGCTTTTTCAGGCAAAAAGATTTTCACAACGGCAAAAAGCCCTCTCGGAAGAGACATGGAGGCTTACTATGTTATGCTTGAGGACAAAAGTGCCGTCATTGAAACTGCCGTCGCTTCGGGACTTACTGCCGAAAAAAAGAATGACGCTCTTCTTGCCTCCTGCTACGGAACGGGTCAGCTTGTTAAAAAGGCACTCGATGATTCGGCTCAAAGGCTGATTATCGGAATTGGCGGAAGTGCGATGACAGACGGCGGAACGGGCTTTCTTTCAGCACTCGGAGTGAAATTTTTTGACGCATTTGGAAACGAGCTTTTTCCCTGCGGAAAGAATCTTATAAAAATCGACAGCATTGACCTTTCGGGGCTTGATGAGAGACTGAAAAGAATTGAAACGGTCGTTTTATGTGATGTGAAAAACACGCTTTACGGTGAAAACGGTGCAGCTTACATATTCGCACCGCAAAAGGGTGCAACAAAGGACGAGGTGGAATTGCTCGACAGAGGTCTGAGAAATTTTGCGAGAGTGTGTGAAAAAACGCTGAAAGAGGACTTTTCCTTGCAGGAGGGTACCGGTGCGGCAGGTGGACTTGGCTTTGCATTGAAAGCGTTTTTGAATGCAAGGCTTAAAAGCGGAATTGATTTCATGCTCGACATCTGTGATTTTCAGTCGGAAGCCGAAAGTGCCGAGCTTATCATCACCGGTGAGGGTAAGCTCGACTCTCAAAGCTTAATGGGTAAGGTGATAACGGGACTTTCCTCAAGAAGTAAGCAAAAGAGACTTGTTGTTTTGACGGGTACGAATGAGCTTTCAGAGACGGAAATCAAAAAAGCCGGAATAAGTCAGGTGATTGAGACAAATCCGTTGCATTTTCCCTTTGACGAAATCAAAAATTGCGCAAAAACCATGCTTTTTGATTCAGTTGAAAAAATTATAGTGTAAATAATGAGAAATTTTCACTTTTTCTCTTGATTTATTTTGTAATTTGTGGCTTAATATATGGTGTAAAAAATTGTAAATAAAAAGGAGTTAGTTTAACATGAGCGAGATCAAAAGACTTAAATGTTTTATCGATGGCGAATGGGTTGAGTCAAAGACAGAAAAATATATGCCCGTTTACAATCCCAGCACAGGTGAAGTAATCGCTGAGACACCCTGCTGCACAGCCGATGAGGTTGAGCAGGCAATCGCAAGCGCAAAAGCAGCATTTCCGGCATGGTCAAACACACCGGTTATGAAGAGAGTTCAGGTTCTTTACAAATTCCGTGAGCTTCTTATTGAAAACATGGACGAGCTTTCAAAGCTTTGCGCTCTTGAACACGGTAAGGTTCTCTCCGAAGCAAAGGGTGATATCCTCAAGGTTAAGGAACCTGTTGAGCTTGCACTCAGCGCTCCCTCACTTCTTCTTGGTGACGCAATGAGAGACACCTCAAACGGCTATGACACAACACTTTATTATGAGCCTGTCGGTGTTTTTGCAGGTATTGTTCCCTTCAACTTCCCCGGCATGATTCCCATGGGCTGGATGGTACCTTGCTGTATCGCAGCAGGTAACACAATCGTTCTCAAGCTTGCTTCAATGACTCCGATGACTGCAATGAAGCTCAACGAGCTTCTTGTTCAGGCAGGTCTTCCCAAGGGCGTTGTTAACCTTGTAACCTGCTCAAGAGTTGAAGCAGACATCTTCCTCAAGCACCCCGATGTTAAGGGTATCACCTTTGTCGGTTCAACAAAGGTTGGTCTTCATGTTTACAAGGAAGCAGCAGCAACAGGCAAGAGAGTTCAGGCTCTTTGCGAGGCTAAGAACCATGCTCTTGTTCTTGAAGATGCAGCTCTTGAAAGAAGTGCAAGAGGTATCATTAACTCAGCATTCGGTTGCGCAGGTGAGCGTTGCATGGCTCTTCCCGTTGTTGTTGCACAGGAAAGCATTGCAGACGAGCTTGTCGGCTATATCAAGAAGTTTGCTCAGGAGCTTAAGCTCGGCCCCGCATACGAGGAAGGCTCAACTCTCGGCCCCGTTGTAACAGCAGAGCATAAGAAGAATGTTATCAACTGGATCAACAAGGGTATCGAAGAGGGTGCAACACTTGTTCTTGACGGTCGTGATGTTGTTGTTCCCGGCTATGAAAACGGCTTCTATGTAGGCCCGACAATTCTTGACAATGTTACAGATGAGATGACAGTCGGTACTCAGGAGATCTTTGGACCTGTTCTTTGCATCAAGAGAGTCAAGAGCTTTGAAGAGGGTCTTGAGCTTATGAACCGCAATCCGTATGCAAACGGCTCTGTTATCTTCACACAGAACGGCTACTATGCAAGAGAGTTCGCTAAGAGAACAGACGGCGGTATGGTCGGCGTTAACGTTGGTATCCCCGTACCTGTCGGTGTATTCCCGTTCACAGGCCACAAGCTTTCATTCTTCGGTAACCTTCACTGCTTAGGTAAGGACGCTTTCCGTTTCTTCACAGAGACAAAGGCTGTAACTACTCGTTGGTTCGACGAAGAGGAAATGAAAGCAACCTCAGTTGACACTTGGGACGGTTCAGTAGGTGGCGGTGTTTAATTAAACACAATAATGCTGAAATTCTTTGAATATCAATGGGCTGTAATAAAACGCAGGTTTTATTACAGCCTGTTTTTTTCGTCGGTTCTATTGTAAAAAAGCTTTAATGATGATATAATAAATTGCGTATGAACATTTTTGGTGGTGAAAAGATGATTTCGGTTGCACTTGCCGCCTATAAGGGCGAGAAATATATATATGAGCAGATTAAGTCAATTCTGCCTCAGCTTGATAAAGATGATGAAATTATTGTTTCGGACGACAGACCCGGTGGAATAACGGAAAAGCTTGTGCGTAAGATGATGGAAAAGGACAAACGGATAATTTATGTTGAGGGCAAGGGCAAGGGTGTTGTTGCAAATTTTGTCAATGCCATCAGATATTGTCACGGAGACAAAATCTTCCTTTGCGATCAGGACGATGTTTGGCTGCCGAATAAGGTCAAGCTTGTGATGAAGGAATTTAAAAACGGTGCCGACCTTGTTTTGCACAACGCTTATGTCACCGACAGAAAGCTTAATATTACCGATCCGTCGTTTTTTGAGCTTCGTGGGAGCAAAAAGGGAGTTATGCATAACATCGTTAAAAACTCATACATGGGTTGTTGCATGGCTTTTGACAGAAAAATGCTCAAAAAAATCATGCCGATTCCGAAAAATGTCCCCATGCATGACCAGTGGATAGGTCTCATTTGTGAAATATACGGAAAGGTTGTTTTCATTGATCAGCCTCTCATTTATCACCGTATGCATTCAAACAATGTGACGGGTATTTCACAGACCTCCTTTTCACAGAAAATGCAGTGGAGAAGATATCTCATCTCGAGACTTTATAAGAGAGTTATTTTTAAGAGGTAAGGTGTTGAAAATGGAAAAGATTAAAGTCAGCGGTTGTATCGTGACTTACAATGCCAAGGGTAAAGTCGATGCAACGATCGAATCCTTGCTTGAAAAAACAAAGGGTGTTGATTTCACTCTTTATGTTGTTGATAATGCCTCGGAGGACTCAACGGCAAAATATATCAAAGAAAAATATCCGTCGGTCAAGGTCATTGAAAGTGAAAAAAACGCAGGCTTTGCCAACGGTCACAACAAGGTTATTCCCTTTTTGCAGTCGGATTATCATGTTGTTATCAATCCCGACATTTTGTTGAAGGATGATGTGATAACACAGCTTGCTTCTTATGCTCAAAGCGAAAAGGATGTGGGCTTGATTTCACCGCAAATCAGGTTTGAGGACGGGAGACTCCAGATGCTCGCCAAGCGTAACCCCACCATTCGCTATCTCGGCAATCATTGGTTTCACAAGTCGGACAAGCCCAATAAGCTGATGACGGAATACTGTATGCTCGACAAGCCCGAGGATGAGATTTTTGAAATTACAAATGCTACGGGATGTTTCATGTTTTTTCGCACATCTGTTTTCATGCAGCTGGGTGGCTTTGACGAAAGATTTTTCATGTATCTTGAGGATTGTGACATCGCAAGGCGTGTAAGTCAGGTCAGTAAGGCTGTTTTTTATCCGAAAGCGACGGTTTATCACCTTTGGGAGAGGGAGAGCAAGAGAAACAAAAAGCTTCTTTTGATTCATATTCAGTCTATTATCAAGTATTTTCTCAAATGGGGCATCAGGTTTTAATAAATAGGAGGGTGAGCTTATGCCAAAGGTATCTGTTATAATACCTGCATATAATTCAGAGCAGTTCATTTCACAAACGCTCGACAGCCTTGTTGCACAGACCTTAAAGGACATTGAGGTTATCATTGTCAACGACGGTTCAACAGACGGCACACAGGAAATTATTGACGCTTACTGCAGTAAGTACAGCATTTTTAAATCATATATCAAAGAAAACGGTGGTGTTTCAAGGGCGAGAAACTACGGCCTTGAAAGAGCCACGGGGGAATATGTTGTTTTCCTTGACGCAGATGATACTTACACGGAAACCTCTCTTGAAGCGTTTTACAGCACTGCAAAAAGAACGGGTGCAGACCTTGTTCTCGGCAGGCTGATGAATTTCGGAAATGATATTGTCAGCAAATATAATGCCTTTGCCGACAGGCTTGCTTCAATGGAGAGCGTGGACACCTTCAACAAAATCCTGCTTTGGAGCTTTCTCGTCGGCAACAAATGCTATAACCGTGAAAGACTCATTGAAAGCGGTGTTCGCTTTCCTTGCTACAAGTATTCCGAGGAGGGCGCTTTCTTCATGTCCTATGTTTATACGGGGGCGAAGATTTCCGGAACAATGGACGCTTGCATGTGTTACAGAAGGCACACTCAACAGCAGGGACTTTCCGTCAGCCAGACCGTCAATGCAGAGCTTGCAAGAAGCTTCAGCGGTTCACTCAGGCTGATTTATGACAGGGCGCTTGAGAGCGTGAAAACAGCACCGCCTGAGGTTGACAGAGAGGATTATATTCAAGAGGTAATTTACAAAACGGCATACATTTTAATTTCTCAGTTTTACCGCCTTTGCTGGAAGGGCGACGATGAGTGCATGAGCTACTGCGCCGAGGAATTTAACCGTCTTAAAGCACTCATGACGGAAAAACGCTTTCAGGTTATGCAGCGTACCGATCCGGATTTGCACCTTGAAAATATTTTCTCGACCAAACAGCAGATTGCACAAAACCCGAACATCACTGTTATTGTTGCCAAGTCGAACCGTGACATGACGGAGCTTTTCGATTCACTTTATTCACAGATATCACCCATGTTTGAGGTCATCGTTCCCGAAAAGATGGTGAAAAAGGGCCTCATTCCGCAAAAATATCTCGAAATGGCAAATGTGCGTGTTTTGGCAGATAAAAAGTATTATAAGGCGGCGAAAAAAGCAGCAAGGGCAAAATGGGTGGTAACATTCAAAAAGCCGAGAAGGCTCGATATAAGAGATTTTCGCATCATGTACAAGGTGAAAAACAAGCTGCCGACATTCGTTGTTGACCTTTTCTTCCCGCACATATTAAGATGTATAGATTTTCTTCTTACGAAAAGGATTGTTAAATGATGAAGAGTTTTTTTTATTCTCTTTACGCACTTTTTTTCAACATCAGCGTCAAGCTTTTTCCACTCAAGGAAAACAGAGCTTGCTTTCTTTCAATGCACAATGAGGGCTTTTGCGATTCTCTTGGAAGTGTATGCGAGCTGATGAGGGAAGAGAGAAAGGATATTCAGGCAGTTTTCATAACAAGAGAGGATCTGTCTTTATCAAAGCCGTTCAGGCTTATTGCGTTCTTTCTGATTAAATCAAGGCTTCTCGCAACCTCAAAATATGTTTTTCTCAACGATAATTTTATGCCGATGGGCAGGTTGAATTTTCGCAAGCAGGCGGTTATCACTCAGCTCTGGCATGCCGAGGGAGCTTTCAAAAGGTTCGGCCTTGACATTGAACAGCCCGAAACGGTGCGTAAAAACGAAATACAGGGCAACAAAAAGCTGAGCTATGTTGTTTGCTCCGGTGAGGGCGTCAGAGACATTTATGCCGATGCCTTTGGCGTGAAAAGGACACAGGTTTTGCCACTGGGCGCACCGAGATGTGATTTTTTGCTGAAAAAAGGCAATGCCGAAAAGGTGAAAAAAGAGCTTGAGGAGCTTTATCCGCAGGCAAAGGGGAAAAAGGTTATTCTTTACGCACCGACCTTCCGTGACACAAAGGAGGGCAACCTTGGACTGCTTGAGCATTTTGACACAAAAAAATTCACCGAGGCTGTCGGTGAGGAGTACATTCTTTTTGTCAAGCTCCATCCACAGATTCATGAGATTTGCAAGATTGAAAATGCCGTTGATGTGACCTGCTATGACGATGTGAGAAAGCTCGCACTTTTTTGCGATATACTCATCACGGATTACTCATCAATTTGCATGGATTTTTCCTTGCTCGATAAAAAGACTGTCTTTTTCGCTTATGACCTTGAGGAATACAGGTCAAAGAGGGATTTTTACTTTGAGTATGAAGACTATGTTTCCGGAAAGGTTGCATTCACGCTCGACGAATGTGTCGAAGCGGTGAAAGCAGACTTTGATAAGGCAAGAAATGAGAAATTCAAAAAGAAAAACTTTGATTACTTTGACTGCGAGAGTGCAAGGCGGGTCGTCGAAGCGATAATTAAATAAAAGCGAGTATTTTAAAAGGCTTCCTTTGAGATTTCACCCTCATAGGAAGCCTTGTTTTTTATTCACATTGTGTCTTATTCGGCAAGGAGACCTTCAACGATTGATGCCCACTGCTCATAAGAATGTGAGCCGATGTATTCACTGCCGATTATTTCACCTTTTTCATTGAGAAAATAGGTTGTGGGGAAGGTGCTGATGTAATTGAGCCTTGCCTGATTGAGTGACTCCGACGGCAAAAGGTTCGTGTAGGTTACACCTGCCTGAGCGACGATGTCCTCTGCTTTTTCGACCTTTTCGGTATTGTTATCCTTTTTAAGATAATCATAAGTGTCACTGACGATGCCGATAATCACAAGACCCTTTTCGGCATAAGCCTTGCTGAGCTTTTCAAGATCAGGCATTTCACTGATACAAGGAGCGCAGAATGTTCCCCAGACATTAACCATTGTAAGCTTATTGTCTTTGAAAACATCTTGTGTATACTCCTTGCCGTCAAGTGACTTTGTTGAAAAGTCGGAGAAAAAAGCTCCCTTTGACTCGGCACTGTCGGAAAGTGTAGTGCTTGTTATATCGCCGTTTGTTGCATTGCCGTTCGTTGC
>CAZBFI010000022.1:13911-20360 GCA_964491165.1 uncultured Faecalibacterium sp.
GTTGCATTGCCGTTCGTTGCGTTACCGCCGGAGGCATTATTGTTACCGCAAGCGGTAAAGCAAGCAACAATGATGATTACAGTGAGAACTGCTGATATAATTCTTGTTTTCATGATAAATTACCTCTCAATTATTTCTTAAAGCCGGAAACAAGCTTCTTAAAGCCACCCTTTGTTCCGTTGCAAAGATCACGAATTCCCTCAACGGTTTTCGGGGAAAGCAGACCGCCGGTGTATCCGCTGAACGAACGCAGAGGCATATCCTTGATGGACTCCGTAATCATGTCGGGATTTTCCGCAGTCATCGCAACAAGCTTTGCTCCGTTTGTGAGGATTCCGTTAAGCACCTTTCCGAAGGGACTGACGGCAATCTGTGAAACAGATGAATCTATCGTAAGATTTCCCTTAACATATTCGCTGTTGTCGGGAAGCTCTCTTCCGAGAACAGCCTTAAAAGCAGCATCGGGGATTACGGTGGTGTTCTCCATGTCATAATAGCAGGGGGCAACCTCGCTGTAATCGGGAATTGGTGCATCGGGCTTTGCTGTTTCGACATTCACCGAGCAGTTAAGACGGATATCCTGAGATGATGCACCGACAAGAATGCCGTAGCAACCTGTTTCTGCGTGCCAATCGTTTATAAGCACATTGTAAAAGCTGAATGCTCCTTCATCAAGAGTGATTTCAACTGTCTTTTCTTCATTTGCGTCAAGAAAGACCTTTTTGAAGCCTTTAAGCTCTTTGACAGCCTTATAAATCTTACTTTCCGGATTTACAACATAAACCTGTGCAACCTCTGCACCTGCAACCGAGCCGACATTCTTAACCTTGAAAGACAATGTGAGCTTTTCGCCCTCTTTGATGTCGGATTTTGAAAGTCTGAGGTCGTTGTATTCAAATTTACTGTAAGAAAGTCCGTGACCGAAGGGATATTTGACAGTCTTTTTAGCCTTGTCGAAATAACGGTAGCCGACATAGATGCTTTCACGGTATTCAACGGTTCTCGGACCCATCGGGAAATAAGAGGAAACAATGTTGTCCTCGTTTGCAATGGGGTAGGTTTCCGCAAGCTTTCCTGAGGGGTTAACCTTGCCGTAAACAAGCTCGTATGTGGCTTCACCGCCTGCCTGACCGGGAAGATACATGTTAAGAATTGCCTTTGCTTTCTTCTCCCAGTCACCGATTCTTATCGGTGAACCGCCGGAAAGAACAACGATGATGTTTTCGTTGACCTTTGCAAGCTCATTGACAAGAGTAACATGAGCCGAGGGGATATCCATGTGCTTACGGTCAAAGCCCTCACTCTCGAATGCATCTGTAAGTCCAATGAAAACAAGAACGGCTTTTTTGCCCTTTGCAACCTCACAGGCCTCTGCAATCAGCTTTTTGTTATATCCGTCACCCTTTAAGCTGTAACCGGGGGCATAAGAGAATGCCTTACCGTTGTTTTCGAGAGCCTGCTTGAAGGAAACGGTTTTCCATGCGTTGATGTGGCTCGAGCCTGCACCTTGATAACGGAGCTTATCGGCGAGCGCACCGATGACGGCAATGCTTTCGTCTGATTTTAAGGGCAGGGCATTGTTCTCGTTTTTGAGCAGGACAGCCGATTGCACGGCAGCCTTTTTTGCAATTTCATGGTGAGCTTTGAAGTCGATATCATATCCGTTGCCCTCGTTTTTCTTGCAGTCAAAGGCAAACTTAATCATTCTCAAAACGCACTTGTCGATGTCTTGAATTGTGATTCTTTTTTCTTCAAGGGCTTTTTTGATATACTTGTTGTTCATTCCCTTGTTTCCGGGCATTTCAAGGTCAAGACCTGCCTTAATACCCTCAACTCTGTCATTAACAGCGCCCCAGTCACTTACGACAATACCCTTGAAGCCCCATTCGTCACGAAGGACATCGGTGAGCATCTTTTTGTTGTCGGAAAGGAATCTGCCGTAAAGTCTGTTGTAAGAGCACATAACGGTGGTGGGCTGTTCTGTTTTGACGATATGCTCGAATGCACGAAGATAAATTTCACGCAAGGCTCTGTCATCAACAACAGAGTCTGCCGACATACGAAGATGCTCCTGATTGTTTGCACAAAAGTGCTTGAGGCTCACACCAATGCCGTTTTTCTGAACACCGTGAACATAAGCAGCTCCGAGCCTTGAGGTAAGAAACGGATCCTCCGAGATATATTCAAAGTTTCTTCCGCAAAGAGGGCTTCTTTTTATATTGATGCCGGGGCCGAGAATCGTTGTGACCTTGAGTGCCTTTGCTTCATCGGCAATTGTGCTTCCGACCTCTTCAAGAAGCTCTGTGTCCCAGGACGAAGCTGTTGTGACGGCTGTCGGAAAGCAGGTTGAGGTTTCAGACGCCTGCATGATGTTCGTTCCGCCTGTTTGCTTTTCCTTTCTCATTCCGTTAGGGCCGTCGCTCATCCACACCGACGGCACACCGAGACGGTCGATTTCCTGCGTGAGCCAATATGTCTTGCCTGAAAGCAGAGAAAGCTTTTCATCAAGCGTAAGCTTTGAAAGAATGTCGAGATATTTCTGTTCTGACATGTTTAACTCCTTGTGCGATTATTTTTTGTGGTATCTCAGATGACAGATGTCGTCGCCATTTGCGATTGTTTTGGGCAGGTCAAGCACTGCACCGTAGCGCTCACCGATACCTCTGTCACCGCACATTGCGATGTCGCAAAGCATTGCAATTTCTTCATCGGAGCAGCCGCACTTCTGCCATGCCTTAACAAGAGGACAATAATGGAAGTGAATTTCAAGCTCGTCATCTGTGCTGTTTTTGATGTCCATTTCAAAAACCCACTGTGCAGGCTTTGTGAAAAGAGTTTTGCGAAGTCCAACAAGAGAATCTGTCTTGCCCTTTTCAACAAGACCCTTGCCCTGCATGAGACCGCAGCGTCTTACGGCAGCCGAACCGAAATCTTTGGGGTCGAGACCTCTTTTTTGTGCTTCATCGCAAAGAAGATAAAGCCATGTGGCTCTATGCTCGAGCTGTTCACGAACTGCTGCGATGATCGGATTTTTGATTTTTGCATCATTTTTAACTTTACTCATTTTTAATTCCTCCGTGTGTTTATTTTAAATGTATTAAATGTTTTCGAGTAATTATACCATACTCAAACACTGTTTTTAAATAGTTTAGGAAAAAAAGTTTATTTTTTCTGTCGGCTTATTATAAGCAGCTGTTAAGCTGTTTCATGAAAGGAAAATGCCGAAAATCAATGCAGAATCTCATTTTTGATGATTTCAAATGCCCTTGAAGCCTCAGGTGTCGGGAAAAGCGACCAGACATGAGGGAGGTTTGGCTCAAGATAAAGGCTGTAAGCTGCCTTGTCCTTTTCGAGTCTGTCGCAAAAACGCATGATATCCGGATGGAGCATATCCTTTTCACCGGTGAAGATGACGATTTTTCCCAAGCCGATAAAGTTTCCGTAAAGTGGACTTACGACAGGATCGTATATGCTTCTGTCGCCTGCCCAACGCTCACCGATGATTTTCAGCCCCTCATAGCCGACCATGTAATCCTTGCCGATGAAGTCTTGCATTTGAGGGTTGCTCATTGAAAGATCCATCCAAGGACTGATTAAAATCAGCTTTTGAGGCTGTGTAAGTTCGGCTTTACGAAGCTGCATTGCAAAGGACAGTGCAAAATTTCCACCCGATGAGTCACCGATGAAGATGATCTTTTTTATGTCATTGTTGACGGCATATTCACTGTAAAGGGCGAAAACCTCGCTGTAAGCATCATCACAGTTGTAGCTTGTGACCTTTGGATAAATCGGAACGACAACGGGTGTTTCTGTTTGCACGGCAATTTTTTCAATGATGTCCCAATGCTGAGATTTCGGCTGATCAATAAAGCCTCCGCCGTGAAAATAGAAGATGAGAGTGTCGGTAAGGTTGCTTTCGCCAACGGTGAAATATTGCGTTTTTCCGGAATGACGGCTGTTGACTTCAACAGACATTTCCGGTGTAGCAAGGTCCTGCAAATTCGTTTGACGCATCGTTTCAAAGGCGGACAGACAGGCTTGCTCGTCTTCATATATGGCGTTGAAATCAACCGCCTGCATATAAAATGAAGAGAGCATCGCCATAAGTGAAGTGCCGCAGGCGTACCGTGCGACGAGCGAAAGAATGAGAATTGCCGAAAGAAAGACGGCTGTAATTATAAGAAAAGCTTTTTTCAGGATTTTGAGCATTTTTATGTTCTCCGTTTAAATAGAATTTATTTTCATATATTATAATGTAAAGCAGAAAGAAAATCCATACTAAAACGCATTTTTTGACAGAAAATATATAATAGTGACGAAAAATAATGAAAACGCCCGACTTTTTTTCACTTTTTTCTCTTTACTTTTGTCTTTATGTGTGATATAATTTCAAAGCATTATGCCGATTGCTCGGTTTGCGGGTTTTGCCTTATGGCTTTTTTCACCTGCCGTATACTGGGGATCAGGCGAATGAAATATTTTTCAGAGGTGAAAGAATTATGATGACAAAGGAACAAAAGACAGCTATTATCAAGGAATATGCTGCACATGAGGGCGACACAGGTTCACCTGAGGTACAGATTGCACTTCTTACCTTCAGAATCAACAACCTTACAGAGCATCTCAAAACAAACAAGAAGGATCATCACTCACGCCGCGGACTTCTCATGATGGTTGGTCAGAGAAGAAATCTTCTTGCATACCTTCAGAAGAATGACATCGAAAGATATCGTTCAATCATTGCAAGACTCGGTATTCGTAAGTAATTGTATCCGTTTGGCAGGCATGAGAAAATTCGTGTCTGCCTTTTTTCCGTTATTGATGCGGGGCAGATAAATTGGGTTAGCACTAAATTGAGCTTTGAAAAAATTCACGGCTGAATTTATTGCTAAACCACAGCCTCGCGTTAAAATATAAAAATATAATGAAAAGCGAGGCAGAAAAATGTTTAACGAATTCAGAAAATTTGAAACAACTCTTGCCGGCAGACCTCTTGTTGTCGAAACAGGCAAAATGGCAGGTCTTGCAGGTGGTTCATGTCTTATCAGATACGGTGAGACAGAGGTTCTTTGCACAGCAACAATGGCAGCAAAGCCCAGAGAGGGCGTTGATTTCTTCCCTCTTTCGGTTGACTATGAGGAAAAGCTTTATTCGGTAGGCCGTATCCCCGGCTCCTTCCAGAGAAGAGAGGGTAAGGCAAGCGAAAAGGCAACTCTTTCTTCAAGAGTTATCGACAGACCCATCAGACCTCTTTTCCCCAAGGATATGAGAAACGATGTCGGTGTTGTTGCAACAGTTATGTCGGTTGATCAGGACTGCTTGCCGGAAATCACCGCAATGATCGGTGTTTCCGTTGCAATTTCAATTTCCGAAATTCCTTGGGACGGCCCTATCAGCGGTGTATCGGTCGGTCTTGTTGACGGCAAGTTTGTCATCAACCCCACAGAAGAGGAAAGAGCAAAGAGCGAAATGGCTGTTACCGTTGCTTCAACAGCAGATCTTGTTGCAATGATTGAAGCAGGTGCAAACGAAATTGACAATGAGACCATGTTCGACGGTATCATGTACGCCCATAAGGTCAATCAGGAAATCGTTGAGTTCATCAAGGGCATTCAGGCAGAGGTCGGAAAGCAAAAGGTTCCCTTTGAATCACAGGATCCCGCACCCGAAATGTTTGAGGCAATCAAGGAATTTGCCATTGAAGATGTTAAGCTTGCCCTTGACACCGATGACAAGAGAATCCGTGACGAGAGACTCAAGCCCGTATACGAAAAGGTTCATGAGAGATTCGACGAGGAATATGCCGATGCTGTTGAAAAGATCGACGAATGCCTCTATAAGCTTCAGAAGTTCGTTGTAAGACGCTGGCTTCTTGATGAGGGCAAGCGTGTTGACGGCAGAGGTATCAACGATATGCGTCCTCTCAACGCACAGGTTGATCTTCTTTCAAGAGTTCATGGCTCAGGTATGTTCACAAGAGGACAGACACAGGTTCTCACAGTGACAACTCTCGGCCCGATGAGCGATGCTCAGCTTCTCGACGGTCTTGACAACGAAAAGGAAAAGAGATATATCCATCACTATAACTTCCCCTCATATTCAGTCGGTGAAACAAAGCCCTCAAGAGGCCCCGGCAGAAGAGAGATCGGCCACGGCGCACTTGCAGAAAGAGCCCTTGTTCCCGTTATTCCCTCAGTTGAGGAGTTCCCTTACACAATCAGACTTGTTTCAGAGGTTCTTTCCTCGAACGGTTCAACCTCACAGGCTTCAATTTGCGGTTCAACCCTTTCACTTATGGCAGCCGGTGTTCCCATTAAGGCTCCCGTTGCAGGTATCTCCTGCGGTCTTATCACCGAGGGTGACCGTTTCATGACAATGGTTGACATTCAGGGTCTTGAGGACTTCTTCGGCGACATGGACTTCAAGGTTGCCGGCACAAAGAAAGGTAT
>CAZBFI010000023.1:0-20312 GCA_964491165.1 uncultured Faecalibacterium sp.
TGAATGGCTGATGCCCTTATGTTTAATTTTATTCTATCTCCATTGAACCCTGCTTAAAAGCCGGTGGGTCATAACGCAGATCGATGTAGCCTCCCAGCTTCTTAGGCGCAACTGTTGCGATTATCGCACTTGCAGACGGTATTTTTTCCTCAAGGTTCTGACAGTCACCGAGATAGACGGCTATTTTTTCGTTGTAAATTATTCTCACATCATCTGTGTTTTTCAGTTCAATAACCGCAGTATCGACAACACCGCCACGCTCTAAGAGAGCAACAATTTTTTTAAGCAATTCAAACCTTCGCTCATTGCTTTCATCGGGCTTATAAATATCACCCACGGAAAACTGTTGAAAGTCAAATCCGTCGGCTCTGTAAACACCGCTTTCGAGAGTCTGCCTTGAAGCATCGACGACCTTTCCGCTTGCATCGAGGGTTAACCATGTACCCGACGACGAGATAACATACTTGTCCTTTGTGGCACTGACATGCAGAATAACGGTATCGGGAAGCTTTCTTTCGAGCATAACCTCTTTGATATAAGGAAGCTTTGTGGTGATGTCGGTTCTTACGATTTCTTCCTTTAAGGTGAACATTTTTCTGCCCTTGACAATGCCGGCAGCCTGCATGATTTCCTCATCGGTGTAAATTGTCTGACCCTTGATCTCAACATTTTCAATCAAACCGCCTTGGTTATAGCAGAAAACAACGATAAAAAGCAGTGCAAACATCAGCACAGTGCCGACTGTCACAATATTTCTGACGGCATTCTTTTTTCTTTTGCCTGAATTTTGCTTTTGGCAGTATTCATCGTGATTCAAGCCGTCAGCCGAGCTTTTTTCATAATCCTTACGGTTCTTCGCAAGGCTTTCGTTATATTTTCTGTCCTTTTTCGTCTTATCACGCATATCCTTACCTGTCGGTGTGCGTGAATTGTTGTTCTGTTCGGGACTTTTGCTTTTTTGATTTTTCTTTGGCTTTTCTTTGGTTTCCGATGAAACCGAATGCCGTTGCCTCTCATCTTTCTGCGGGCCTTGACTTATAAAGTCAACATTTGGATCATTTTTCTTTTTCTGCTTGCTTTTTGAATTTTTGTTATTCTTCTTGCCGTTATTGCTATTATCGGTTTTTGAAGAATTACCCTTCGTTCTGTTTTGTGAAGCAGTCTTTCCGGCACTTATGGGCGTCCACGCATCAGAGCTGACATCCTGAACCTTACCGCCATTATTATATTTACCGAAAGTGTCGGATATATTCTTGTTTTTTTCATCCACGGAAAAACACCCCCTTATCAAACTCATTAAATCAACAAAAACGGCAACTAATATTGAAACACAATACAGTTGCCGAAAAAATTATCGCAAATCACTTTGAGCCTTCACTCTCACAATATCGGCTCCGACATTTGTGAGACATTCCTCAATTTTTTCATAGCCTCTGTCTATATGGTTGATTGAGCAAATTTCAGTGACACCGTTGGCTGCAAGCCCTGCAACAACGAGCGCTCCGCCACCTCTCAAATCCGGACACTCAACCCTTGTTCCGTAAAGCGATTCAACACCCTCAACAAGTGCAACCTTGCCCTCAAGCTTGATTTTTGCACCCATGCGAACCAATTCACCGACGTGCTTGAACCGTCCTTCAAAAATATTTTCAACTATAACTCCGTTGCCGTCGGCAACACATGACATCGCCATAAGCGGAGCTTGTGCATCGGTGGGAAAACCCGGATACGGCATAGTCCTTATATCTCTTAAAGCCTTAGGTCTTTTATTCATTCTGATTCTGACGCTGTTTTTCCTGTCGGTTATCTCACAGCCGGCTCCTGCAAAAAACGGAAGAACCGTTTGATAATCGGAGGTATCGGTGTTACTCAAAAGAACATCTCCGCCGACTGCGCCAACACACGAAAGATAAGTGAGTGCGGCTATCCTGTCGGGAATAACTCTATGCTCGGTGCCGTGAGCCTTTTCAACCGCATCAACAATAACAGTACCCTGACCCGTGAACTCGACCTTACAGCCACACTTGCAAAGAAAATCGGCAAGGTCTCTTATTTCAGGCTCTCTTGCGGCATTCAGAATAACAGTCCTGCCCTCGCCCAAGGCTGAAGCCAGAATAATATTTTCCGTTGCACCCACGCTCGGAAAAGAGAGACTTATAACCGTGTTTTTCAAAGGTGCTGTTCTTTTGCAGCTGATAAGCCCTCTGCTTTCATCAACGCTTATTCCCATTGAGCGCAAGGAGCTGATGTGCAAATCAATCGGTCTCAAACCTATCTCACATCCACCGGGAGACGAGAGCCTCACCTGACCCATTCTGCCGAGAATCGAGCCGAGGAAAACAATTGACGACCTCATTTCTCTCATTAAGCTGTCGGGTATGCTGTGATTTTCAATGAACCTCGAATCAACGGTAACAGTGTCGTTCTGCCTTTCCACCTTGCAGCCCAGATGCTCCAAAATTCTGATTGCGGCACTCACATCCGTCAACTGTGGACAGTTGTGTATCACACTTACGCCGTCAACAAGAACGGTAGCCGCAAGAATCGGCAAGGAGCTGTTTTTTGAGCCTTGAATACTTATCTCGCCCTCAAGACGATTACCGCCTCTTATAAAAATAGTATCTTCCATAAAATCACGCCTTTCACCACATATTATGCAAAAAGCGATTTTTTTGTGATTTCAGGCTTATTTTATAAGAGAAATGACCTCATCGGCAATTTTGTCCTTTGCGTTCAAAGTTCCCATTGCCTTTGCGGATTTTTCGATTGACTGCCTCTTTGCGTCATCTTGTGTAAGAGCTGTGAAAAGCTCCTGCATCTTTTCCTTTGTGAAATCCTTTTCTTCGATTATCAAAGCCGCAGCCTTATTAACAAGTGCCATTGCGTTATGATACTGATGATTTTCGGCAACATTCGGAGAGGGAATCAGAATTGATGCCTTGCCCAAGGCTTGAATTTCCGAAAGAGTGCTTGCTCCTGCACGGCAAATAACAACATCTGCCGCCGACATACATCTGTCCATGTCACTTATGTACTCGCGGATTTCGATATTGCCGCAGGACTCATAATCAACGCCCTTTTCTTTAAGCTTATCACCGAACCAAAGTCCGTACTGACCCGTTGCGTGAAGAAAATAAAGATTTTCGTCATTGCAATTATCGGCAATAATATCGAGCATTGCGTTATTGATTGTTGCCGCACCTAACGAACCGCCCATTGAAAGCACGAGCTTTTGATTATCCTTAATTCCAAGCTCACTTCTGCTGATATCCCTGTCAGCCTTAAGCATCTCCCCTCTTACCGGAAGGCCCGTAACAATCGGGGGATTTTTCGCTGAAAGATATTTTTCAGCCTCCTCGGCTGTAAGCATTACCTTATCGACCATTTTGGCAAGAGTTTTGTTGGTGATGCCGGGATATGCGTTCTGCTCATGAATTGCAGTGGGAATGCCCAGCTTTGCCGCCATGCGAAGAACAGGCCCGCTGACATAACCGCCAAAGCCGACAACTACATCGGGTTCAAATTCGGTGATGATTTTTTTCACCCTTGAAGAACAAGTCAAAAGATACCATACAGTTTTGACATTTCTGATTATATTTTCGGCAGTAAGCTGACGCTGAAAGCCGGAAATTTTGATTGTTGTGAAATCGAATCCGGCATTTGGAACAAGCTTTGCTTCCATTTTATCCTTTGTTCCGACAAAAAGAATCTGCGCATCGGGATAACGCTCCCTTATCTCACTTGCAACGGCAAGTGCCGGATTGATATGTCCACCGGTACCGCCGGCAGCAAAGAGTATTTTCATTTTAATCTCTCCTTATCTTTCATAATTATCTTTTTTCAATGTTACAGTCTCTCGAAACACAAAGGACAACTCCCATCTGTGCAAGAAGCACCAGCAAGGCAGTTCCACCGTAGCTGAAAAACGGAAGCGAGATACCCGTGTTCGGGAAAATATCCGTAACAACAAAAATGTTGAATATAACCTGAATGCCCACTTGAATCATTATTCCCATGACAAGAAGCGCACCGAAATAATTCCTGCATCTCAAAGCAATATAACAGCCTCTTGCGATAAGTGCGCAAAAGAGAATCAAAACAGCAGCCGCACCCACAAAGCCCAATTCCTCACAAATGACCGGAAAAATAAAATCGTTCTGAGGCTCCGGAATATATAACTGCTTTTGCATGGAATTGCCGAGACCAACGCCCAAAAGGCCGCCAGAGCCGATTGCATATAAGCCGTTCAAGGTTTGATATCTGCTGTCCGCATCGGCTGTATCTTTGTTTATAAAGGATTCGATTCTGCTTGAAGCAAAGCCGAAGCCCTCAAGTATTTCCGGCTTCAAAAGCACAACGGTAACCACAAGGGCTACACCCATGAAAACAAATGCAAAATAACGCCCCTTTGCCCCTGAAATCCACAGCATCAGAACTCCGACACAAAAAAGCAGAATCGTGCATGAATAATGGCTTTCAAGAAAAACAAGTCCGCAAAAAGTACAAATCACAAGGGCGAGAAGCACACAAGCTCTGAAACACGTTGTGCCGAAGGAAAAGAATTTTTCCTCGGCTTTCGTAAGACCGTCCTTGCCTTTTTCAAGACGGATATGTCTGCCGGTTTTGCTCATAAGAGGCTGCTGCATTATATTTATCATATAAGCAAGAACAATGATTAAAGCAAACTTTGCAAACTCCGACGGCTGAACCTGAACAGGTCCGAGACTGATCCATCGCTTTGTCTGACTGTCCGTTGCTCCGATGTTCAGCACAAGAGTCAAAACAAGCAGACCCACCGTACCGAAGAAAATGACAAGTGCAGGTCTGCCGTTGAGCAGCTTATAATCCACCTTGGCAAGCACTGCCATGCAAACAAAGCCTATAAGCCCCTTTTGAAGCTGTGAATTCAAAAGCACCTGTGAGCCACCCTTATTCGCCTGCGAAAAGGCGTATGAGGCGGAATACATCATAATGATTCCGAATGTGAAAAGGATCAAAACAAGTGCCAAAAAGACCGGATCAATACTTCCATCGGCAAAATAACTGCCGTATTTTTTATCTATCCTTCTTTTTAATGTCCCTGCAGCTTTTCGACTTCTTGCAGCCGCCTTGGACATAAAAGGCCTCCCTTATCAGATTTCAACCGTAAAATACATAAGTACAACACCGATGATGCAACCAATCGTGCTGACGAGAGTGAAAACAGCGACGATCTTCTTTTCGTTCCAACCGCACATTTCAAAATGGTGGTGAATCGGTGCCATTTTGAAAACCTTCTTTTTGCGAAGCTTGACTGAACCGATCTGAATCACATCGGACAAAGCCTCGATAACATAAACGATACCGACAGGCAACAAAATGACGGGACATTCAATAGCGTAAGCGAGGGCAACAACAAGACCTCCGAGGAACATCGAACCTGTATCACCCATCATAACCTTTGCGGGATAGTGATTCCAAACGAGATAACCGCAACAGCCTCCTGCAAGTGCGGCTGCGAGAATGCCAACGGATGTGTTTTTCATGATAAGACCCATTACGCAAAAAGCAACACCTACCGGAACAGTTACACCTGCGCAAAGTCCGTCAATGCCGTCGGTGAAGTTTACGGCATTGATAGCACCGTAAATGACACATGCACCGAAAATGAAAAAGAATATCAGTCCGGGAATGCTGTCAAGTGCAAGCTTTCCCAAAAACGGAATATACATACCTGTGCTGTCACTGATTGCAAGCGAAGCAAGGTAGCCTGCGATGATAATAATCTGCGGAATTGTTTTTTGAAGCTCGGTAAGTCCGAGATTTCTCTTTTTGACAACCTTGATGTAATCATCGGTAAAGCCGACAAGTGCAAGGCAGAACGCCATAAGCACGCCTGCAAAAAGCCTTGTCATCTGCTGAGTGCGAAGCACCTCAAATTTTGAAAAAACATCGAGTCCGGTAACCTTGCACACAACAATTGTCAAAGCCGTAACCAAAATGATACCGATGATAAACATAATACCGCCCATGGTGGGAGTACCCTGCTTTTTGGCATGCCACTTTGGGCCGATATCAACAAGAATGTTCTGTCCGAATTTAAGCTTGTGCAAAATCGGGATAAGAAAATATCCGAGTATTGCCGTCACAACAACTGCAAGGACAAAACTGATTAAAACTGCTGTAATACTGTTCATTTTAAAACATTCCTTTCAATTTATCTTTCATAAAATATTACTGTTTCAGTTGTCAAGAAACTCTTTGATAATTTCCCGTTCATCAAACGGCAATTTCTCATCACCTATTTGCTGGCTCGTTTCATGACCTTTACCTGCAAGGAAAATAATATCATTCTTTTCAGCCCTTTTCAAGGCATATTCAATAGCTTTTTTCCTGTTTTCCTGAATAAACAGAGTTTTTTTGCTTTTTTTCATTCCCGAAACTATATCGTTGATGATTTCATTCGGGTCTTCAAAACGGGGATTGTCGCTTGTAACAATCACAAAATCGGAAAGCTCACCGACAATTGAACCCATCTTTCCTCTTTTTTCTTTTTCACGGTTACCTCCACAACCGAAAACAGTTATCAGCCTTCCTTTTTTTATGCTGTTCAAAAACAGCAGGCACTGTCTCAACGAATCCTCGGTGTGTGCATAGTCGATAATGACCGAAAAGTCACTATTCAACGGCAAAAACTCCATTCTGCCCTTGACACTGTAAAACTGCCTGAGTCCGTTTGCACATTCGGCAAGTGTAAAGCCAAGCTCAAGACAAAGTGAAATTGCCGCAAGCGAATTTGCAACATTGAATCTTCCGGGTGCTTTCAGCTTGATGCGATGAATCATACTGTCACCCACAAAAGCATAATTTGTCTCTCTTTCATTGCATTCAATGCACTTTGCAGTATAGCTTGCCGAGTTGTCAAAAAGCGAATAAGTGACAGCCTTTCCGTCAACGGCACAAATAAAAGCATCCTTTTGAGGTTCATCAAAGTTTATCACCGCAAAATCCGAATTTTTAAAAAGTGTCAGCTTCGCATTTTTGTAATTTTCAAAATTGCCGTGATAATCAAGATGGTCCTCCGTCAAATTTGTCAAAACAGCCGCTTCAAAATGCAGACCGTAAAGCCTTTTTTGATCAAGTCCCTGTGAGGAGGCTTCAATCACGCAAAATTCACCACCCGACTTTTTCACCTCGCTTAACATTCTGTGAAGCTCAAAGCAATCGGGTGTTGTCAGCTCCGAGTCAAATTCATCCTTGCAGGTGTTGTTTTTCACCGTGCTTATAAGTCCGCAACGCCTTGAGGATACCGTCATGATGTTGTGTATCATATAACAGGTTGTGGTTTTTCCGTTTGTTCCCGTCACACCTATAAGCCTTAAACTCTTGTGGCAATCACCGAAAAAAGCACTGCACAAAATCGCAAACGCCTTTCTTGTGTCCTCAACGGTGACCTCAGCTTTGTCAAATCCGGCTTCACCGATAACAAAAACCGCACCCTTTGACAGCGCATCGGGAATATACTCCTGCGCATTCCTATGGCAGACAAACAACGAATCTGCCTTACATTTTCTTGAGTCGTCCGTAATATATTTTATGTCCTTATCCTCACCTTTATACGATATATCAATTGCATTTAATAATTGAGAGATAAGCATGTTTCTCCTCCGTTAATCAGCTGGGGTTTCAATGTTTGCAAAATAAACAGTCAGTGTTGTGCCGGCTTTTACAAGCGAGCCTGCTTGAATGCTCTGACTGTATGAAACAGACGCAGACTCCTGCGTTGAGCCGGAAAAAATCACATTCAATGAATTTTCGGTTGCCAGAACATTAACCTGACTGACAGTTTTTCCGACAAAATCCGGCACCTTTGTTTCAAGACTTTCTTCTGCCTTATCGGTATAAATTATAACTACTCCGCCCTCAGGTATTCTTTGTCCTGCTGCGGGAAATTGAGAAACAACGGTTTCACCCGAGCCGGACTGCCTGACCTTAAAGCCGTAAGCTTGCGCAGTATTCTTTGCCTGCCAAACAGGCATTCCCTCCAATGAGGGTGTCTGAGCGCTTATTTTTTCTATTTCCTTTTCAGTATAATTCGGTTGAACATTTAAATAATCAAGAGTGCTTTTAAGCACCTCTTTGGCAACGGGAGCAGCCAACGCTCCACCGCTTGTCAGATAGCCCGATGGGCTGTCGATACCGATAAGCACACAGACCTTAGGGTCATCGGCAGGGGCAAACGACAAAAACGAAGCGATATAAGTATTACTGCCGGAATCAAGCTTTTGTGCCGTACCCGTTTTTCCGGCAATTCTGTATCCCTCAAGGTAAGCGTTTTTACCCGTTCCATCGCTTACAACTGCTTCCATCATCTCACGCACGGTTTTGCTTGTGCTTTCACTTATAACCCTGCGACGAACAACCGGCTCGGTTTTTGAAATGAGGTTTCCGTCGCTGTCTGTCACTCCCGCAACAAGATAAGGCTTCATAAGATTTCCGCCGTTCGCTATTGCACAGGCGGCACTGACTATTTGCAAGGGTGTTATCCTTACGCTTTGACCGAACGATGTGCTTGCAAGGTCAACGATGCTCATTTTATCCCTGCGGTGAACAACGGAAATGCTTTCGTTTGCCGCATCAATTCCGGTTCTTTGAGTGAAGCCGAATTTTTCAAAATAGTCGTAATATCTTTCAACACCGAGCTTCTGTCCCAAGGTTATGAAAAAGGTGTTGCATGAATTCATCAAGCCCTGACAAAGAGTTTGACTGCCGTGTGCCTTATGGTTTGCACAGTGATAAACGGTGTCGGCAACACGAATCGACGAGGTGCAGTTATGCCCCGTATTTTCAGTTGCCACTCCTGCTTCAAGAGCAGCCGCAAGAGTGAAAATCTTAAAAGTTGAGCCTGGCTCATAGTTACTTGTGATGCAAAAGCTGTTCCACTGATTAAAAAGCAATTCTGAATATTTTTCCTTATATTCCTTTGTGCCTTCGGTTAAGCCCTCAAGTGCCGAAAGGTCGGCATTTTCGGAAAGCTGACGGGGATTGTTCAAGTCAAAGTCCGGCTTATCGCTCATGGCGAGAACAGCACCCGTATCGACATCCATGACTATACCGTATACACCCTTTGCCTTAGTTCTTGAAAGAGCCTTTGAAAGAGCGTTTTCAAGATAAGTCTGAATATTCTTGTCAACGGTAAGCACAATACCGTTGCCCTCTTTTGCGTCTACGATAGTTTCGTAGCCTGTTGAAATTTCATTGCCTCTTGAATCTCTCAGACTCAAAACTCTGCCGTCTTTTCCCTTGAGCGTGTCATTATAGTAGCTTTCAATACCCGTCTCACCGTCTCCGTCGGCATTGACAACACCGATGAGCGTTGAAGCAAAATTGTTTTCGGGGTAATTTCTCACATTTGAATTTTCATAAAAAAAGTAATCTCTTAAATCTATTTCCTGCCCGTTTTCAAGCTCATACGGCTGTGAAAAAAAGCTTTCAAGCGTTGTTCTTTCATCTGTTGTGATATTTTTTCTTATCCTTGTGTCCGGACTCGAATCTCTCAAAAGAAGCTCGTTTACATCAGAAGCACTGCAATTTAATATTTCACCGATGCGCTCCGAAATAAAGTCAAAGCAAGCTTCCTTTTTTTCGGGGGTCTTTTTAAATTTAAGGTTGAGCTTATAGCTGTTGACACAAAGATTCCACGATGATGTGCTTGTGACAAGCGGAGTCATATTGCAGTCGTATATCGAACCTCTGACCGCCTTGACCACCGTGTCACGCAGCTGATTGTTTGCCGCTGTCTTTCTGTATTCTTCTCCGTTGACAGCCATAATATAAGCAACTCTGCCAAGACACCCGAAAGTCAGAACCGCAATCATCAAGGTCGCAAGAACAACCGTTCTGAAGCCGAATGCACCTCGAACCTTTCTTTTAACGGAATCCTTTTTCGGCACTGAGGCAGCATTTGCCTGAGTTTGTCTGCTATGCTTTCGCAACTTAACAGCTCCTTCGAAAATGTAATAGGTTAAAAAATGGCAAAACAGGGGATGTAAAAAAACTATGTTTTTACATCCCCTTTTAGCACTAAAAAGATGCAGAATGAACAAACCGAGCCGAAATACTTGCTTCGTTTCACCCGACGGCACACAAAGGTACTCCGTGGGCAAGGTCGGTTATAGGATAAAACATAAAAACATCGGTTTTTATCGGAATTTTAAGTTAATGTGATTCTTAGAGCTTGTTTGCCAATGAATCCTTTGATTTGTCCTGTTTTATCCGGTCTGCGTTTTTTACAGCCCATTGTTTGAAAATCCTTTTTTATAAACACCCATATTCATTTTCGATCTGCCTTGTTGTCTGTGGGTTATTGATAAAGACTTATGTTGATTTCTCTTTGATTTTTTTCGGGAACCTTAATAAGTCCCAGCTGTTCCTGAGCGATTTTGTCAATGTCAACCTTTTTCAGCACTTCGTCAAGCTGTTGCTTGAGCTTGTTGTTTTCCTGCAAGCAAAGCTCATAGCTTTCATTGACCGCATTAAGCTCTGCGACTGTTTTTTCAAGCTGATTGCCACTTGAAACAGCCATCATAAACATTGCAACAAAGCAGGCTGTGATAACGGAAACCTTTGCAAGTGCAATTTTGAATTTCCTCTTGTTTTCCTTAATGACCTGTGCTTTTGTCTTTTTTTGCTTATAAACCGACGGCTGCTGCCTTTTCTCCCTTTCCTGCTGATACGGATTATGGGTAGGATTTTTCTTAGGTGCGGCATTGCCCGACGGCTCACGCTGAATAAAATAATCATCGAAAACATCATTATATTTATATGCATAATTGCTTCCCATGAATCCTCATCTCTTCCTTTTCTTTTAACGAATTTTCTTAATACATCTCAATGTTGCGCTTCGTGAACGGGGATTTTCTTCAATTTCCCTTTCACTCGGCAAAACCTTTTTAAACGGAAGCTCCCCCTCTGGAGTCTTTCCGCAAACGCATATTGGAGCTGAACGATCACATTCACATCCGCTGCAAAACCTCTGAAACGACTTTTTGACTATTCTGTCCTCAAGGGAGTGGAATGTAATGATCGAAAGCCGTCCCCCGACCTTGAGGCAACCGAACATGTCACCTATTGTGTTTTCAAGCTGTTCAAGCTCCTTGTTTACCTCCAGACGAATTGCCTGAAAGCATCTTCTTGCCGGATGGCCGCCTGTTCGTCTTGTTGCGGCTGGTATGCTCTCTTTGATAATTTCGGCAAGCTGTGTTGTTGTCTCGATTGGTTGTTTATCTCTTTGACAAACGATATTCCTTGCAATTTTGGAAGCGAACTTTTCCTCACCGTATACACGGAAAATTCTTGCAAGCTCGCCTTCGGAATAAGTGTTGACAACATCAAAAGCGGAAAGCCCCTCCTTGCTCATTCTCATGTCAAGAGGTGCATCGTTGTGAAGAGAAAAGCCTCTTTCACTCTTGTCAAGCTGATGAGAGGAAACTCCCAAGTCCGCCATGACACCGTCAACCTTTTCAATTTCAAGCTCTTTGAGAATCCTGTCAAGCTGTGAAAAGCTCGAATGAACGACCGTCACATTTTTTTCCTGACCGATTCTTTCTTTTATAACCTCAATCGCCTCGGGATCTCTGTCTATGGCAATCAGTCTGCCGGTTCCGTCAAGGCGCTTCAATATTTCACGACTGTGTCCGGCACCTCCGCAGGTGCAATCGACATATATTCCGCCCTTTTTCACATCCAAAGAATCCACGGTCTCATTGAGCAAAACGCTGATATGTGAAAACTCCATTTTACTCTCCCTCAACATTCAGAAGCTTACCCTCGCTCATCAGCTGACGGTAAATGTCTGCTTCCTCTTCAACGGCAATTTCATCCTTTGAATTGATAAGGCACATCTTGTCAAGATAATTTTCATAAGCCTTGGGACTCATGACCTCGACATAAGAGCCGAATCCGACAAAAATGCACTGCTTTTCAAGTCCTGCTTTTGCCGCAATGACAGAGCTGATTGAAATTCTGCCCTGATTGTCATAGGAAGCTGTACCCGTTGCAAGATAAATTTGAGCAAGCAACGCTCTTTTTTTGGCAATGCTTGTGATTCCGTTTACGGGATCTTCAAACTGTTTTTTGAACTCTTCTTCGCTGTAAAGCTGAATGGAAGGACACTCTTTTGATGCATAAAGCTTATAGTATATGTTTTCACCAAGCTCTTCACGAAACTTTGCAGGAACGAAAACTCTGTTTTTCGTGTCCATGTTGTGTTCATAAGTACCGACGAACAAAAAAGCTCCCTCCTTTTCTAAAAATTCATAAGGCTGACAGTGAAAGCACCACGAAAATCCACCAATCAACCTAAAGATTTACCAATTCACCACTTTTGTGTGTTTTTATTATAAACTGACACAAATAACTTGTCAATGGTAAAACAAAATATTCATAACTTTTTTTGAAAAAAATCCCCCTGAAATCAAGGCAAAGCCGAATATTTCCGATATATTCACATCATAAAAACAAAAAAGCCGAACGAAATTCAACTTCCGTTCGACTCTTTAATATATGTGTGATTTTTTGAAAGCCTTTTAAGCTCAGTTACAAAGCAGCTTTTCTGCAATTCTCACCGTATCCATTGCATCCTTTGCATAGTACGACGAGCCTATCATCTGTGCGTATTCCTTTGTAAGCACTGCCCCTCCGACGATTGTTTCAACCTCAGCAGCTTCCTTTTTAAGAAGCTCAACGGTTTCCTTCATTGACTCAACCGTCGTTGTCATCAATGCGGAAAGTCCGACGATTTTAGCCTTGCTTTCCCTGACTGCTTCAAGCACTCTTTCGGGTGCAACATCCTTTCCAAGATCAATGACCTCAAAGCCGTAATTTTCCAGCAAAACCTTGACAATGTTTTTGCCGATATCATGAATGTCGCCCTTGACGGTTGCAAGAACGATTTTTCCCTTGCTTTCCTTGTTGCTGTCTGTGATTTTGTCCTTGACAGCCTCAAAGGCTCTTGAGGCAGCCTCGGCACTCATGAGAAGCTGCGGAAGATATACCGTATTTTTTTCAAAGCCGATTCCGACCTCATCGAGTGCGGGAATAATTTTTTCGTTGATTATCGTCATCGGCTCTGTAAATTCAACAAGCTCCTTTGCCTTTTCAAAGGCAAGCTCTTTCATTCCCTTGACAATCGCCCTGATAAGTCCGTCGCCGTTTTCCTTATCCTCCGATGCCTTTCCTGCACCTTTGAGAGTGGTAAGCTCATTTTCGGCACAAAAGCCGATATAATCCGTGCAGCTTTTATCTAAGCCTTTAAGGGCTCTGAAGCTGTGATAAGCCTGCATCATGAAAACCGAATTTGGATTCATGATTGCACAGTTAAGTCCTCTTTCGAGTGCAAGCGAGAAGAAAAACGAATTGACAACCTCCCTTTGAGGAAGTCCGAATGAGATGTTGGAAACTCCGAGAATGACCTTTACATTCAGCTTTTCTCTTATAAGCTCAACGCTTTTCAAGGTTATGTTTCCGCTGTTTCCGTTTGAAGAAACAGTCATCGCAAGCGGGTCAACGATTATATTTTTTCTGTCTATGCCCCGTTTTTCACATTCAAAAACAATTTTTCTTGCAATTTCAAGCCTGCCCTCAGCCGTTTCCGGTATTCCGTTTTCATCAATGGTCAAAGCAACAAGGACACCGCCGTATTTTTTCACAAGAGGTAAAATTTCATCAAGGCTCTCTTTTTTACCGTTGACGGAATTGATCAGCGGTTTTCCGTTATAAATTCTCATTGCCTTTTCCAAAGCCGACGCTTTAACCGAATCAAGCTGCAAGGGAAGATCTATTACACTCTGCAAGGCTTTCACGCTGTCGCAAAGCAGCTTGTCCTCGTCAATTTCGGGAAGTCCGACATTCACATCGAGAACATGCACGCCCTTTTCCTGCTGACTGATGCCTTGAGTGACTATATAATCAATATCGCCCCGTCTTAAAGCCTCCTTAAACTTAGGCTTACCCGTCGGATTTATTCTTTCACCTATCAATATCGGCTCATCACCGATTTCAACTGCGTGTGAATAAGACGAAACGAAGGTGTATTTTTTGTTTTCCGTCTTTTGAAAGGTTATATCCTTTGTTTTTTCAACTGTTTTTTTAATGTACTCCGGTGTTGTTCCGCAACAGCCTCCGAGTATACCGACACCCATTTGAGCAATTTCAGCCATGATATCCGAAAATTCATCGGCACTGACATCAAACACTGTTTTGCCGTTTTCGTTTCTGGGAAGTCCTGCGTTGGGGCTTACCATAACAGGCAAAGAGGAATACTTGACATATTCCGCCACAACCGGAAGCATCTGACGAGGACCGAGAGAGCAGTTCATTCCGATTGCATCAACACCGAGTCCCTCAAGCATTGCAATCATTGCTCTGCTGTCCGCACCCGTCATGAGCTTTGCACGCTCATCGAAAACATTGCTGACAAAAATCGGAAGTGATGAGCCTTCCTTTGCACCGATGACAGCCGCCTTTGTCTCGTAGCTGTCATTCATCGTTTCAATCACAATAAGGTCTGCCTTGTTTTTTTCGGCTTCAAATGCCGCCTTACGAAAAACCTCAACAGCCTCTTCAAACGCAAACGAACCAAGTGGCTCAAGCAACTTGCCCGTAGGCCCCATGTCAAAGGCAACAAAGCATTTGCCCTTGTCACCCTCGAACATATCGATTGCGTCTTTTGCGTTTTTTATCGCAGCGGCAATAATCTTTTTGTAATTGTCGAATTTAAGGCTGTTAGCTCCGAAGGTGTTGGCAGAAATAATATTACTTCCCGCATTAAGATAAGAAAGATGTATCTCGGTAACAGCTTGTGCATGAGTAAGGTTCCATTCCTCCGGCTTTTCACCTGCCGCCAAGCCCTTTTCCTGCAAAAGAGTGCCGAAGCCTCCGTCAAAATAAAGTCTCGTTTTGTTTAAAAATCTTCTTATATCCATAAATTATTCCTCCGATATACCAACAAACGCCGTAACGGATTTTACAGGCTTCATAAAAAACGAATCGGTCAAAGTGATACCTATCTTTTTTTCGGCATCAAGGTATTCGAGAATCTCTTTTTGATGCTTCAAATCCACACCGCCGTAGCCGGGACTGAAGCGAGGTCTTGTTTTTTTCCCGTCAGCCATTTTTTCATTTATTCTGTCGCACCAGCACTCGATACACGATGAGCCGATACTGCTCAGAACCGTCATTTTCCCCGTATCCGTCAGCTTATACCTCATCAAAAGGCGGTCAACTCCGATCCCTGCCGTTGCCGCAAAAACATAAGCACTTTTGCAGTTTTCAAGATTTTTGCAAAGAGCTTCGCTTCTGATTGAACCGAAATCGAATTTAACCGTGCTGTCGGCAAGAAATTCGATTTTGCTTTTCCTCCAGACTGCCTTGAAGAAAATCTCTTTTCCGATAAGCTCAAGGCACTCGTTATAAAGCTCCTCAATTTCTTTTGTCAGCCTTGTATCACGGCAGCCGAGATAACGCATAGCCTGTCTTTTGTCACAGCCTACACTTTCAAAATCAGCCGAATCGAAAAAAATGATGTTCTCACTCATAAGAAACCGAAAAATTACCGAAAGAAACGGCAATCATACCTTTCATTTAATAATAGCGCTTACATTTTCCATTATCTTTTGTGCAACATCGGGCTTGTTCATCGAATAAACATGAACAGCCTGAACACCGTTTGCATAAAGATCAATTATCTGCTCTGTTGCATAAGCTATACCTGCCTGCTTAATTGCTTCGGGATTATCTGCATAACGGTCAACGATTCTCACAAAGCGCTGAGGCAGAACAGAGCCGGAAATACGGCAGATTCTCTTGATTGATTTCGGATTTGTAACAGGCATGATACCTGCGACAATAGGCACATCAATGCCTGCATTTCTTGCTCTGTAAACAAAATTATAAAGCAGATTGTTGTCAAAAAACATCTGTGTGGTCAAAAAGTCACAGCCTGCGTCAACCTTTTCTTTAAGGTGCTTCATGTCATCAAAGGAGTTTTCACTTTCGGGGTGACTTTCGGGATAGCAAGCCGCACCGATGCAAAAATCTCCGGATTCCTTAATCTGAGCGATAAGCTCACTTGCGTAATGATAATCAAGATGCTCCTTGTTCATTCCCGACGGAATATCACCTCTCAAGGCAAGAATATTTTCAATACCCTTTGATTTAAGAAGCTCAAGCTGGTTTTTAACCTCGTCCTTGCTTGAAGAAACACAGCTCAAATGTGCAAGAACGGGTACACTGTATTTATTCTGAATGTTCTGAGCAATGTCAACGGTGAACTTTGATGTTCCGCCACCTGCTCCGTAAGTCACCGACATGAAATCGGGATTCAAAGAGGCGATTTCTTCGGTTGCCGTTTTAACCGAGGAAAGACTGTCTGTTGTTTTCGGTGGAAAAACCTCCATGGAGAGTGTCGGTTTGTCGCTTTTTATAATGTCAATGATTTTCAATGTAATACCTTCTTTTTTAAAATCTGTCTTTTTCTAATTTTTAAGAGAATGCATCGGAGCCGGAATTCTTCCGCCTCTGAGAATAAAGTCCTCACTTGAAAACTCATGAACCGGCATCACCGGAGCAGAGCCTAAAAGTCCGCCGAATTCAACAGTATCTCCGACCTTCATGCCGACAGCCGGAATAATTCTGACTGCGGTGGTTTTTATGTTTACGACTCCGATTGCGGCTTCGTCGGCAATAATTGCCGAAATTGTCGATGCCGAGGTGTCACCCGGAACGGCAATCATGTCAAGTCCGACAGAGCAGACGCAGGTCATTGCCTCAAGCTTATCAAGTGTGAGGCTGTTTTTCAGTGCCGCCTCAATCATGCCCTCATCCTCACTGACGGGAATGAATGCTCCGGAAAGTCCTCCGACATGGTTGCTTGCCATCACACCGCCTTTTTTCACCGCATCATTGAGAAGTGCCAATGCCGCTGTTGTTCCGTGTGTGCCGCAAGCCTCAATACCCATTTCCTCAAGGATTCTTGCAACGCTGTCCCCTTTTTCGGGAGTGGGAGCAAGTGAAAGGTCAACGATGCCCGATGCCACGCCTAATCTCCTTGAAGCCTCCGATGAAACAAGCTGTCCCATCCGAGTGATCTTAAAGGCTGTCTTTTTAATTGTTTCAGCCACGACATCGAAAGGCTCACCCTTGCATTTTTGCAAAGCGTGATAAACAACTCCGGGACCGCTTACACCCACATTTATCACGCATTCAGCCTCACCGACTCCGTGAAAAGCACCTGCCATGAAAGGATTATCCTCAACGGCATTTGCAAAAACCACAAGCTTTGCACAACCGAAGCCGTGCTGATCGCCCGTCATTTCCGCCGTTCTTTTTATAACCTTTCCCATGAGTGCAACGGCGTCCATGTTTATACCTGCCTTTGTGCTTGCAACGCTGACACTCGAACAGACTCTTTCTGTTGAAGCGAGGGCAGAGGGAATTGAATTGATGAGATTCAAATCGGCATTGGTCATGCCCTTATGTACGAGAGCAGAAAACCCTCCGATGAAATTAACACCACATTTTTTTGCCGCCTCATCGAGAGCCACGGCAATCGGTGTGTAATCGGTTTCCTTGCAAGCGGCAGCCACAAGGGAAATCGGTGTGACCGAAATTCTTTTGTTGACAATGGGGATTCCGAATTCTCTTTCGATGTCCTCGCCCGTCTTTACAAGATCCTTTGCAAGAGTCGTTATTTTTTCATAAATCTTTTTTGCTGTAAGCTCAACACTTTCGCTCGCACAATCAAGCAGTGAAATGCCCATGGTTATCGTTCTGACATCAAGATGCTGATGGTCGATCATGTCGATGGTGGAAAGAATTTCTTTTTGGCTGTGCATGGTTCTCTCCCCCTTTTATATTCTGTGCATTTTGTCAAAGATATCTTCTCTTTGAATACGGATGTTGAGGTTCATTTCCTCGCCCTTATTTTTCAGCTTGTCACTGACTTCAAGGAATGATGCAGAGCAATTCTGCATATCAATGAGCATTGTCATCGTGAAAAAGCCTTCCATAACAGTCTGACTTATGTCAAGAATATTTATATTATTTTCGGCAAGAAGAGTACAAACGCTTGCAATAATACCTGTTGTATCCTTACCTATAACAGTTACAATAGCCTTCATAATAAGCTTCCTTTCAAACAAAATTTTATATATATTGTAAAGGCAAAGTCCTCTGTTGTCAAGAATTTTCGATAAGTAAGCTCGCCTTTTTTCCTCAAATGCTTGACACTTATTGTGTTGGAATGTAAAATATTTATATTACAAAAAAGGAGAAACAGTATGCTTAAAAAAGATACTTTTGCACTTACACCGCCTATGGGTTGGAACAGCTGGGACTGTTACGGAGCTGCCGTCAACGAGCAGCAGCTCTTAGGCAACGCACAGTATGTTGCGGACAACCTCAAGGATTATGGCTGGCAATACATAACCTGTGACATTCAATGGTATGAGCCGAACGCAAAAAGCAATTTTTATAACAATTTCACTGAGCTTTGCATGGACGAATATTCCCGTCTCATTCCTGCCGTAAACCGCTTTCCCTCGGCTGAAAACGGAAACGGCTTTAAGCCAATCGCAGACAAAATTCACGCCATGGGGCTTAAATTCGGCATTCACATCATGAGGGGCATTCCCCGTCAGGCAGTTCACCGCAACACCGCAATCAAAGGAACAGACAAAACAGCAAGACAAATTGCTCAAGGCTTTTCGGTTTGCTCATGGAACACCGATATGTACGGAATAAACAGCCGTGCCGACGGCGCTCAGGAATATTACAACAGTCTTTTTGAGCTTTACGCTTCATGGGGAGTCGATCTTGTCAAGGTTGACGATATTGCCAACACCGAATACAAGCCTCATGACCCGTACAGCGCAAGAGAAGAAATTGAAATGATCCGAAAAGCCATTGACAACTGCAACAGAAGCATGGTGCTTTCACTCTCCCCCGGCCCTGCCGTTATAAATGAAGCCTTCCATCTTTCACAAAACGCTAATATGTGGCGTATGACAGGTGACTTCTGGGATCATTGGGATAAGCTGTACGCCATGTTTGAAAGATGCGAAAAATGGTCTCCCCATGTCAAAACAGGCTGTTGGCCCGACTGTGATATGCTTCCGTTGGGAAAAATCAGCAAAAACTGTTCGTGCCTCGGTGACAGAGACCGTTACACAAACTTCACCCCCGATGAGCAAAAAACAATGCTTTCTCTTTGGTCAATTTTCCGTTCACCCCTCATTCTCGGCGGTGAGCTTCGTGAAAACAGAAAAGAGGATCTTGCACTGATAACAAACAGGGATATTCTTGAAATCAATCAGTTCTCCTCGGACAACCGACAGCTTTTAAGAACACCCGAAAAGGCATTCTGGTTCTGCAAGGACAAGAACGGCAACAGTGTCCTCGCACTTTTCAATTTGAGTGAAGAAAAAAGCGAGCTTACACTTCCCTTTGAGCAATACGGCGTTGAAAAGCACTGCTACAAAGCAACGGAGCTTTGGTCAAAGGAAGCTCATATGACAGATGAAAACAAGCTTTCCTGCTTTGTTGAGCCTCACGGCTGTGCTGTTTTCAGACTTGAAAAATAAAAATATTAGGAGAAAAAAATATGAAAGAAACAAAATTTTATCTTATCAGCGATCCGCATTTTTTTGCCACCGAGCTTGGTTGCAGCGGAGAAGAATACGAGGATTTCATGCACTATGAGCAAAAGTGCTTTGCAGAAACGGAAAGCATCTGCAACAGTGTTTTCGACTGGCTCAAAAAAGCCGATGAAGCCGACATTGTGCTCATTGCCGGAGACCTTGTATTTAACGGAGAGGCAAAAAGTCACGAAAAGTTTTTGAAGCTTCTTTATGAATTAAAGGAAAGCGGAAAGAAAATTTATGTTGTCACCGCAGACCATGATTTCAAATGGAATGAGGGAGACACCTTTGCCTTTGGAAAAGACGGAAGATACTCACCCGAGCATACAAAAAGAGAAGAGCTTTTTGATATGTATGCCGATTTCGGCTTCGGTCAGGCAATCGCAACAGACAGAGACAATCTTTCCTATGTTGCACAGCTTTCCGACGATGTCAGACTGCTTGCAATCAACTGCGACTTCAAAAAAGACGGCAAGTATTACTTCAAGCAGGAACAGCTTGATTGGATTAAGCAGCAGGCTGAAAAGTCAAGAAATGACGGTCAAACCATGATTGCCATGTGTCACTACCCCATTCTTCCCGGTCAGCCGATTTTCTCAATTATCTCACCGATGATAATCAAGGATGCAAAGCAGT
>CAZBFI010000024.1:0-20132 GCA_964491165.1 uncultured Faecalibacterium sp.
AGATAGTGCATACGGTTTTCAATGTTTCGGGAAAATTGTTGCGCTGATTTAATATAGGAGGAATTTAAAATGATTAAAACTATCGGCGTACTTACAAGCGGAGGAGACGCTCCTGGTATGAATGCAGCCATCAGAGCTGTTGTCAGAGCGGGCTGTGAGCTCGGCATGAAGGTTTATGCAATTAAAAGAGGTTATAACGGTCTTATGGAAGATGATATGTATGAAATGAATCTTCGTTCTGTTTCGGATATCATCAACAGAGGCGGTACAATACTTTATTCTGCAAGAAGCTCACGCTTTAAGACAGAAGAGGGTATGCAGGACGCTATCAATACCTGTAAAAAGAGAGGAATTGAGGGTCTTGTTGTCATCGGTGGTGACGGCTCATTCAGAGGTGCAAGAGACCTTTCTCTCAGAGGAATCCCTTGCGTTGCTATTCCCGGCACAATCGACAATGATATCGGCTGCTGTGATTATACAATCGGATATGACACATCAATGAACACAATTATGCAGATGGTTGACAGAATCAGAGATACAACCGAATCACATGATCGCTGTGCAGTTGTTGAAGTAATGGGCAGAGGTGCAGGTTATCTCGCACTTAATGCAGGTATTGCTTGCGGTGCTACATCAACTCTTATTCCCGAAGTTCCCTTTGATTTTGAAAGAGATGTTATCGAAAGAATGAAGAGAACACAAAAAAGCGGTAAGGTGCATTTTGTAATTATCGTTTCGGAAGCTATCGGCGGAGTTGAAGAAATGGCTAAGAGGATTCAGTCTGAAACAGGCGTTGAAACAAGAGCTACAATACTCGGTCATGTTCAAAGAGGCGGTTCACCGACTGCAAAAGACAGAATTGTTGCAAGCCAAATGGGTTATCATGCCGTTCAGCTGTTGAAAGAGGGCATTGGCAACCGTGTTGTTGCAATGCAGAAAGAGAAGATTCTCGATATTGATATTTTTGAAGCACTGAACATGAAAAATTCAGTTGATCTTGATATGTACAAAATGTCACTCGATATATCTATCTGATGAGCTATGGCAACTGATAATAAGGATAAGAATATACATAAAGATCACAGAAAAAAGGTGAGAGAAAAGTTCTACGAATGCGGTTTTCAGGGAATGGCTTCTCACAACATTCTGGAAATGCTTTTGTTTTTCGGAATACCCTATAAGGACACAAATTCCATGGCGCACGAGCTTATTGAAAAATTCGGTTCGCTTTCGGGAGTCTTTGAAGCTAAACGCTCGGATCTTTTGCAAATCAAAGGAATGACAGAAAATGCGGCTTGTCTGATTTCAATGATTTTGCCCTTGTACAGAAAATATTCCGAGGATCTCGGCAAAAGACGCAAGACCTTTTCCAACACAAAGGAGATTGTTGATTTTCTTCAACCCTTGTATCTCGACAATAACAACATTGAGCGAGTTTATGTTCTTTGCTTTGATTCAAAGGGAAGCTTGATAACATATCGAATGATCAATGAGGGTGATATCAATTCATCTGATTTTGATTACAGAAAAATTTCAGCACTTGTTTTGGAGACTAATGCCGCATCGGTAATTGTTTCTCACAATCATCCTCACGGTATTGCTTCACCGTCATTGCAGGATATTGAGGTTACAAAATCGTTGTTCCGTTTTCTTTTAACCTTAAAAGTGAAGCTGGAGGATCATTTAATTATAACCGACGATGAATATTTTTCAATGGCAAAATCCAGCAGATTCGCACATATCTTCATGAATATTCAATAACCTTTAAAATATATCAGGCTTATCCGTCTTTTTGATGGGTAAGCCTTTATTTTTTTGTGCGTTTATGATATAATAAATAATATATCGTTTTCGGAGGATACTTTATGGACAGGTTTATTTTACATTCTCCTTTCAAGCCGACAGGCGATCAGCCTCAAGCAATTGCCGAGCTTGTTGACGGAGTGAAAAAGGGATATAAAGAGCAAACCTTAATGGGCGTTACCGGCTCAGGAAAAACCTTCACAATGGCAAATATTATCGAAAAATTGAACCGACCTGCTCTTGTATTGGCTCATAACAAGACTCTTGCCGCACAGCTTTGCAGTGAGTTCAAGGAATTTTTCCCCGAAAACGCAGTTGAATATTTTGTATCCTACTACGATTACTATCAGCCGGAGGCTTATATCCCCACAACAGACACTTATATTGAAAAGGATTCGGCAATAAACGATGAAATTGATAAGCTCAGGCATTCTGCAACCTCTGCTTTGTCGGAGCGTCGGGATGTAATTATCGTTGCGAGTGTTTCCTGCATTTATACCTTGGGAAATCCCATTGACTATCGCAATATGGTTATATCTCTGCGAACAGGTATGCAGAAAAACAGAGATGAATTGATTGAAAAGCTTGTTGAAATTCAGTATGAACGAAACGATATCAATTTTGTAAGAAACAAGTTCCGTGTCAGAGGAGATGTTGTTGAGATTTATCCGGTTTACACTTCCGATACTGCTGTCAGAGTGGAGTTTTTCGGAGATGAAATTGACAGAATCTGTGAAATAAATCCTCTTACGGGTGAGGTTAAAAATGTCGTTTCGCATATTGCCGTTTATCCTGCCTCGCACTATGTAATATCAAGGGATAAGCTTGAAGATGCTTTGGTGGATATCGAAAAAGAAATGACTGAAAGGGTGGCAGAGTTCACCGAACAGGGCAAGCTGCTCGAAGCTCAACGTATACAACAAAGAACCATGTACGACATGGAAATGCTGAAAGAGACGGGCTTTTGCAAGGGCATTGAAAACTATTCGAGAATCATGTCCGGCAGACCTGCAGGCGAAGCACCGTTCACTCTCTTGAATTATTTTCCCGATGATTTTCTGCTCTTTGTCGATGAGAGTCATGTTATGCTTCCTCAGCTGAGAGCCATGTATGCAGGCGACAGAGCGAGAAAAGAGAGCCTTATAGAATTCGGCTTCCGTCTGCCCTCAGCTTACGACAACAGACCGTTAAAGTTTGATGAGTTTTATGAACGGGTAGGTCAAAAGATTTTTGTCAGTGCCACACCGGGTGCTTTTGAAAAAGAGAAAAGCACAAAAATCGTTGAACAGCTTATCCGTCCCACCGGACTTCTTGATCCGACCGTTACCGTGAAGCCGACAGAAAATCAAATTGACGATCTTATCGGTGAGATTAACGAAAGAATCGCACGAAACGAAAGAGTGCTTGTTACAACGCTGACAAAAAAGATGGCAGAATCGCTTACGGATTATCTTGACAATCTTGAAATAAAGGTCAGGTATATGCACTATGACATTGACACGATTGAACGAATGGAAATTATCCGTGATCTGCGTTTAGGAAAATTTGATGTTCTTGTGGGCATCAACCTTTTAAGAGAGGGACTGGATATTCCCGAGGTTTCACTTGTTGCCATTCTTGATGCGGACAAGGAGGGCTTTTTGCGTTCGGAAACCTCACTTGTGCAAACCATAGGGCGAGCTGCGAGAAACGCAAACGGCGAGGTTATAATGTATGCCGATAAGATCACTCCGTCAATGGATTATGCGATCAGTGAAACGCAAAGAAGAAGAAAAATACAGAACGAATATAACATTGAGCATAACATTGTTCCGAAAACAATTGTCAAAGAGGTTCGAGATGTTCTTGAAATTTCAACCGGCAATGCCGATGCAGACAAAGACTTCAAGAAGCTTCCGAGACTCGAAAAAGAAAAGCTGTTGAAACAGCTCACGCGTGAAATGAAGGATGCGGCAAAAATTCTTGAATTTGAACACGCTGCACTTATCCGTGATAAAATTGAAAAGCTGAAATCAACGATGAAATAACACGAGGTGTATTATGCCACAAAAGGATTTAACAGTTAAGGGTGCAAGAGAACATAATCTGAAGAATGTCGATCTCACAATTCCGAGAGATAAGCTTGTTGTTTTTACCGGACTTTCCGGATCCGGTAAATCTTCATTGGCATTTGACACTATCTATGCCGAGGGTCAGCGCAGATATGTTGAATCTCTTTCATCATACGCAAGACAGTTTTTAGGTCAAATGGAAAAGCCCGATGTCGATTACATTGAGGGCTTATCACCGGCTATTTCAATCGACCAAAAGACGACATCTAAAAATCCCCGTTCAACAGTCGGTACGGTAACGGAGATTTATGATTACTTCAGGTTGCTTTATGCACGAATCGGTATTCCGCATTGTACGGTTTGCGGAAGGGAAATCCGTCAGCAGACGGTCGATGAAATCGTCGAAAAGATTTTGAAACTTGAAGAGGGGACTAAAATCCAAATTTTAGCACCGATTGTCAGAGGCAGAAAGGGCGAATATGTCAAGGAATTGGAAAATGCACGCAAATCCGGCTTCGTGCGTGTCAGAATTGACGGAGAAATTTATGACCTTTCGGAAAAAATAAAAATCGAAAAGAACAAAAAGCACAACATTGAAATTGTTGTTGACCGTCTTGTGATAAAAGAATCCATTCGTTCGAGACTGACCGATTCAATAGAGACTGCAACAAAGCTTACAAACGGTATTTTGCTTGTTGATGTTATCGGTGATGATGAATTGATTTTTTCACTTAACTATGCCTGCCCTGAACATGGGGTGAGCTTTGGCGAGATAACTCCGAGAATGTTTTCGTTTAACAGTCCCTTCGGTTCTTGCAAAAAATGTTCGGGACTCGGAGTTTTCATGGAAATTTCGCCCTCAATGATTGTTCCCGACAGAAAACTTTCAATCAGACAAGGAGCAATAAAGGCTTACGGCTGGTCGAATGTCAAGGATAATACGACAATTGCCGGTATGTATTATGATGCCTTAGGAAAGAAATACGGCTTTACGCTCGATACTCCAATTGAAGAATTTTCACCGGAAGCATATAACGCTCTTATGTACGGAACAAACGGTGAAAAAATGAAAATGGAGCGTACAACATCTTACGGTGGCGGAACTTATTACACCGATTTTGAGGGTCTTGTCAACAATCTTCAAAGAAGATATAACGAGTCGTCATCGGATTCATCAAAGCGTGAAATTGAAGCTCTCATGTCAACGGCCGACTGCCTTGAGTGTGGCGGCGCAAGGCTCAGCAAGGAGGCTCTTTCTGTCACAATTTGCGAAAAAAATATTCATCAGGTCTGTTCTCTTTCCATAACAGATTGCCTTAGCTTTGTGAAAGACTTGGACAGTAAGCTTTCAGAAAGAGAAAAGATGATTGCCGATCTTATCATCAAAGAGATAATTGAAAGGCTCACCTTCCTTGAAAGCGTAGGCTTGAACTATTTGACGCTTTCAAGACAGTCGGGTACGCTTTCGGGTGGTGAAAGTCAAAGAATCAGACTTGCAACACAAATCGGTTCTTCACTCATGGGTGTGCTTTATATTCTCGATGAGCCGAGCATTGGACTTCATCAGCGTGACAATGCAAAGCTGATTAAAACACTCAAGCATTTAAGAGACATTGGCAACACACTGATTGTCGTTGAGCATGATGAGGACACGATGTATGAAGCAGACTACATTGTCGATGTCGGTCCCGGTGCAGGCATACACGGTGGAAATATAGTCTGCCAAGGCACTGTCGAACAGATCAAGCAATGTGAAGGCTCTGTTACCGGTCAATATCTGAGTGGTAAAAAGAAAATACCTGTTCCCGAATGCCGTCGTCAAGGAAACGGAAAAAGTATTGAAATATACGGTGCTTCTCAAAACAATTTAAAAAATATTGATGTTGAAATTCCTCTCGGCGAGCTTGTGTGTGTAACAGGTGTTTCGGGTTCGGGCAAATCTTCACTTGTCAATGAAATTCTGTATAAATATTTGAGCAATGAATTGAACGGCTCTAAGAAAGTGCCGGGAAAATTCAGAAAAATGAAAGGCATCGAAAATCTCGATAAAATTATCAATATTGACCAGTCACCAATCGGAAGAACACCGAGATCGAACCCTGCAACATATACGGGAGTTTTTTCTGATATCCGTGAGCTTTATGCCGCAACAAGCGATGCAAAAGCCAAGGGCTACACTGCAAGCCGTTTCTCTTTCAATGTTAAGGGCGGTCGCTGTGAGGCTTGTCAAGGAGACGGCATTGTCAAAATTGAAATGCATTTTCTTGCGGATATTTTTGTTCCGTGTGAGGTGTGTAAGGGTAAAAGATATAACAGTGAAACTCTTGCGGTGAAATATAAGGGAAAAACAATAAACGATGTTCTCGAAATGACCGTTGAAGAGGGAATGCAGTTTTTTGAAAATCATCAAAAGATTTACAGAAAACTTAAAACACTCTACGATGTCGGTTTAGGTTATATCAAAATCGGACAGCCGGCAACGACTCTTTCCGGTGGTGAAGCACAAAGAGTCAAGCTTTCAACAGAGCTTTCAAAGGTCTCCACGGGTAAAACAATATACATTCTCGATGAGCCTACCACGGGACTTCATACAGCCGATGTACACCGACTTGTCAATGTTCTTCATACTCTTGTTGAAAACGGAAATTCGGTTGTTGTTATTGAACACAACCTTGATGTTATCAAGTGTGCCGACCATATCATTGATCTCGGACCGGAGGGCGGAGACGGTGGCGGAATGATCGTTGCTCAGGGAACTCCGGAAGAAATCATTGAATGTGAAAGCTCATATACGGGTCAGTATCTTAAAAAAATCCTTTAATAATATTTAATTTTTAACAAAGTGTAAACTTAACCAAAGGTGGGTATTTTTGTATAAAATATACTTGCCTTTGGTTTTTCATTATGTTATAATTGCCGAGTAATGCACAAAATATTGTGCATTTTCTTATGATTTAAACAAAGAAAGGATATGGGAAAACATGAAAGTTAACGAACTTTTACACAAATTGTTCGGCACAACTCCCGGAAAAGGCGTTCAGCCAAAAGAAGCTATTGCATATAGTATCGCAGGCTTCGGTCAGAATTTTGTATGCACGATAATCGGATCGTATTTGACGGTATTTTTGACTGATGCATTGCTTTTCGGTGCAGATGGTGTTAAGGTTGGCGCACTTGACGGTGCAATTGCCGTTGCTTTCCTTATGCTCGGAACAAGAGTTTTCGATGCCTGCAATGATCCAATCATGGGTTCGATTGTTGACAAAACAAGAACTAAGTGGGGTAAATGTCGTCCCTACCTTAAATGGATGGCTATACCGATAGCAGTTTGTACGATTCTTTGCTTCCTTCCTGTTTTTAAAGCAAAGTCAGTTACAACATTTGTTATCATTTCTGTTCTTTATGTCATCTGGTCGGTTGTTTATACTGTTGCCGATGTTCCTTACTGGGGACTTTCAACCTGTCTTACAAACGACACAACCGTCAGAGGTAACATTCTTACAGTTGCCCGTCTTGTCTGTACTGTCGGTGCAGGTATTGTTACTGTCGGTGTTCCGATCATCACAAATGCACTTACGGCAAAGTTTAAATATACCGCTGACAACATTGATCTTATCATGGCCGATAAGGCAGAGCAAATTGCGGCAATCGTTAAAAATCAAGGTATAACAGCAAAAGAGGCTGCCGAAACATTTGTCGGCACTGTTATGAATAACTGCGTTGAGCAGAATGCCGACACACTCAAGTGGATATATTTCATTTGTGCCGTTGTCTTTGTTGTTGCAGCTGTTCCCATGTTCTTCTACGGCTTTAAAAACACAAAAGAGCGTTTCACTGCCCAGGATGATAACATTCCGTCATTCGGTCACAACCTTAAGCTTCTGTTCAAAAACAAAGAGCTTATGCTCATCGTTATCTCCGGTGTTCTCGGCGGTGCAAGAATGGTTTACACCTATACAGGCGGCTTGTATTTTGCAAAGTATGTTCTCAAAAACGAAGGTTTATACGGTATTATCACATTGCTCGTTGTTCCCGGTGGTCTTGTGGCATCAGTACTCGTTCCTCTTCTTACAAAGAAATTCACAAAGAAGTACACTTACATTCTTGTCCACCTTTTCGGCGGCATCGTAATGACTGTTATGTATTTTGTAGGCTACGATGCTCCTTGGAAGCTCATCGTTTCCGCTATCGGACTTGTTCTTCTCGGTATTCCTCAGGGTGTTAACAACATCATGACTTATGCTATGATTGGTGACACCGTTGACTACCTCGAATGGAAAACAGGTGAAAGAGGCGAAGGTATTTGTTTCGCTATGCAGACACTCATCAATAAGATCGGTATGGCAGTCGGTGCATTCATCGGTGTTATGTCAATGAGCATTGCCGGCATTGACTCTGCAACAGGTCAAGTTGCAAATCCCAACGCTCTTTGGAATGTTCTCATTCTTTCCGGTGCAATCAGTATGTTTGCCTGTGCAATTCCCATGTTCTTCTACACTCTTACAGAAAAGCGTCAGAGAGAACTTGTTGCCGAAATTGAACAAAGAAAGGCAGCAAAAGCAAAATAATTAAATAATGTGAGGGGCTGTAAGAGACATAGAGTTTTTACTGCCCCTTAATGTGATTTTAAGGAGATGTTTTAATGGAGAAAAAATGGTATAAGGAAATGTCCGTCTATCAAATATGGCCCAGAAGCTTCTGTGACGGCAACGGCGACGGAATCGGTGATCTCGAAGGCATTATTTCAAAGCTTGATTACATAAAGGAGCTTGGAGTTGACGCGATTTGGTTTTCACCCTTGTTCCCGTCACCGAATGCCGATTACGGTTATGATATTTCGGATTACAGGAACATTTCGGAGGATTATGGCACTCTTGAGCAGTTCAAGCTCTTGCTTGACGAAGCACATAAAAGAGATTTAAAAATAATCATGGATCTTGTTATAAATCACACCTCCGATGAACACGAATGGTTCAAGCAGAGCAAAAAGGGTGAGGATAACCCTTATCATGATTATTACATCTGGAGAAAAGGGAGAAAGCCCGGTAAAGAGCCGAATAACTGGCTTTCAACCTTTCAGGGAAAGGCATGGGAATACTGCAAGGAAATCGACAAATATTATTTGCATGTTTTTGCAAAGGGTCAGCCTGATCTCAACATGGATAACCCTAAGGTCAGAAAAGAGGTCAAGGATGTTATCCGCTTCTGGCTTGACATGGGCGTTGACGGCTTCAGAGAGGATGTTATAACATTTATTTCCAAAAAGCCGGGCTTGCCGAACGGTTTCCCGCTTCCGACTGCAACGGGTATTGAGCATTACAGTGACGGACCGAACCTCAGAAAATATTTGAGAGAGTTTAAGGAAATATATGATCAATACGATTGCTTCACAGTCGGTGAAGCTCCGATGATGACACCGAAAAAAGCTCTCAAATTCATTCAAGAGGGTGACGATCAGCTTCTTAACATGATGTTTAATTTTGAACACATGAACTGCGATAACATCATCACAAACTGGATCATCACACCTTTCAGACCCGGCAGGTTAAAGAAGGTTTATAACAACTGGCAAACAAAGCTTTACGGAAAGGGCTGGAATGCAAATTATCTTGAAAATCATGACCAGCCGAGAATAATTTCCCGTTACGGAAGTGAAAAATACCGTGTGCAAAGCGGAAAAATGCTTGCAACGATGTATATCTGTCAGTCGGGTACACCCTTTATTTATCAGGGACAGGAAATAGGTATGACGAATCCTAAGATTGACTCTATTGATAAATATAAGGATATTTCCTCTGTAAACACTTACGCTTTGTTCAGAAAGCTCGGATTCAGCGACAAGCTGACCATGAAATTTTGTATGTATGCTTCAAGGGACAACGCAAGAACTCCAATGCAATGGAACATTGAAAAAAATGCCGGCTTTACCACTGCCGACGAACCGTGGTTTGCAGTTAATCCAAATTATCCGATGATCAATGTTGAAGCAGAGCAAAAAAATGAGCATTCTATTCTCAACTACTACAAAAAGCTACTTCGTTTCCGCAAGGAGAATGACATTGTCAAGTACGGCGACTTTACATTGCTCAAAACCGAAAAGAACATCTTTGCTTATCTTAGAAAATATGAAGGGCAGAAAATGCTTGTCATTTGTTCTTTCAGCGATAAAGAGATGGCATTCCGTGCTCCAAGCAGTGATTTTCAAATCCGTGATGCAGAGCTTATCCTCTCAAACTATGACAGTAACCCCGTCATTCACAACGGATTTTTCACAAGACCGTATGAAACCCGTGTTTACCTTATTAAATAAAAAGTTCGAGGCTGTAAAAACATTGTTTTTACAGCCTCGTTTCAGTGAGCGTGAACAACAAAAAAGCCGTCATAAGACGACTTTTAAGTGAAAAAAATTTATTTCATATTCTTTTCATACGACTCAATCATTTTCTTGACCATCTGGCCACCGATTGAACCGGCTTCACGGGAAGTAAGGTGACCGTTGTAGCCCTGCTTCAAGTTTACGCCTACTTCAGAAGCAGCTTCCATCTTGAACTTATCGAGCGCTTCGCGTGCTTCGGGTACCATACCCTTTGAATTACTTGCCATGTTTTTTTCTCTCCTTAAAAAGTTTTTTGCGTTTGCAGTAATTATTTTTTGCCGATATGACAAATATATTTATGTTATTATATTCCAATGTTTTAAAGCAATAATTTGTTCAAAGTTATTGAATGTTTTTTTATTTTGGTGTAAAATTGAAAAATACAAATGTACAGTATAAGGAGGGATAAAGGTGAACAAGCAGCGTATTATGGATATGCATGTGCATTCGGACAATTCAAATGACGGTCAGCATTCTCCTATGCATATTTGTGAACAGGCTGTTGATAAGGGCTTGAGGGCAATAGCATTCACGGATCACTGTGAGATTGATAAATTTTTCTCTCAAAAGTTTAACACAACGATTTTTCATTCATATTTTGAATGTCTCAAAGCAAAATCATCTTTTGCGGGTGAACTGCTTGTTTTGATAGGAATTGAAATTGCCCAACCGCTTAGCGATAAGGCTCTGAGTGAAAAAATAATAAGTAACCATAAATATGACATCGTGCTTGGTTCAATCCATTCACCGAAAGGCTTTGACTGTGAGCTGAGACGGATTCCGTTTGATGAAATTGATGTTTATAAATTTATGACTGATTATTTTTCAGAGTTAACCGAAATTGCCTGTTGGAACGGTTGTGATGTTCTTGCTCACATTACCTGTCCGATGCGATATATAGAGGGTAAATATAAAATTAACTTTGATTATTCAAAAATCTCAAAAGCTACCGATGAGCTTTTAAAATGTATAATCGAAAACGGAAAATCCCTTGAAATCAATTCGTCGGGTCTCAGGCAGCCCGTCGGAAAACCTCTTCCCGATGAAACAATACTCAAAAGATATAAAGAGCTTGGAGGAAAAAATATTACAATCGGCTCCGATGCACATTCGGCTTTTGATGTTGGCAAAGGAATCACTGAATGCATGGCACTTGCTAAAAAATGCGGTTTTGATAAAATAAATTTCTACACCGGAAGAGAAATTCTTGAAATTGACAACAATATTTAAGGAGAATCACAATGCAAAAAAAGGAAAATAAAGCTTTCATAAAAATTGACAAAAAGACACTTATCGGTGTCACCGTATTGCTTTTGGGAATAATGATCTTTGCGGGAATCTTAACGCAGATCGTACCTCCCGGAGCTTATGACACAGCAGAGGACGGAACAATAATCAACGGCACTTATCATGAAATGACTAAGCAAGAGGTCGGTTACAGCTTTTGGCGAATTTTCATTTCACCGATTGAAACGTTTATTTATGCCACAAGCGATGCAATGACAGGAGTAATAATCATATTGGTTATTACGCTTATCGGCGGAACCTTTCTCATTCTCGACAGAAGCGGTGTCTTGAAATATATGATGTCGGTTGTTGTTGAAAAGTTTGAGAATAAAAAATATATCTTGCTTTCAATGATGATTTTGGCTTGTATGCTTCTTTCATCTTTTGCCGGTATTCTTGAAGAATCCGTTACGCTTGTGCCGTTGGCAGTTGCAATTTCACTTTCTCTTGGCTGGGACTCGTTTGTCGGCATCGGTATCAGTCTTATATCCGTCGCCTTCGGTTACTCTGCCGCAACATTTAATCCGTTCAATGTCGGAATCACGCAATCCATGGCAGGCTTACCGATGTTTTCGGGCGTACTTTTCAGAATTTTCGTTTTTGCAGTTGTTTATATTGTCCTTGCAGGATTTTTTATCACCTATGCAAAAAAGATTGAAAAAGATCCCAAAAAATCACTTTGCTATGAAAGTGACCGTGAGTTGAAAGAGAGCTTGCTTAATGAAGATGAGATGAATAAGGTCAAGGGCAATCCTCAGCTTCGTAAAGCTTCAAAGGCATTTGTTTCTTCGCTGGGAATTGTTCTTGTGATAACAGTCATTTGCCTTTTGACGAATATCTTTGTTAAGGATCAGTCTGTCTCCGATATCATCGGATATTTGCCTCTTGCCTCTATGGCTGTGCTTTTCACCGTTGGCGGTTTGAGAGCAGGAAAAATCAGCGGATTGGGTGCTAAGGAATTAAAGGCTGTGTTTGCCGAGGGCATTCGTACTATTTTGCCCTGCGCACCGATCATCATGGTTATTATAAGCATTACATATATTCTCAGAAGAGGAATGATAATTGACACTATCCTTTATCATGTTTACAATCTGATAAGCAATGTCAACCCTTATGCGGCAATAATCATAATTTTCTTTGTTATTTGTATCTTTGAATTTTTCATCGGAAGTGGAACTGCAAAAGCGTTTCTTCTTATGCCGATTCTTCTTCCTCTTGTTAAGATGATTGGCATCGGAGAGCAGAACCTCATTGTCGCTTTTTGCTTGAGTGACGGACTTTGCAATGTTTTGTTCCCGACAAATGCCTTGCTTATGATCGCCTTAGGCATGATAAACATATCTTATATCAAATACTTAAAATGCTCTTGGAAGCTGTTTTTGGGAGAGTTTATTGCTTCGGCGGGAATATTGGTTCTGGCAACGGCTATCGGTTACTGATGAGCTGTATAATGTGAAAAAATAAGGAGTTGTTTTATTTGGTTAATAAGAAATATAATGAAGAGCTTGAACAGTGGCTTAATGACAATAAAGATAAAATTATTGCCGAATGGATGAGATTGGTTAGAATACCGTCAATTAAATCGGAAGCGACTGTTGATTCTCCGTTCGGTGAAAATTGCAAAAAAGCTCTTTTAACGGCGGCGGAAATTTTTGAAAAAAGCGGTTTTAAGACAAAGAAAGATGAAAATAATACTTACGCTTTAGTTTTCCATGGAAACGAAAAAAACAAAATAGGTATATTCAGTCACAGTGATGTTGTGCCTGTAAGTGAGGGCTGGATATATACAAAGCCTTTTGAACCGGTAATTATCGATGGCACTCTTATCGGTAGAGGCGTTGAGGATAACAAATCGGGAATTATTGCAGCTTACTGTGTTTTTAACTTCTTGAAAGAAAAAAACATCACTCTCAATAACGGCATTGAGCTTTTTATCGGTTCGGATGAAGAATGCGGAATGGTTGATTTGCAAAATTATTTGAAGAACGAAGCAATGCCGGCAGTTTCTCTTGTACCCGATGCCGATTTCCCTTGCAGTATCGGTGAAAAGGGTATATATCATCTCATGAGTGAAAGTGATTCAGCTTTTGAAGGTATAACGGATATCGACGGAGGTCAGGCTTATAACATCGTGCTTGATAAGGTCAGTGTGAAAATCCCTTATTCAAAAACAGCATTTGATGAGCTTTCTTTAAAATCAAAGGGAAACGGCAATTTTGAAATTGATGTAACAGATAATGAGATTTTGCTGACTGTCAAAGGTGTTGCAAAGCATGCAAGCATACCGGAAGGCTCACAAAACGCAGCTTATTTGGCGATAAGCCTGCTTTGTGAATGTGATTTTCTCAGCGAACATGACAAGGGTATTCTCTTTGCGGCAAAAGAGCTTCTCGGTTGTTATTACGGAAAGGGCTTGGGCATTGAGCATCATGATGAAATGTTCGGAAAAACAACCTGCGTTAACGGAATCTGCAAGACAGTTGACGGCAGGCTGAATCTTAGCTTCGACATCAGATACGGCGACTCTGTTGATCCGAATGAGCTTGAAAAAACAATTGACGAAAATCTCAAGGCTAAACATTTCAAAGCCGTACACAAGGATAACAGTCCCGGATTTTCGATTGAAAAAGAAAGTAAATTCCCGTCTGTTTTTGAAAACATATACGAGGAGCTTACCGGTGAAAGACTCGAAAGAGTCACAATGTCCGGCGGAACATACGCAAGAAAGCTTAAAAACGCTTTTTCAATCGGAACTTCGATAATCAAAAAGGACAGAGAAGCTCCTGTCTTTGAAATGCCCGACGGTCACGGAGGAGCACATCAATGCGACGAATGTATTGACATCGAGGGATTTTTTCAAGCTGTTAAGGTGCTGTTCAATTATATATTGGCTTGCGATGAATTACTGCTCGATTAAGAGCTTGTAAGCCGTTAGGTATCTTAAATAATTCTTTATATAACAAAAGGCACGATCCATTATAATTTGTGGGTCGTGTTTTTTAGCTTTTTAACAATCAATACTTACTTGACAAAAGTTTTTTCGTAGAGTATAATACATCTAACGAACAAATGTTCTTTAGTGTAGGTGCTTGTTTTGGAAAAGGTTATTATTCATTCGGATATGAATTCATGTTATGCTTCAATAGAATGCTGTCTTAACCCCGAATTAAAGGATAAGGCGATGGCTGTCGGCGGAAACGAGGAAAACCGACATGGAATCATTCTCGCGAAAAACGAAATAGCGAAGAAATTCGGTGTGAAAACCGGGGAAGCCTTATGGCAGGCAAGACAAAAATGTCCCGACCTGATTATTGTTGAACCGCATTTTGACATATACAAGGAGTATTCACTCAAAGCACATGAAATTTATTCACGCTATACCGACAGAATCGAACCGATGGGGCTTGATGAGGTATGGTGTGATATTACCGGCAGTATAACTCTTTTCGGTTCGGCTTATAATATTATTCGTGAAATCATGCAAAGTTTCCGGCAAGAATTGGGAATCACTGTTTCAATCGGACTTTCTTATAACAAGATATTTGCCAAGCTCGGAAGTGACCTTGCAAAAAGAGACAGCTTTTTTGAAATTGGAGCTGATGATTTTAAGAAAAAAATCTGGCATCTTCCGGCAGGTGCTTTGTTCGGAGTCGGAAGAAAAACAGCACAGCAGCTTGAAAGATACGGAATAATTACAATCGGTGACCTTGCAAATTGCTCTGAGGATTGGCTTAAATCCGTTTTCGGTATGTCCGGCACTGAAATGTGGATATCGGCAAACGGTCTTAACAAGCAGGCGGTTGCGCTTGACTCATGCATCACAAAATCAAAAAGCATCGGACATGGCATGACCTGTAAAAAAGACCTTGAAAATGACACTGAGGTTTGGAGAGTGTTTCTTTCCTTGAGTCAAAATGTTGCCAAAAGACTCGTTGAAGAGTGCCTTTTTGCAACGGGTGTTCAAATCAATGTGAAAGATGCACATTTTGTCAGCAAGCAGTTTCAGTGTCAGATTCAAAGCTCAACTCAATCGGCTTTTGAGATTGCAAAAATTGCAACGAAGCTTTTTAAAAGCAATTACACATGGGATAATAATGTCAGAGCCCTTACTGTAAGAGCGATAAATTTAACCGATAAGCCCTGCTATGAGCAGCTCGATTTTTACACCGATTACAGCAAAATAGAAAAGCAAAAAAATATTGATGCCGTAATTATGAAATTAAGGGACAAATTCGGAGACGATATAATTTTCAACTGCTGTCTTATGAATGAAGAAAAAATACCGAAAATGACAGACAATGAGAGAAGCTGTCAGCCGTTTAAATCCTTTAAACAAAGGCTTAAATGAGCTTTTTGGACTTGATTTTTTTTGAAAAATAGTGTACATTATAAGCATTGTGTTTATTTAAAAATATCTACACAACATTTTGTATATTTTCTTAATTTTATTTTCAACTTTTGTGAAAGGAAACCGATATAATGGCAAAGAAATCAGGATATTCCGATAATGATATTGAAATGTTAGAGGGTGCTGACCGAGTAAGAAAAAGACCGGCGGTTATTTTTGGCTCGAACGGTATTGCAGGCTGTGAACATTCGGTTTTTGAGATTCTTTCAAATTCAATCGACGAAGCAAGAGAGGGCTACGGCGATAAGATCACCGTAATCAAATATCTTGACGGCTCAATCGAAGTTCTGGACTGCGGCAGAGGTATTCCGGTCGGCTATAATGAAAAATATGACAGAGAAAACTGGGAGCTTATTTTTTGTGAAATGTATGCCGGCAGTAAGTATAACACCAACAGCGGTGGTAGCTACGAATACTCTTTGGGTCTCAACGGTCTCGGACTTTGTGCAACTCAGTTTGCAAGTGAATACATGGATGCCGAAATCAAAAAAGACGGCACAAAATATACTCTCCATTTCGAAAAGGGCGTAAATGTGGGCGGACTCACATCAGAGCCTTACGGCAAAAAGGACACCGGAACAAGAATAAGATGGAAGCCGGACTTAGAGGTTTTCACAGATATTGATATTCCGCTTGAATATTATCAGCAGGTTCTTCAAAGACAGGCTATCGTAAATCCAAAGGTGCATTTTGAGCTGAAAAATCAGATAAAGGGTGGTTATGAAACCTTTGTCTATTATTATGAAAACGGCATCAAGGATTATGTTAAGGAGTTTGCCGGAGAAGATGCAATGACCTCAGTTCAGTTCTGGCAAACCGAAAGAAGCGGTAAGGACAGAGCCGATTTGCCAGAATACAAGGTTAAGCTCAATGTTGCACTCACATTTTCAAACAAGAAGCAGCTGATAGAATATTATCACAATTCGAGCTTTCTTGAATTTGGCGGTTCACCGGATAATGCCGTCAAAAATGCAATGGTTGCACAGATAGATGCTTATTTAAAGCAAAACGGTAAATATACCAAGGCAGATTCCAAAATCAAGTTTCAGGATATAGCCGACTGTCTTATTTTGGTTTCATCTTCTTTTTCAACGGAAACATCTTATCTCAATCAGACCAAAAAGGCAATCACAAACAAATTCATTCAAGAGGCTATGACGGAATTTTTGCGTCACCAAATTGAAATTTACTTCATTGAAAATAAGCTTGAGGCTGACAAAATCACCGATCAGATTCTTGTAAACATGAGAAGCCGTATCAAAGCCGAATCGACAAGACTCAACCTTAAAAAGACTCTTGCAACATCAAATGACCTTGCAAACAGAGTTCAGAAGTTTGTTGACTGTCGTAGCAAGGACATTGAAAAAAGAGAGCTTTTCATCGTTGAGGGTGATTCGGCTCTCGGTGCTTGTAAGCAGGCAAGAGATTCCGAGTTTCAGGCAATTATTACCGTAAGAGGTAAAATTCTCAACTGTCTTAAATGCGGTTACGATAAGATTTTTAAAAGCGAAATTATAACTGATCTGCTCAAGGTACTCGGCTGCGGTGTTGAGGTTCAGGCTAAGGGAATGAAAAACTTTTCAACCTTCAGCATGGATAATCTTCGTTGGAGCAAAATCATCATCTGTACCGATGCCGATGTTGACGGATATCAGATAAGAACGCTCATTCTTGCAATGATTTACAGGCTTATGCCGACACTCATCAAAGAGGGGAAGGTATTCATTGCAGAATCTCCACTTTATGAAATAACAAGCGGAGGTCAAACCTGGTTCGCTTATACAGAAAAAGAAAAATCCGATGCAATCGAGCAAATCGGAAAAGCTAAATATACAATACAGCGTTCAAAGGGTCTCGGTGAAAACGATGCCGACATGATGAACCTGACAACGATGAATCCGTCAACGAGAAGGCTCATTAAAATTGATCCTACCGATGCACAGCAGACTGCCGAAATGTTTGACCTTATGTTAGGTGACAATCTCACAGGCAGAAAGGATTATATTGCAAATTACGGACATCTTTATATAGACATGACAGATGTAAGCTGAGGTGAAAATAATAGATGGCAAGAAAAAAGAAAAATTCAGAACCCGAATCACAGCAAGATATTCTTAAAAATACTCATATTGCAAACGCCGGCGAAATGATCGAACAGCGTATAACCGATACAGTCGAATTAAACTTTATGCCTTACGCTATGAGCGTTATTCTTTCAAGAGCAATACCTGAGATCGACGGCTTTAAGCCATCTCACAGAAAGCTCCTTTACACGATGTATAAAATGGGACTTTTGAACGGCTCAAGAACAAAATCCGCTAACATCGTCGGTCAGACCATGCGTCTTAATCCTCACGGTGATGCTGCCATTTATGAAACAATGGTTCGACTTTCAAGAGGTAATGAGGCTTTGCTTAATCCGTATGTCGATTCTAAGGGTAACTTCGGTAAGGCCTATTCAAGAGATATGCATTATGCAGCTGCCCGTTACACAGAAGCTAAGCTTGAAAGCATTTGCAGTGAGCTTTTCGGAGAAATTGATAAAGATACGGTTGACTTTGTCGATAATTATGACAGCACCACAAAGGAGCCGACATTGCTTCCGGTCACTTTCCCGTCTATCCTTGCAAACAACAATCTCGGTATTGCAGTAGGTATGGCAAGCTCGATTTGCTCCTTTAACCTTAAAGAGCTTTGTGAAACAACGATAGAGCTGATTAAAAATCAGGATCACAACTGCATTGAAACAATGCCTGCTCCCGACTTTATAGGCGGAGGCACGATTCTCTATAACAGAGATGAGATGGAAGAAATTTACCGCACCGGCAGAGGCGGAATCAAGGTTCGTGCAAAATATACTTACGATAAAAATTTCAACTGCATTGATATAACACAAATACCGCCCACAACCACAGCCGAGGCGATTATAGACAAGATAATCGAAAGAGTTAAAGCCGGCTCAATCAAGGAGATTGTGGACATCCGTGACGAAACAGACAAGAACGGCCTTAAAATCACAATTGATTTAAAGCGTGGAGTCGACGCAGATAAGCTCATGCTCAAGCTTTACAAGCAAACACCGCTTGAGGACAGCTTTTCATGTAATTTCAATGTTTTGGTTGACGGCTATCCTAAGGTTTTCGGTGTCAAAGACCTGCTTATCGAGTGGATCAGATTCAGAGGAAAATGTGTTCACAGAAGGGTAAGCTTTGATCTTAACAAGGCAAAATCACGCCTGCATCTTTTAAAGGGCTTGGAGAAAATTCTTCTCGATATCGACAAGGCTATCGCAATCATCAGAAATACCGAGGAAGAAAATGAGGTTATCCCAAATCTTATGATCGGCTTCGGCATTGATGAAATACAAGCCGAATATGTTGCGGAAATCAAGCTTCGACACCTTAACCGTGAGTATATTCTCAAAAGATTAAAAGACATCAAGGACTTGGAAGCCGATATCAACGACATGGAGGAAATACTCGCCTCTAAGGCCAAGATAAGAAAAATAATCATTTCAGAGCTGAACGATGTCATTAAAAAATACGGTAAGGAAAGAAAAAGCAGTATTTTGTATGTCAGTGAACTTGAAGATGAGGAAACCGAAGAAGAAATTCCCGATTATCCCGTCAATCTTTTCTTCACAAAAGAGGGTTATTTCAAAAAAATTACTCCTCTTTCTCTTCGTATGGGCGGAGAGCAAAAGCTTAAGGACAACGATAAAATTCTCCAAAGCTTTGAGACCACAAACAACAATGATCTTCTTTTCTTTACCGATAAGTGTCAGGTATATAAGGCAAAGGCTTCCGATTTTGCAGACACTAAGGCAAGCGTTCTGGGTGATTATATCCCCGCAAAGCTCGGTATGGACGAAAATGAAAATGCAATCTTTATGGTTGTAACAAAGGATTACAGCGGTTATATGCTGTTCGTTTTTGATAATGGTAAAGCTGCAAAGGTCAGCCTTACTTCATATTCAACAAAGACCAACAGAAAAAAGCTTATTAAGGCTTATTCCGATAAGTCACCGCTTGCAGGCATAATTTACCTTGAAGACGACAGACAGATTGTGATTGAAACAACGGGTGGCAGATGCCTTATTGTCGATACATCGGCAATCACTCCCAAGGCAATGAAGGACACCCAAGGTGTCGGCTGTCTTACGGTTAAGAAGAATCAAAAAATTTCAGTCGTCAGAGATTATGTTGAC